>JAIXXA010000065.1 GCA_027490975.1 Rhodospirillaceae bacterium
AGCGCGCGCATGGCGTTCAGAAGCGCGCCGAGCTCGTCCTTGCGCGCGCTGGCGGCGACGGCGACATCGTCGCGGCCGTTGGCGAGCTTGCTGGCGACATCGACCAGGATCGCAAGCGGACGCTTGAGGCTGGCCACGAACGCGACGGCGATCAGGAGTGCGAGTGCGAGCGCCAAAACGCCGCCGATCGACATGAACCATTCGCGCTGCAGGACGGCTGCCTTCGCCGCAACAGTAATTTGGTCCTCTCGGGTTTCGAGCGACTGGCGGATGTTGTCGGTAAAGCCGGAAAGCGAGTTCCCTTGCGCACGGAAAACTGCGCGCACGGCCTCGATGTCTTTGGATGCCTGGAGCACTTTTGCGTAATCGTCGCGATAGGCAACGATGGCCGCGATCGATGCGTCGATGCGCGGGGCGAAGGCGGAAGGTGCTGTACGCTTTGCTTCCTCGGCTGCGGCGATCGCGTCGTTGAGCGCGCGCGCGCCGTTTTCCATGTCGCTGTCGGCGAGACTGGTGCGGTAGCGCATCGTGCGCACGCGGCCGAGCATGTAGTGCTCGGCAGACAGATTGAGCGCCGCACCGGCCGACATATGGCCGGCCGCGATCACTTCGTCGCGCAGACGCTGCAAGACCGTGCGGTTGGGCGGACCGACGCGGTCGAGTTCGGCCAAGAGGGTTGCCCGCGTCGCGAAGTGGCGCTGGATCGTCGTCCAGCTTTCGTCGCGGTACTTCGCGAGCGTCGCACTATAGTCGGCGACGAACGCGCGCTCGGAGTCCGTAAGGCGCATGCCTTCGAGTTCTTTCACGGCGGCTTCGAGGCGGCGAAAGCTCGCGTTCGACGCGTCGGCCTGCTGCGCGTTGGGCGCCTGCAGCCAGATGTTTATGGTATTGCGCGTTTGCGTCAGGCGAAGATCGACGAGTTGGGCGATTTTGGCCTGATGCGCGAGGTCTGAGACCTGTCTTGAGTCCCGCGCCGTCTGCGTGAAACCGAGCACGCCGTAGGCGGCGGCAGCTGCCAGCAGCAGGCCAAGCAGGCCGAACGCGGCATAGACTTGGCCGACCAGCGAAAAGCGGCCGAAGGGATTGAGGGACACAATTGCAGACATGGGGGGAACCTCCGAAGCGGGATTGGCCTATTTGTGCCCGCAAATGCTTAACTGCGGATTAACGGGTATTCAAAAAATGCCCGTTTCCCATACAAAGGTAATCTCGATTGTATGCCGGGGAACTACGCGACGACCCCTGGCGTCTGGTGCGCGATTTCCTCGATCGGATTGACCGGAAACCGTTCGCCGGCCTGGAAATAGATGCGCCCGGCGAGGCCCGCCAAGGTGCAGCCTTCGAGGAAAACGACCTCGATTTCGTCGCGCAAGTCGGGCGGAATCTGCCGATGCGTGCGCAGCATCAGCTCGAGCTTGGGCTTGCGCATGAGCCCGTCGATCTGCACGTCGCCAAGTTCGGAGAACGCGACTTCGACAACAAAGCGTTTCGACTCGCGGTCCTTTTTGTCCTTGTTCTGCTCGCGGCGCGAGAAGATGCGCAGCTGCCGCAATTCGCCGCCGTCCTGGAAAGGCACATAGGCGACGCGCCAGTCGCTGGGCGCGGCAGCCTGGCGCTGCATTTCTTTGAGGTCGCCGTCGAGGCGCTGCAGAATGTCGCCGCGCCCAGACCGCTCGAGAGCCGTTGCGACCGCTTCGCCAAGCAGGCTGCGCGCATCCGTGCGGTCGGCGGCCAGATACGACATGATCTGCACGGCAAGTTTGGGGCCGGGGCGCGGGATCGCTTCGTCGAGCACGCGGCGCGCAAGGGCCGGACTTGCGTCGGCAAGGCTCTTGAACGCGTCCTTGAGGGCTGGCCATTCGCGCGCGAGCGGCACGTTCGATTTGAGCGGCCCGGCATCCTCGGCAGCCGGTTTAGGCGGGGCCTGGAAGGCGGCGAGTTCGACGGCGAGTTTGGCGCCCTCGGCGGGGCGCGGCAGGCCTGGCGGCCAGGTCGCGGCGAGCCGTCCGACCGGCGTGTCGAGCAGGATTTGGCCGCCCGGCAGCTGGGCAAGCACGCGCACCTCCATGCCGGCCGGCGTCTTTGCGGCGGCCGGTGCAGGTGCCGCCGCAAGCGCGGCAAGCAAGGCTGTCGAGGTGCCGGTCGGCGTTGACGTCGCTGCGGCCGATGCTGCAGGCGCCGTCGCTGTTGCGGCAGGCCCGGCCGGCAGCGGGGGCGTCGTCTCGCTCGGCAGGCGCAGCTGGACCGTCGTGCCGGTAGCCAAGCGCGGCAAGCCGCCGGGCTCCTGCTTGGGCGGCGCCGCCCCGACGACGGTGGCAGCGAGTTCCAGCGTGGGCCGCGTTTGCACGCCTTGCGCAATCTGCGCGGCCGGCGCTTGTGCGGCTGCCGCTTGCGGCGCCGGCGGCGGTGCTGCCGGCGTGGGCAGCTGCAATTGCACGATCTGCGCTTGAATGGCTTTGGGAACGCCCGACAGCTGCAGCGTGACGGCCGCCCCCTGCGGCAGCGTGACGGCCGGCGGCAATCTCAGCGCGACCTGGCCCGCATCGGTCTTGACCAAGGTCTGGCCCGTGGCGTCTTTGCCGAGAATCTGGCCAAGCAGTTGGCCCTCGTTGGCAAGCGCTGTTGCGAGCGTGGTGCTTTGCGCGGCCGCAGCCAAAAACTGGTTGCGCAGTTGGCCGAGAAGTTCGGCGGTTGCGGCTGCAGCGGCCGCGACCGTTGGCGGAGCCGGCGACGGTACGGCCGCTTGGCCTTGTGCAGGCGCTGCAGGTGTCGCGGCGGCATTCGCGGCCGTTGGCGCGGATGCTGCTGGCGCTGGCGCAGGCGCAGCTGGGCTCGGCGACGGCGCGCCGCTTGGCGGGAGGTTCGTGGGGAGCGATCCGCTCACAAACGTTCGAGCAGACGGGCCGCGATCGCGTCCACGTCCAGTGCCGCGTGCGCAGTCGGATGGCGCACCGGCAGCGGCGTCTGGGCGTGGATCGTGTCGCGCACGCGCCCGTCGCGGCGCACCACACCCAGCAGCGGCGGCTCGAAGCGCAGGAACTCGCGGCACGCCTTGGTCAGCGTTTCGTGGATGCGCTGGCCTTGGGTGGGGTTGGCCGCACTGTTGACGACGATGCGCAGATCGGTGCGCTGGCGCTGCTGCGTGAGAACCTTGATGAACGCGTATGCGTCGGTCAGCGCGGTCGGCTCGTCGTTGGTCACGACCACGCAGGTGCGCGACAGGGCCGCAAGCCCGCGCGTATGCGCCTCGATGCCCGCCCCGAGATCGATCACGGTCGCTTCGTAGTCGGCCGAGAGCTCGTAGAGATCGCGCACGAGCTGCGCAAAGCGCGGCTGCGGCAGCGAGGCGAGATTGCCCGAACCCGAGCGGCCGGCCAGAATTTCGAAGCCGCCGGTCGGGTAGTAGGTCGTGCATTCGGCGAGCGCGTGCGCGCCTGCGAAATAGTGGCCGAGATCGCGCTTGGGGAAGAGGCCGAGCTGGATGTCGACATTGGCAAGGCCAAGATCGCCGTCGAACAGCAGCGTCTTGAGGCCGCGCTTCGCAAGGCACGTCGCGAGCGTGACCGAGAACCACGTCTTGCCGACCCCGCCTTTGCCGGACGCGACCGCAACGATGCCCAGCGACCGGCTCGGCCTTGCATCCTGGCCGGTCTCGACGACCGCCCGCGTATGGGCTTCGGCGTAGGGCAGGGTGTGGATCTGGCTCACGATACGGCCTCCGGGTTGCGGGCCGCGCGCGCTTGGGCTGCGGCGGCCACGAGAATGCGGGCAAAACGCTGGGCATCGACGGCTTCGAGGCCGTCGGCAGGGCTCGGCGAAACGGAAACTTCGGCGAAGGCGTAGGTGCCGTCGGCGGCGGCGGCAAGCAATCCGCCCAGGCGGCGCGCAATGTCGAGGCGCGTGGCAATGAGGCGGGTGCAGCCGATGCGCGCGAAGGCTTCGGCCGTCTCGGCGCTTTCCGAAACGTCGAGGCCGCCAGGCAGCGTCAGCACGGGCTCGCCGCCGGTCGCAACGACGAGGCGCGCAAGGCCTGCGAGCTCGGCCGGATTGTGGGGATTGACCGCAGCCGTGTCGATCAGCAGCGGCGTCGTGTCGCGCGCGGCATAGGCAAAACGCTGCAGATCCTCGGGCCCGTCGGCTATGTCGAACGGCACGTCGAGGATCTGCGCGAAGGCCGCGAGGGCCGGAACGCCGCCCGCCGAATTGCGGTCGGTCGAGACGATGCGCACGCGCGTACCTTCGAGGATGGCCTGGGCTGCGAGCTTGGCCGTCGCCAGCGTCTTGCCGGCGCCGGGCGGGCCCACGAGCAGCAGCGGCGCGGTCGAGCGTGCGGCCGCGAGCGGGGCAAAGCGATAGAGCGCCGCAAGGCGCTGGGCGAGGGCGGCCCCTACGGCCGCATCGCTGCCGCCGCGTCCGAGCCTGGGGCCGTCTTCGAAACGCGCGGCGAGCATGGCCGGCACGCCGTGGAAAGCCAGCACGCGCGCGAGCGCACTCTGTTCGGGCGGCGGAGCACCGCGCCCGAAGCGCGGCGCCTCGTCGCGCGCGGGGGCGAGGTCCGGCTCGTCTTCGACCGCATGCAGCGCAAAGCCCGCCTCCGGCGCATCGGGTTCTTCTTCGACCGCTACCATGACCCGCACGCCGGACGCGTCGCTCTCGGTCGAGACGACGAGCGCGTCGTCGCCGAGCTGGCTTTGCACCAGTCGGATCGCGTCCTCGGCCGTCGCGGCATGGAAGGCTTTGAGGCGCATGGCTTAGATCGTCCCCACCGTCTTGATGCGCGCTTTGGGGTGGATCTCGTTCTGCGACATCACGGTCGTGGCCGGGCGGAAGCGCTCGACGATCGAGCGCACGAAGGGCCGTGCGAGCGGGCTCGTCAGCAGCACCGGATTCTCGCCCATCATCGAATGGTGCTCGAAGACCGAGCGGACCGTCTGGATGAATTCCTGGAGCCGCGAGGGCTGCATCGAAAGCTGGCGCTCTTCGCCCTGGCCCACGATCGATTCGGCGAAGCTCTGTTCCCATTCGGGGCCGAGCGTCACGAGCGGCACCACGCCGCCGTCGGCTGCACTCTGTTCGCACAGCTGGCGCGCCAGGCGCGTGCGCACATGCTCGGTGATCGCCGTGATGTTGCGCGTGTGGCTCGTGGCTTCCGACACGCCCTCGAGGATCGCGGGCAGGTCGCGGATCGACACGCGCTCGGCGAGCAGGTTCTGCAGCACGCGCTGCAGGCCGCCGACGGTGATCTGGCTCGGCACGATCTCTTCGACGAGTTTCTTGTGTTCCTTGCCGAGCTCGTCGAGCAGCTTCTGCGTCTCGGTGTAGGACAGAAGCTCGGCCATGTTGTCTTTGATGATCTCGGTCAGATGCGTGGTGATCACGGTCTGCGGATCGACCACGGTCATGCCCTTGAACAAGGCCTCTTCGCGCAAGCCTTCGTCGACCCACATGGCCGGCAGGCCGAAGGTCGGCTCCTTCGTGGCTTCGCCCTGCATCGCGATCGCTTCGCCGCGCGGATCCATGACGAGCAATTGACCCGGGCGCAGATCGCCGCGGCCGGCGATGATTTCCTTGATGCGCATCGCGTATTCGGTAGCGGGCAGCTGCATATTGTCCTGGATGCGCACCGAGGGCATCACGAAGCCCATGTCGGACGCGAGCTGGCGGCGCAGCGCCTTGATCTGGTCGGTGAGGCGCTGGCCGCGGTCGGCGTTGATCAGCGGCAGCAGGCCGTAGCCGAGCTCGAGGCGGATGAGGTCGATATGCAGCGACGCCTGGATCGTCTCTTCGGGCGGCGGCGGCGGCGCGTCGGCGATCGCCTTGCGTGCGGCTTCTTCCTGTTCGTTCGTCGCTTGCTGGCGGTACATTTCGTACGCGGCATAGCCGCTGATCGCGGCGAGAATCGCGAAAGGAATGAAGGGCAGGCCAGGTACGAGTGCAAGGCCGCCGGTCAGCACGGCGCACAGCACGAGCGCCTTGGGATAGCCGCCGAGCTGGCCGAACATCGCCTTGTCGGCCGAGCCGCGAATGCCGGCCTTGGTCACGAGCAGGCCCGAGGCGACCGAGGTGATGAGGGCGGGGACCTGGCTCACCAGACCGTCGCCGACGGTCAGCAGCGTGTAGTTCTGCGCCGCCTGAGCGATCGTGAGACCATGGCTTGTGGTGCCGATGATGATGCCGGCGATCACGTTGATGAAGACGATGAGCAGGCCCGCGATCGCGTCGCCGCGCACGAACTTGGCGGCACCGTCCATCGAGCCGAAGAAGGTGCTTTCGTCTTCGAGTTCCTGGCGGCGTTTGCGGGCCGCGGCTTCGTCGATGAGACCCGCCGAAAGGTCGGCGTCGATCGCCATCTGCTTGCCGGGCATGGCGTCCAAGTTGAAACGCGCCGAAACTTCCGCGATGCGGCCCGAACCTTTGGTGATGACGACGAAGTTCACGATGATCAGAATCGCGAAAATGATCACGCCGATCACGAAATTGCCGCCCATCAGCAATCCGCCGAAGGCGCGGATCACCTCGCCCGCCGCACTCATGCCTTCGTGCCCGTGCGACAGAATGAGGCGCGTGGTCGCGAGATTGAGCGCCAAGCGCAGCAAGGTTGCGATCAGCAGAATGGTCGGAAACGAGCTGAAATCGAGCGGTCGCTGGATGAACAGCGACACGAGCAGGATCAGCACCGAGAAGGTGATCGAAAGAGCGAGCAGAATGTCGACGAGCCAGGTCGGCAGCGGAACGAGCAGCACGACCAGGATCGCGAACACGCCCAATGCGAGCATGACGTCGCCCTGGCGGCCGAGCTGGCGCAGGCTCGCGATCGGATCGAAGCCGAGATTGAAGCCGCCGCCGGTTGCAGCGCCGCCCGATGCGGGGCCCGGCGCGGACCCTGCCGGGCCTTCGAGCATGGGCTGGGCGTTTGGTTCAGCCATGGGTTCGGGCTCCGATCATCGGGGCATCAATAGGCGGCGCGCGGTTCGTTGCCGGCGGGCGGCGGGGGGGCGAAGCCCTGGTCGTTGTAGATCTTGAGTTTGTTGCGCAGCGTGCGGATCGAGATGCCGAGGATGTTGGCCGCATGCGTGCGGTTGCCGAGGCAATGGTTGAGCGTGTCGAGAATGAGCTCGCGCTCGACTTCGTCGACCGTGCGGCCCACAAGCCCTGCGCGCGGCGCGCCGGCTTCGCCGACGCTCGAGCCTTGCGGCGCACCCGCGCTCGGGCGGTCTTCGGCGCGCGTCGCCCCCTGCAGCACGATCGCCTCTGGCCCGATCGTCGGGCCTTTGGCGAGCAAGACGGCGCGGTGCATCGTGTTTTCGAGTTCGCGCACGTTGCCGCGCCAGGTGTGGGCGCGCAGCATGGCCATCGCCTCGGGCGAGATCGCGCGCGCGTCGGTGCCGTTGGCTTCGGCGTATTTGCGCATGAAATGTTCGGCCAGAACGTCGATGTCGAGCGGGCGCGCGCGCAAAGGCGGCAAGCGCACCGTCACGACGTTGAGGCGGAAATAGAGGTCCTCGCGGAAGCGCCCGGCGCGCACTTCCCCTTCGAGATCGCGGTTGGTCGATGCGAGGATGCGGATGTCGATCTTGATGGGCGTGGTTCCGCCCACGCGGTCGATCACGCGCTCCTGGATGGCGCGCAGGAGCTTGGCCTGCAGGCGCATGTCCATTTCGCCGAGTTCGTCCAAGAACAGCGTACCGCCATTGGCTTCTTCGAACTTGCCGATGCGCCGCGCGACCGCACCCGTAAAGGCGCCCTTTTCGTGGCCGAACAGTTCGCTTTCGAGCAGATTGTCGGGGATCGCCGCGCAGTTCACGCAGATGACAGGCGCTTGCGCGCGCTTGCTCTTGACGTGGATGTAGCGCGCCATCAGCTCCTTGCCGGTGCCGGACTCGCCCGTGATCAGGATTGAGGCGTCCGAGGCGGCGACGCGGTCGGCGAGGCGCAGCGTGTCGCCCATCGCCGGATCCTTGAAGACGATGGCCGCGCTTTCTTCGGTGACGGCCGCGAGGACGGCGGCGATCAGTTCGGGCTCGGGCGGAAGCGGGATGTACTCTTTGGCACCCGCCTTGATCGCGCGCACGGCGGCCGCCGAATCCGCGCCGATGCCGCAGGCCACGACCGGGATGTGGATGCGTTCGTTGCGCAAGGCATCGACGAGGCCGCCGATGTCGAGGCCCACGTCGATCATCACGAGGTCCGCGCCTTTGCCGCCGCGCAAGGCTTCGAGCCCGCGCGCCACGTCGTCGGCTTGGCTCACTTTGGCGCCGCGCGCGATCGCGATTTTGGCGGCCGTCGAAACCTGGCCGCTCAGCGTGCCGATAATCAGAAGACGCATGCCCTACGCACTCCCACTCGCGATTTTGCCGTCAGCTCCGGTCGACCTTGACGATTTCCGTCATGGTCACGCCCAGGCGCTCGTCGACGACCACCACTTCGCCGCGCGCGACGAGGCGGTTGTTGACATAGATGTCGATCGCTTCGCCGACTTTGCGGTCGAGTTCGACGACGGCGCCGCGGCCGAGTTTGAGCAGCTGGTTGACCTGCATCGTGGCTTTGCCAAGCACGGCCGAGACCGTGACCGGAATGTCGTAGACGGCTTCGAGCTCTTTGGCCGTGCGCGCCTGGCGCCCGTCGCCGCCGCCGCCGCCGCCGCCGCCACCGCCGCCGCCGCCCTGCAGCGAGGGTTCGCCCGCCATGGCCTTGGCCATGTCGAGATCGTCGAAATTCACCTTTTCGTCGGCCATTTTATGTTCCTTTCGTGGGATCAGTTGGCGCCCGAAGCGCCGGGCTGCATGGCAAGATAGCGTTCGATCGCGTCTTCGATTTCTTTCCAGATGTCGGCCACGTTGCGCTCGACGCCGCCATTGGCCCATTCGATGCGCGCGTCTGTCTCGGGAAGGGCAGGGTCGGGCAGCACGACGATGCGGCCAGCAAAGCCCAGCGTCTGCGCCATCTCTTCGATGCGCGCCTGCACGATCTGCTGCGTGACGGGATTGACCTTGACCACGAAACGCGGCTGTTCGATCAGGCGTTCGATGCTTTCGCGCGCGAGCGCTTCGATCTCGTCCACGCCGTGCGTGGCCGCAAGGGCCGGCAGTAGTTTGCGCGCGATCGCCCCCATGGCCGTGACGGCACCTGCATCGGCTTCGGCGCGCGCGCGTTCGGCCGTCGCCAAGGCGCGCGGCAGCGTCTCTTGCAGGGCTGCGATGGCTTGGGCGGCGAAATGTTCGGCCGACGCCAGCGTTTCGTCGCGGCCGGATTCGTAGCCCGCTTGGCGGCCTTCCTCGAACGCGGCCTGCTTGGCCATCTCGAGTTCGACTTCCGAATAATGCTTGGGCTTGCGGCGCAGCACGACCGGCATCGGCGCGCCGTCGGGGCCGACACCGGGCTCGAC
>JAIXXA010000159.1 GCA_027490975.1 Rhodospirillaceae bacterium
CACGAGTTCGATCTTGTAGCCGTCCGGATCTTCGACGAACGCAATCACGCTCGTACCGTGTTTCATGGGCCCGGGCGGGCGCGGGATCTTCGCACCGGCCGCCGCGAGCTTTTCGCAAGCGCCGTAAATGTCTTTCACGCCCAGGGCCACGTGGCCGAAGCCCGTTCCGATCTGGTAGGGCTCGGTCTGCCCCCAATTGTGCGTGAGCTCGATCACGGCGTTGGTCTCTTCGGGGCCGTAGCCCACGAAGGCCAGCGTGAATTTCCCGTCCGGGAAATCCTTGCGACGCAGGAGCTGCATGCCGAGCTTGTTGCAGTAGAAATCGATCGATTTGTCGAGATCGAACACGCGAATCATCGTGTGCAGCATGCGGTATTCGCCAGCCATGGCAGGTCCCTCCCCGTTCGTTCGGAACCCAGCATGGCAAGCTTGCGGGCTTTGCGCCAGCCCGCAAAACGCGCTACCAAACGGCATGAAAACGCTTCGCACCGCCGTCGTCGGCGCCGGCCATTTCGGTCGCTTCCACGCCGACAAATACGCAAGCCTGCCGGGTTCGCAATTCGTCGGCATCGTCGATCCCAATCCGGCTGCGCGCAACGCGGCCGCCGCCAAACATGGCGTTGCGACCTTCGCCGAGGCAGGCGAACTCATCGGCAAGGTCGATGCCGTGTCGGTCGTGGTGCCGACGTCGCTGCACTACGACGTGGCCCTGGCGCTGATCGAAGCCGGCATCCATGTGCTGATCGAAAAGCCGATCGCCGACACGCGCGACCAGGCCGACAAGCTGATCGCCGCAGCCGCCGCACGCGGCACGGTGCTGCAGGTGGGCCATCTGCAGCGCTTCCTGCTCGACCGGCTGGGCGCGCGCGACTATGTCGGCACGCCGCTCTATATCGAGTGCGACCGCATCCACCCCTTCAATCCGCGCGCGACCGACGTGTCCGTGGTGCTCGATCTGATGATCCACGACATCGATCTGATCCTCGCCCTCGTGGGCGCGCCGGTCGAAAGCGTGATGGCGGTGGGCGCCCCCGTCGTGACCAAGGGCGAGGACATCGCCAATGTGCGCCTGGGCTTCGCCAACGGGTGCGTGGCCAACATCACCACGAGCCGCATCAGCCTCAAGACCGAGCGCAAGATGCGCATCTTCGGCCACGAAAGCTACGTGTCGCTCGATCTTGCCAAGCGCAAGCTCGTGGCGATGCGGCGCGGCAAAGGCGGCTTGCTGCTCGGCACGCTGCTGCCCGCAATGATGCCGGGCATGCCGCCCATCGAGCGCATCGAGCGCGACTATCCGGACGGCGACGACCTGAAAACCGAGATCGAGAGCTTTTTGGGCGCGTGCCGCGGCGACCACAAGCCGCACGTGACCGGCGAAGACGGGCGTGCGGCGCTCGACGTGGCCCTGCAGATCGAGGACGCGATCCGCGCCCACCGCAAGCGCTTTTCTAATCTCGGCTTCTGAGCAGATCCAGGATCGCCGCCGCCGCCCGGTCGGACGGCAAGCGCCCGCGCGCAATCTCGCTTTGGCCGAGCGCGTCGCACACGGCGGCAAGATCGGCACGCATTTTGGCGGCCGCTGCCGGATCGTCGAGCAGATGGGCAACGGCTGCGGCAAGGGCCGCCGGCGTGCAATCGGCCTGCAGCAATTCGGGGATCACCACGCGGCCCGCGATCACGTTCGGCATCGCGACATACGGCACTTGGATGAGCTTGCGCGCAAGCCATCCGGAAAATGCGTTGACGCGATGCCCGACCACCGTCGGCAGTCCGGCGACGGCCAATTCGAGCGTGGACGTGCCCGAGACGCTGAGGGCGGCATCGGCTGCACGGAAGGCCGCGCGCTTTTCGGCCGGGTCCGCCACGCGCACGACTTTGCCCGGCAACGCCGCCGCAAACGCAGCCGATGCCGCCTCGGTGTTGGCGACATAGGGCACGACGAACGCCGCATGCGGATGCGTGGCCGCAAGCGCGTTGGCGGCGGCCGCGAAAATCGGCGCCATGCGGCCGAACAGGCCCGCGCGGCTTCCGGGCAGCACGGCAACAAGCGGTGCCGTTGGCGCGATGCCGTGGCGGCCGCGAAAGCCCGCCGCATCGGCAGGCGCCAACGCGTCTTCAAGCACGGGGTGGCCGACATGCGTGCAGGCCAGCCCGAGCTTGGCGAAAAACTCAGGCTCGAACGGCAGCAAGGCGAGCATCGCGTCGATGCGGCCTTTGAGTTTTTTGGCGCGGCCCGGCCGCCAGGCCCACAATTGTGGCGCCACATACTGCACGACCGGAATGCCGCTGCCGCGAATGCGGTCGGCAACGCGCAAGCCGAAGCTGGGTGCGTCGATCAGCACGACGATGTCGGGCCGCGCGGCCTTGATCGCGTCGGCCGTCTGGCGCAGGCGCGCGAAAATCGTCGGCAGGCGCGGCACCACTTCGGCCAAGCCCATCACCGACAGGTCGGACAACGGGAAAAGGCTGCCAAGCCCCTCGCCGGCCATACGCTCGCCGCCCACGCCGGAAAACTCGACGGCCCCACCGGTGGCGCGCTTCAAGGCAAGCATCAGCTTGGCGCCGAGATTGTCGCCCGAAGGTTCACCCGCGACGAGAAAGATGCGCGTTGCCGTCATGCGCCCACCATGAAAAGTCCGTGCCGGTCGGCGGCCGCAACGGCCGCGTCGCGGTCGAGCAGCAAGGCGTTGCCCGCCTCGAGCGCGATGCCGACGAGGCCGGCGGCCGCAGCCGCCTCGACCGTCGCAAGACCCGCCGTCGGCAGATCGACGCGGCGATCTTGGCCCGGCATCGCGGCTTTGACGAGCACGGCTCCTGCAATACCGGACCGCCGCAGCAAGGCCGAAGTGCCGCCGCGCGTCTCTTCGCCGATCACCGTGCCTGCACGCACGAGCACGGCTTGGCCGCGCTCGCGCTTTCCCAACAGGCGCGCGGCGACAAGGCCTGCGGCGATATCGGCAAGCGCGGCGGCATCTGGATTGTGCGCGCCGTAGGTTTTGGCGACCACGAGCAGTTCGGGCAGAATTTCGTGGGCACCGACGGCGCGGAAGCCTTGCGCCTCAAGCAGGGCCAGCACGCGCGACAGCAGCGACGCATCCCCGCCCCAAACGCGCAGCAGGCGCAGCAGGATCGAAAAACCGGTCCAGTCGGGGCGCAGCTGGGCAAGGCCGGGGCGCTGCACGGGACCCGCCAGCACGATCTCGGCGCATGCGGCCGCGCGCAAGGCGGCAAACAAGCGGCCCACTTTGGCAAGGCCGATCCAGTCGTGCGCATGGCCCGCGACCGTCGCGGGCTCGCAGAAACCTTCGAAGGCGAGGATATGGACCTGCCGCCCGGCGGCGACGGCAGCATCGGCGACGGCGCGTGGCAAAGATCCGCCGCCTGCCAGGATGCCGAGCTTGCCGCTCGCCCTGCGTGTCACAGGGCCGCGTCGGCCTTGGGCAGGCAGATCTGGCGGTTGTTGGCGCCGCGGATGAACTCGAGAATGTCCATGACCGCACCGACCTTGCCGTAGAGCTCGGCGACGTCGTCGAGCCGTTCGGCCATGGTGCCTTCCTGCGCAAACAGCAGCCGGTAGGCCGTGCGCAGATCGTGGATCTCTTCGCGGCTGAAGCCGCGCCGCTTGAGGCCGACGATGTTGAGCCCTTGCAGCCGCGCGCGGTCGCCCATCACGATGCCGTAGGGAATGACGTCGCCCTCGACGCCCGTCATGCCGCCGATCATGGCGTGCTTGCCGATGCGCACGAACTGATGCACGGCCGAAATGCCGCCCAGAATCGCGTAGTCGCCGACCTGCACATGCCCGCCGAGTGTCGCCTGGTTGACCATCACCACATGGTCGCCCACGCGGCAATCGTGCGCCACGTGCGCGCCCGCCATCATCAGGCAGCGCGAACCAACCTTGGTGAGGCCGCCGCCGCCGGACGTGCCCGGGTTCATCGTCACGTGCTCGCGCACGATCGTGTCGTCGCCCACGACGAGGCGCGTGCGCTCGCCCTTGAATTTGAGATCCTGCGGCGGATGGCCGAGCGAGGCGAACGGAAACACGCGCACGCGCGCGCCCAGCTCGGTATCGCCCGCGATCACCACATGGCTCACGAGCTCCACACCGTCGCTCAGCGTCGCGTCCTTGCCGACCGTGCAAAACGGGCCGATGCGCACGCCGGCACCGAGCTTCGCCCCCGCCTCGACGATCGCGGTCGGATGGATCTGCGTTTCGGGTTTGGCGGCGCCGGTATCCATCAGTTGTCCACGATCATGGCCGAGAAGGTGGCTTCGGCGACGAGAGCGCCCTCGACGCGCGCCTCGCCCTTGAACTTCCACACATTGCCGCGCGAACGCTGCTTGAGCACATGGATGTGCAGCGTGTCGCCGGGCGTAACGGGCTTGCGGAAGCGCGCATCGTCGATGGTCATGAAATAGACGAGCTTGCCTTCGGACTCGGGCCCCAGCGTGTGCACCACGAGCACGCCCGCGGTCTGCGCCATCGCCTCGACGATCAGCACGCCCGGCATGATCGGACGGCTCGGAAAATGGCCTTGGAAATGCGGCTCGTTGACCGTGACGTTTTTGATGCCGACGGCGGACACGTCGCGCACGACGTCGACCACGCGGTCGATCATCAAAAACGGATAGCGATGCGGGATCATTTCCATGATCCGCAGCAAATCGATGGTCGCAACAGCAGGGGGGGTCGATGCGGATACGTCGTCCATCATGCGCTCTCGTTGGGTTCCTTGGTCGGCTCAGAAGCGGTGCGGCGCACCAGGCGACGCAGGGCCGCCGATTGGCGGCGCCATTCCTCGGCCGGCACGGCAGGCGAGCCGCCGACGGTCTGGCCCGCCTCGATATCGCGATGCACGCCCGATTGTGCGATGATTTTTGCTCCCGCCGCCACCTTCAAATGGCCCGCAAGCCCGGCTTGGCCGCCCGCCATCACGCCGTCGCCAAGCTCGGTCGAGCCCGAAATCCCGACCTGCGCCACGATCACGCAGCTGCGCCCGGTCTTCACGTTGTGGCCGATCTGCACGAGATTGTCGATCCAGGTGCCGTCGCCGATCACCGTGTCGCCGGCACTGCCGCGATCGATGCAGCTGTTGGCGCCGACCTCGCAATCGGCGCCGATGCGCACGAGGCCGAGCTGCGGCACTTTGACGAAACCGGTGGGCGAGAGTGCGAAACCAAAACCGTCCTGGCCGATGCGCACGCC
>JAIXXA010000050.1 GCA_027490975.1 Rhodospirillaceae bacterium
GCCATCATCGGCTTTTCCGAGATCATCGCCGATCGAATGTTCGGGCCGGACGATCCGCGCTATTTCAACTATGCGCAGGACATCCGCGCAAGCGGCATGCACCTGCTCGCCCTTATCAACGACATTCTTGATCTGTCGAAAATTGCGGCCGGCCGCCTGGAGCTTTTCTACGCGCGCGTCGAGATTGCGCCGCTGCTCGCGCTTGTCGCAAAACTGTTTGCCGGCGACGCCGCCAAGACAGGGGTGGATCTGTCGGTGGATTGCGCCGACGCGACACTTGCGCTCGAGGCCGACCCGATGCGGTTGCAGCAGGTGCTGATGAATCTTGTGTCGAATGCGGTCAAATTCACGTCGAAGGGCGGGCAAGTTCGGCTGTTTGCCGTCGGCGACACGTCGGTTTTGCGCATCGGGGTTTGCGACACGGGCATCGGCATGACGCCGGCGGAGGCGGTGCGCGCGACCGAACCCTTCGTGCAAGTCGATGCACAGCTCACGCGCCGGCACGGCGGCACGGGGCTTGGTCTTGCGATCTGCAAGGAACTTGTCGGCTTGCATGGCGGCACGCTCTCGATCGAGAGCGTCAAGGGCCAGGGTACGTGCGTGACGGTCGAATTGCCGCGTGCGCGTCGCGTTTGAACTAAAGTGGGGAGCCGTCCTTGCGGGTCATTGCCCAGCTATGGACGAATGTCCCCAGCATATCGGCGTCGGGATAGGTCGAGATGTCGCCGGGCGAGCGGTCGCCGACTTCGATATAGACCACATCGCGGTCGCCCTCGTTCACAATGCAGTGCCCGTCTGCTTTGCCGGCGGGGAAGCCCGCACAGCTGCCGGCCGGGATCGGCGTTTTGCCGGCGTCTGACAGCAGCGTTGCCGTGCCCTCGAGCACATAGACGAACTCGTCCTGGCGCGTGTGCCAATGGCGCATGGCCGACATCGCCCCCGGCGGCAAGCGCACGAGATTGACCCCGAAATTCTTGAGGCCAACCGCGTCGCCCACCACGCGTTTTTCGCGTCCGCCCAGTTTGCTGCGATAGGGCTCCGGATAGTTGGTGCCCACGCGCGGCGCGATCGTTTTTGGATCGAGGACCGTCATGGCACCAGAATGACGGAGCCCGTGGTTTTGCGCGCTTCAAGATCGCGGTGCGCCTGGGCCGCGTCTTTGAGCGCGTATTCGGCCGAAACCTCGATCTTGACGATGCCCTTGGCGACGACGTCGAACAGATCGTTGGCCGTCTGCGTGAGGGCGGCTTTTTTGGCGATGTAGGTGAACAGCGTCGGCCGGGTCACGAAGAGCGAGCCCTTGGCGCCGAGAATGCCGAGATTGAGCGGATCGGCCGGGCCGGAAGACTGGCCGAACGTGACGAGCATGCCGAGCGGGGCCAAGCAGTCGAGCGACTTCAGCAGCGTGTCCTTGCCGACCGAATCGTAGACCACGGGCACGCCGGCATTTTCGGTCAGCGCTTTCACGGCCGGCACAAAATCGGTCTCGCGATAGAGGATCGTGTGGTGGCAGCCATGCGCCTTGGCCAGCGCCGCCTTCTCGGCCGATCCCACGGTGCCGATCGTGGTTGCACCCAGGTGCTTGGCCCATTGGCATGCGATGAGGCCGACGCCGCCCGCAGCTGCATGGAACAGGATCGTGTCGCCCGCCTGCACCTTGTAGGTTCGCCGCAGCAGATACTGCACGGTCATGCCCTTCAGCATCATCGCGGCGGCTTGCTTGTCGGAAATGCCGTCGGGCAGTTTGACCACGCGGTCGGCGGGGGCAATGCGCTTTTCCTGGTAGCCGCCGCCGCCGGCAATCACGTAGCAGACGCGGTCGCCGACTTTGAGATCCGTCACGTCTGCACCGACCGCTTCGACAATACCGGCGGCTTCGTTGCCGGGGGCGAATGGGGTCGGCGTGGCGTAGAGGCCCGAGCGCATATAGACGTCGATATAGTTGACGCCGATCGCCGTGTGTTTGATGCGCACTTGGCCGGGGCCGGGTGCGCCGACGTCGATATCGGTCCAGGTTAGAACTTCAGGGCCGCCGGCTTTGACGGCGTGGATTGCTTTGACCATGCGTGTTTGTTCCTTCAACCGAGATAGGCTTTGAAAAAGGCAGCGGTGGTTTTGTTGGCGGCCGTCGCCGCTTTTTGGCTGTAATGCTTGCCGCCGATGCGCGCGAAAGCATGGTCTTCGCCCGCATAGACATGCAGCTGCGCGTATTTGTGGGGTGCCAAGGCGGCCTTGATTTTGGCTTGGGCTGCGGGCGGCACAAAGGCGTCCTTTTCGGCGATATGCATCAGCAGCGGATGCGCGAGCGTCGCGGCTTGGTCGAGCAGCCCGTCCAAGCCTACGCCGTAATAGCTGACCGACGCATCGGCATCGCTCTGGCAGGCCATTTGGTAGGCAAGGTTGCCGCCCAGGCAATAGCCGACTGTGCCGACCTTGCCCGTGCATGCCGCGTGGCCGCGCAAGGCAGCCAGCGTTTGCTTGAGGTCCGACAGACCGAGGGTGAAGTCGAAACCCTTGAACAGCGAAAAGGCCTGCGCCCATTCGGCATCGGTCTGGTCGGTAATCTGGATGCCCGGCTGCTGGCGCCAGAAAATGTCCGGGCAGGCCACGACATAGCCATGCGCGGCATAGCCGTCGGCCAAGTCGCGCATGACCTGGTTCACGCCGAAGATTTCCTGGATCAGCACCAGACCGGGGCCGCGCCCGCTTGGCGGCAAGGCGACATAGGCGTCGAAAGTGGCGCCGAACGCGGGGCTCGGGCTGGCAGCCGTTACGGTCAGGTTCGGCATCGGATCCTCGTCGGTCGGTAGCGCGCGGGGCGGGGAAGCGCGCAACCCTGCCATTGGCGCCAATGGCGCGCAATGGGGTGCAGTTGCGGGCTGGGCAAAGAGGCGGCTAATGTCGCAGCAGCTTCACGTTCGAGGATCGCCATGAAGATCAAAGTCGATATCGATTGCACGCCCGAAGAGGCCAGGGTCTTTATGGGCCTGCCCGATGTGAAACCCATGCAGGATGCGCTCATGGGGCAAATGACGGATCGGCTCGAAAACGCCATGAAGGCAATGGATCCCGAGACGATGCTGCGCCAATGGTTCGGCGGCACGGGCTGGGAGCAGATGCAGAAATTCTGGTCGCTGGCCCAAAGTGCCGACAAGGACAAAACGAAATGACGGACCGGACCTTGCCGAACGATCCAGCGCCCTATTTCGAGGCGCATGTGTTTGTGTGCACGAACGAGCGCCCGGCAGGCCATCCGCGCGGGTGCTGCAAGGAACGCGGCTCTGAGAAGCTGCGCGACTATATGAAAGCGCGCGCCAAGGAGCTCGGCCTCAAAAATGTCCGCATCAATACGGCCGGGTGCCTTGATCGCTGCGAGTTCGGGCCGACCATGGTGATCTATCCGGAAGGCATTTGGTATTCGCCGCAGACCCGCGAAGATGTCGATGCGATTCTTGGCGCACATTTTGTCGGCGGCGGGCGGGCGCACGAACTCATGTTGGCGCCGGATCAGAAGAAGGAAAAAGCACCATGAATCTTGGTTTCGGCGAGATCCTGATTCTGGCGCTGATCGTGCTGCTGTTTTTCGGGGCCGGGAAAATCCCGAAATTGATGGGCGATATGGCGAGCGGCATCAAGGCGTTCAAAAAGGGCATGGCGGACGAAAAGTCGGAGCCGGCAGCGCCACAACAGTCTTCGGCGCCCGAAACGCCGCCGGGTACGCCGCCCAAGACCTGACATGGCTGACAGCGGCAGCACGATCTTTGCGCCGGCGACGGCCGTGGGCAAGGCTGGCGTTGCCGTGATTCGCATTTCGGGTCCGCAAGCCGGGGCTGCTGTGCAACTCCTGTGCGGGCAGATTCCGCGCGCGCGGATGGCCACACGGGCCGATCTTCGCGATCCCGCAACCGGCGAGCGGCTCGACGACGGGCTGGTTTTATGGTTTCCCGGCCCCAAGAGCTTTACGGGCGAGGACGTCGCCGAACTGCAGGTGCATGGCGCACGCGCCGTGGTCGCCGACCTCTTGGCGGTGTTGGCGGCACTGCCGGGGCTGAGATTGGCAAAACCTGGCGAGTTTGCACGGCGGGCCTTCGATGCCGGCAAGCTCGATCTTGCTCAGGTTGAGGCTCTGGCCGATCTGATTGCGGCTGAAACGCGCGCCCAAGCGCGCCAGGCTTTGCGGCAATTGGGCGGCGCTCTGGGCGCTGCGGTCGAGGGTCTGCGGGCGCAGATTCTGCGTTTGCGCGCCCAGGCCGAGGCGGAGATCGATTTTCCCGACGAAGGCGACGTGCCCGGCGGACTTGTCGCGGCGATGGCGCCGGCATTTGCGGCGCTCGATGCCGAGCTTGCGGATTTAATCGGGCAGGCGGCGCGCGGCGAACGCCTGCGCAACGGCTATACGGTGGCGTTGTTGGGTCCGCCCAATGCTGGCAAATCAAGTCTGCTCAATCGCCTGGCGCGGCGCGAGGCTGCGATCGTATCGAGCATGGCGGGCACGACGCGGGATGCGATCGAAGTGCATCTCGATCTCGGTGGCTGGCCGGTGACGTTGATCGATACGGCCGGTCTGCGCGCGCTGGCGAGCGCCGACGACGGCGATCCGCAGCTTGCGATCGAGCGCGAGGGGATTCGCCGCACGCAGCTTCTGGCCAAGGCCGCCGATTTGCGCGTCCTTGTGCTCGATGCGACGGCACCGGTGATCGACGATGCGTTTTCGGCTTATGCGGCGGAAGCTTTGGTCGTGCACAACAAGATCGATTTGGCGCCGGCAGGTCGCGGCGCGCTCGGCGTATCGGCGACGACGGGGTCTGGGCTCGCCGCGCTTGAAACGCTGCTTGCGCAAAAAGCCGCCGCCGCTTTGTCCGAAGAAGACGGCTTGCCGAGTCTCGTGACACGGGCACGGCATCGCGAAGCGCTCGAAGATGTGCGCGCGGCCTTGCTGCAGGCGCGCGCGCAAACTGCAGCCGAGCTCGTTGCCGAGGATTTGCGCCGCGCGGCCGACGCGTTGGGTCGCATTGTGGGCCGCACAGGCGTGGAAGATGTGCTGGATCTGTTGTTTGCTGAGTTCTGTATCGGCAAATAAGCTATTTCGGCGCCTTGAGCACTTGTTTGCTCTGCAGCTTCATGCGGTTCTTCTGGTTCCACAAAATGATCCAGCCGGGGCCATATTTGTTCGACGCATCGTCGTAGGCCTTGGTGGCAGAGCCGAAATCGTTGCTCGCGAAAACCGGCTGGCCCGTGGCGTTTTGCGGCCCGCCGGCTTTGTAGAACTGCACCACATAGGTTTCCATGGTCTGCGACCCTCGCGTTGGGGATGGAGAAATCAGAAGGTATACCCGAACGCGTGTTTTGTCATCCGGTAAGTAATTGTAATCAATCGCTAATAAGGAATTTCGCATTTTGCGAACGATTTAGCGAATCGTAAATCGCTGATATGATTACTGTTTTCAGACTGTTTCGCGCGAAACATAAGGCGCAAAAAGACCGCTGTCGAATTGACGTTGGTGCCGCGACTGAATAGGTTGCGCGCCATGACGTCTAGCCGTGATTTCGATGTGATTGTGATTGGCGGCGGCCATGCCGGTTGCGAGGCTGCGGCCGCGGCGGCGCGCGTCGGTGCGCGTACACTGCTGCTCACACTCGATCCCGGCAAGATCGGCGAGATGAGCTGCAATCCCGCGATCGGCGGTTTGGGCAAAGGCCATCTCGTGCGCGAGATCGATGCGCTCGACGGCATTATGGGCCGGGCGGGCGATCGCGCGGGGATTCAGTTTCGCGTGCTCAATCGCTCTAAAGGACCGGCGGTCCGCGGCCCGCGCGCTCAGGCCGATCGCAAGCTCTATCGCCAGGCCGTGCAGGCATTGTTGGCCGAGCAGCCCAATTTGGCTATCGCAGCCGGCGAGGCGGCCGACATCGAAATTGGGCCCGACGGGGCCGTTGCCGCGATCGTGACGGCGGCTGGCACGCGCCTGTCCTGCGGCGCCGTTGTCTTGACAACCGGCACGTTTCTGCGCGGCCTCATCCATATCGGGCTCGAGAAGATCCCGGCCGGCCGGGTTGGCGAGAAACCGTCGGTCGCCCTTTCCGACACATTGGCGCGGTTGGGTTTCCCGCTTGGGCGTCTCAAGACCGGCACACCGCCGCGCCTCGATGGTCGCACGATCGACTGGGCCGGGCTCGAAATGCAGCCGGCCGACGATCCGCCGGAGCCGTTTTCGACGCTGACCGCGCGGATCGAGGTGCCGCAGATCGAATGCGGCATCACCTACACCTCGCCCGCCACGCATGAATTGATCCGCGCCAATCTGCATAAGGCGCCGATGTATTCGGGTCAGATCGAAGGGGTCGGTCCGCGCTATTGCCCGTCGATCGAAGACAAGGTCGTGCGCTTTGCGAGCCGCGAGCGCCATCAGATCTTCCTCGAACCCGAAGGGCTCGACGATTCGACCGTCTATCCCAACGGCATATCGACGTCGCTACCCGAAGCCGTTCAGCTCCAAATTCTCAAGACCATTCAGGGTCTTGAGAGCGCAACGATGCTGCGTCCGGGTTATGCGATCGAATATGATTTCATCGACCCGCGGGCACTTGCACCGACACTCGAGACGCGCTTGTTGCCGGGGTTGTTCTTGGCCGGTCAGATTAATGGAACCACCGGCTACGAAGAAGCCGCCGCCCAGGGTCTGATGGCTGGCCTGAACGCAGCTTTGAAGCTCGCCGGGTCACCCGCTTTCACGCTCGACCGAGCCGATGCCTATATCGGCGTCTTGATCGACGATCTGGTCACGCTCGGCACGCGCGAGCCCTACCGTATGTTTACGAGCCGGGCCGAGTATCGCCTGACATTGCGCGCCGACAATGCCGACCAGCGCCTGACCGACAAGGGTTTGGCCATTGGCTGCGTTGGCGCCATTCGCCAGACGGCGTGGGCGCGGAAGGCCGCCGCTCTCGCCGCAGCCCGCGACCTTGTGTCGAAGCTAACCGAAAGCCCGTCGAAACTCGTCAAGCGCGGTTTTGCCGTCAACCAAGACGGGGTCGCCCGCACGCCGCTCGATCTTTTGGCCCTGCCGGGCGTCGATTGGGCCGCACTCGGGCGCGCCTGGCCCGAACTGGCGGCCCTGCCGCCGGCAATCGCGACGCAGATCGAAATCGACGCGCTCTATCGCGGCTATTTGGTCCGACAGGACGCCGATATTCGGACGTTCCGCCAGGATGAGGGGCTGCTCCTGCCGCCCGATCTCGATTATGCAGCCCTGCAGGCGCTGTCGAGCGAAGTGCGCCAGAAACTGGCGCAAATTCGTCCTGCCACGATCGGCCAAGCCGCCCGCATCTCCGGTGTGACCCCCGCAGCACTGACTTTGCTGCTGCGCTACGCAAAGCGCGCCGCGTGACCCCCGACCGTTTTCGCCAAGCGACCGATGTTTCGCGCGAAACAATAGAGAAGCTCGTTATCTATCAGAGACTTCTCGAAAAATGGCAGGCCAAGATCAATCTTGTGTCGGCCACAACGCTGCCGGATATCTGGCTGCGTCATTTTTTCGATTCCTGGCAGGTTCTGCCGACACTTGGCGAGGCCGCGACCGTGGCCGATCTGGGCGCGGGGGCCGGGTTCCCTGGCCTCGTGATCGCGATCTGTGCACCCGCCAAGACCGTGCATCTGATCGAATCGGACGCGCGCAAATGTGCGTTCCAGATCGAAGTGGCGCGCGAGACAGGCGCCAAAATCCATATTCCCAATCGCCGCGCCGA
>JAIXXA010000132.1 GCA_027490975.1 Rhodospirillaceae bacterium
ACCGCCCATGATGCCGAGCAGCGTGGATTTGCCGCAGCCCGAAGGGCCCAGCAGCGCCAGGCACTCGCCCGGCTGCACGGAAAGGTTTATGCCGTCGAGAACGTCCAACGCCCCGTAGCGATGGGCAATGCCTTCGCAGACCAGATCCACCTTAGCCGCGCGGCACGTTCATGTGGCCGCGCACGAACGAAAGGTCGATCACGTCGCGCGCATTCACCTCGCGCGCGACGAGATTTGCCTGCTGCCAGAACGCGACCTGGGCATAGATGTCGCCCACGTCGAGGCGCCCCTGCGGATCGATGTAGGGCAGGCCCTGCGCCACCAGTTCTGTCGGCTGCTGCACGGCGCGCGCGACGAGGCTCAAGGTTTCGGCGTAGTTGGTGCCGTAGATCTCCTTGCCGGCCGCATCGCGCAGATTGAAGGCAGCGTGGAAGTCGGCGGCCCCGCGCACATAGCCCGCAATGAAACGTTCGACGACGTTGCGCCTTGTGTCGATGGCGCGCGGGCTCGTGAACAAGGCGCCGAGCTGCCACGGCGTTTCGTCGCCGGCCCAGGCGAGGATTCTGCCCGAGCCGTCGGCCTCGAGCGCCCGCGCCAGCGTGACCGGCGCCAAGATGCCGTCGATCTGGCCGCCTTTGAACGCGGCCTGCATGTTGGGCAAGGTCTGCAGCGGCACGAGCGTGACGCTGTTGACGTCGAACGCGTATTTTTTGGCGACGAGGCCCAGCATGTAGTGGAAGGTCGAGCCCGTGGTGGTGATGCCGATGCGCTTGCCCGCATAGTCTTTGGGGCTGCGAAGCCCGCGCTCGTAAGCGGCGTTCGTCGCCATGTAGGCGGTGAGCGGGAAGCCCTTTTCGTCGCGCGCTTGCGAGGCCACGATCTTCAAAGCGCCCCGCCCGGCGAGATTGTAGAAGGCGGCCGTGAGGCCCGTGACGCCGAATTCCGCGTCGTTCGAGGTGACGGCCACCGGCACCTGCTGGGCGGCGGTGAAATATTTGAGTTCGACGTCGAGCCCGAGCTGGCGCCAATAGCCGCGCTCGGCGGCGATGAAAACCGGGCCCGACGACGACAAGCGCAGCACGCCGACCGAGGTTTTGACGGGCGTTTGCGCATTTGCGATCGCGGGCAGGGTCGCGGGGACGGCAAGGCTGGCGCCGAGCCCGGCAAGAGCCGTGCGACGCGAAATCGGGAACATGGCGGTTTCCTCCGGCAGACGGCGAATTTTCGGCGGCTTTTGCGGCCGCCTTCGCGTCTATATGGCGAGCGCATGCAATTGTGTCAAACGATAGGCCGTTGTGGCGGGCGCGCAGGCGGCGGGGGGCTGGCGTTTTGGCCGCGAATCCGGCATCCAAGACGCCGCCCCCCGCATCCGCAATCCGCGTCAGGACCCACGATGAAACTGTTCGCCGCTTTGCTGTTGGCATTTGCCGTAGTGCTGGTTTCGCCGACGGCGCACGCGCAAGAGCCGCCATCGCCCGACGAAATCGAGAAGCTGATCGGGGCACTCGAAAACGACGACGCGCGCGCAGCACTCCTCGAACAGCTGAAGACGCTCGTGCAGATCCAGCGCTCGGGCCAAGTGCCGGCCTTGGCGCCGACCGATGCGCCCGTGGAGCAGATCGCGCGCGTGGCCAACACATTCGCCGAACAGCTCGCCGACCAGATCGAGGCGATCACGCAAGCGGTCGTGCAGGCGGCGGCGTTTGCGGGCGACGCGCCCAAGCTGGCGGCGTGGTTCGACACCCAGATCGGCAGCGAAGCCTCGCGCGACCGGCTGCTCGAGATTCTCGGCAAGCTTGCGATCGTGCTGGCGGCGGGCGCACTTGCCGAGCATCTCGTGTGGCGGGCCTTGGGTATTGCACGCCGCCGGCTCGAGATGCGCGCGGTCGATGCGGGCTGGCGGCGCGCTTTTCCGATCGCGTTGAGCGGCCTGCTGGGCTTGCTGCCGATCGCGGCGTTTGCCGCCGTCGCCGTCGCCGTGCTCGGCGCCCTGCAGCCCTCGCGCACGGCGAGCCTCGTGGCGATCTCGTTCGTGAACGCCAACGTGATCGCGCGCGCGATCGCCCTTGCGGCCGAAATCGCATTTGCGCCGCGCCATCCGGGTTTGCGCGCGGCCCCGCTCGGCGACGAAACCTCGGCCTATCTTTATCTGTGGGTTCGGCGGCTGACCAACATCGCCGTCTATTGGTATTTCGCGGCCCAAGCCGCCTTGCTGCTCGGCATGCCGGACGGGGCGCACAACTTCACGGTCAAGCTGCTCGGCGTCGTCGTCGCGATGATGGTCACGGCCATCGTGCTGCAGAACCGCCTGGCGGTCGCCGAATCGCTCGCACGCGCGGCCACCGGCGACGGCTGGCTGGTGGCGATGCGCGCGGGCTTCCTGGGCCAAGGCCTGTCGAAATACTGGCACGTTGCGGCGCTTGCCTACATCGTGACGGCATTGTTCGCGTGGCTGCTGCGGCCCGACGGCTTCGCCTTCATCCTGCAGGCAAGCGCGATCACGCTCACCATCGGCGCCGCCGCACGCGTGGCCGTGCTCATGCTCGACTACGGCATCGCGCGCGTGTTCACGATCGCGCCCGATCTGCGCGAACGCTTCCCGGCCCTCGAGCAGCGCGCGAACCGCTACGTCAATGCCGGGCGGCGCGTGCTCGAATGGACGATCGGGACGGTGGCGCTGCTTGCGATCGCGCAAGCCTGGGGCATCCGCACGCTCGAATACGCGGCTACGCCCGCAGGCCAGCGCGTGGCGGGCGGGCTGTTCTCGATCGCCTTCGCCGTGGTGCTCGCACTCGCGGCGTGGGAGTTCGCCAATGCCGGGCTCGAGCGCTATCTCGTGCGCAAAGGCGACATGGAAAAGCCGACCGAGCGCACCTCGGCGCGCGTGCGCACGCTGCTGCCGCTCTTGCGCCGCGCGCTGTTCGTGCTGCTGACCGTGTTCGTGACGCTGGTCACACTCAACGAAATCGGCATCAACGTAACACCCTTGCTGGCGGGTGCCGGCGTGCTCGGCCTCGCGGTCGGCTTGGGTGCGCAGAACATGGTGCGCGATCTCATCACCGGCGTGTCGATGATCCTCGAAGACGTGCTGGCGGTGGGCGACGTGGTGCAGCTCGGCGACAAGGCCGGCACGGTCGAAGCGCTGGGCTTGCGCGCCATCAAACTGCGCTCGGCCGACGGCACCTTGCACACGATCCCGTTCGGCACCGTCACGATCATCTCGAACCAGACGAAAGACTTCGCATTTGCGACGTTCGAGGCGGTCGTGGGCTACGATGCCGACATCGCCAAGGCGCGCGGCGCCATGCGCAAAGCGTTCGAAGCGCTGCAGGCCGAGCCCGAGATGGCGCCGCTGCTGCTCGGCGACTACGAAGATCTGGGGCTCGACGCGTATTCCGACATCGGCCAGACGCTCAAAGCGCGCGTCAAAACGTTGCCCGGCAAACAATGGCGCGTGCGCCGCGCCTTCAACGAAACCATCCGCGCCGAGTTTTCCGCCGTCGGCCTTAAGCTCGCCTGGGACAAACAAGCGGCGAAGCTCTAGCCCTGCGACTTCGCGCTCGCGCGCAGGAGGCCGACCGCGAGAAGCGAGCAGGCAGCGCCGACGGCGCAGGTGCCTGCCCACCCGAACCGCGCGAACGCAAAGCCGGTCATGGCGGCGCCCGCCGCTCCGCCAGCGATAGCACCGGCCATGAAAAGCGTGTTGAGACGGCTTCGCGCATCGGGGTCGATCGCCACGGCACGCGTCTGATTGGCGACTTGCGAGGCTTGGACGGCAACGTCGAGAACGACCACGCCCGCAAGCAGCCCGATGAGCGCGTGCGCGCTTGCCGCAAACACGCACATGCTTGCGGCGACGCCGACAGCGGCCCACAGCGCAACGCGATGGGCGCCGATTCTGTCCGTGGCGCGTCCGGCGAACGGTGCGGCCAATGCGCCCACGGCCCCCAGCAAGGCAATCAATCCGACCGACGACGCGCCCATGCCGAAAGGCGGCAACTGCAAATGCAGCGCCAGCGTCGCCCAGAACCCGATGAAAGCCGCGAAGACCAACCCATGGGCGAGCGTGGCGAGCCGTACGTCGCGATGCCGGCGCCAAAGGCCCCACAGCGACCCGATCAGCGCACGATAGGGCAGCGACGTCGCCGGCGGCACGGCGGGCAGCAGGCGATGCAGGGCGACCGCCGTCGCAAGCGACATCGCACCCGCCGCCGCAAAGACCGCCCGCCATCCGGCCGCATCCGCGACCAGTCCTGCAAAAGTGCGGGCGACAAGAATGCCGGTGAAAATCGCGCCGGTCACGATGCCCAATGTGCGGGCGCGCTTTTCCGCGGGCGAAAGATGCACGGCAAGCGGCACGATCTGCTGGGCGGCCGTGGCCGCAAGGCCGACCGCAACGCATGTCGCAAGAAGCGCGCTGTAGTTCGGCGCCGCCGCCGCCAGGAACAACGCCCCCGCCGAAAGCGCCATCATCGCCACCAGCAGCTTCTTGCGCGCAAGCTTGTCGCCAAGCGGCGCGAGCAAGGCGATGCCGACGGCGTTTGCCGCCTGAGTGGCCAGCGGAACCAAGGCAACGGCGCCCGCTTGGATCTGGAACTCGAGCGCCAGCACGCCAAGCAGTGCTTGGTTGTAGTAGTTTCCGGCGACGCTGAGGCCCGCAGCGAAGGCCAGCAGCGCCAACAAGGGCGGCGACATCATGGCCGAATCGTTGTCGAAATCGCGCCGCGCATCAAACGAGTTGTGCGGCACGACTGTTTAGTTTTACTGATGAACGGAAATGAGCCTGCCCGTTTCCATGAGCGCTTTGCGCACGCTTGTCGCCGTCGCCGCCACAGGCAGCATGGCCAAAGCGGCCGCGCGGCTGGGCGTTACCCCTGGCGCTGTCAGCCAAGCGCTGCGGCAGCTCGAGGCGTCGCTGCTGGTCGAGCTCGTTCGGCCAGACGGTCGCGGCATCGCGCTGACGGCCGACGGCCGCGCCCTCTTCGAGGCCATCGGCCCTTCGTTCGACAGGATCGAACACGCGATGGCAAATTTCGTGGCGGCGCGCCGGGTCAAGAAGCGCCAGCGCCGCCGCGTGCTGCGGATCACGACCACCCCGTCGCTTGCGACAACCTGGCTGGTTCCGCGACTGGGTGCCTTGTCGGCCGTCTATCCGGGTTGGCAGATCGAGGTCGATGCGTCGGTCGGACTGTCGGATCTCGCGGCGTCGAATCTGACGGTCGCGGTGCGGCATGGCGCGGGCCGCTATCCCGGTCACGTGGTCAAGCGTCTCTACCGGCCGTTCCTGCTCGCCGTCGCGCGGGCGGACATTGCAAAAGCGGCAGGTTCCGATCCGTCGCGGTGGGCGCGCATGCCGCTTTTGCACGATCGCGAATGGCTCCATTGGGCGCGCTTTGCCAAGCACGCCGATCTCGATCCGGTCGCGTCGGCGCGCACGCCGGGCCCGGCGTTCGAGAACGACCTTCTGCTCATCGAGGCCGCCGCCTCCGGCGCGGGTCTCGCCCTCGTTCGCGACATCTATGCCGCGCAAGCTATCGCGTCGGGCCGCATCGTTCCCGTCGGTTCGCTCCGGATCCCCACAGACACCGCCTACTATTTCGTCGCAGCGCCCTCGCGCGCCCATGCGGCGACGATCGCGTCGCTGCAGAAATGGTTCGCGACCGAAATGGGCTGAGTATCGCGCCTGTTTGCAGGGCCAAGGCCTAATTCGGCTCGAGCGCTTCCGGATTGGGGGCGTCGAGCACGGCGCGCGCGAGCGTGCCGTCGAAGCCGGCGCGCGCCATCGCCGCCATATGGCGCAGACGCTGGTCTTTGCGCACCGCCGCGTTCGTGCAGAAGGGCCCCAAGCGCTTGCGCTTGGCGAACAGGATCGCGGCGGTGCGGTCCGATATTCCCGCCTCGTCGAGGGCGGCAAGCGCCTTGTCGACCTCTTCGCCGTCCACGCCCTTGATCTTGAGGCGCTGCACGATCTGGCTGCGCGGCAGGCCGCGGCGCGCAAGGCTCAGCGCGCGGCCCTCGGCGAAGACGCTGTCGTCCACGAGCTTGCGCGCGAGGAGCTTGTCGATGACGGCGGCAACGTCGGCAGCCCCTTGCGCTTTGTCGCCCACGCCTGCGCGCACCGCGCGCTCGACCTTGCGCATCAGCACGCGGCGCACGCCCTCGCTCGAGGCGGCGTAGCGCTCGAGATAGTGCAAAGCGGCCTTTTCGAGGCGCTCTTGGGTGGGCGGTTTCGGGGGTTGGCGGGGTTTCATCTGGCGCTGTTCTGCCATGCGGCGGGAAAGATTGCGAGGCATTGCGCTTTGCGCTTATGGTCCCGCCCGTCATGCCGCCCGTCCCGCCCGCCCCGCGTCGCTACGGTTCCGTGAATTGGCTGGGTCTGTGGACCCTGTCAATGCGCGAGGTCCGCCGCTTCACCAAGGTCCATACCCAGACGATCGCCGCCCCCGTGGTGACGACGCTGCTGTTCCTTGCCGTGTTCGTGCTCGCCCTCGGGCCGCAAGTGGCCGTCGCGGGCGAAATTTCGTTCGCGGAGTTTCTCGCGCCCGGCCTCATCATGATGGCGATGACGCAGAACGCGTTTGCCAACACCTCGTCGTCGCTCGTGATCGCCAAGGTGCAGGGCAACATCGTCGACTCGCTGATGCCGCCTCTGTCGCCGGGCGAACTCGTGTTCGGTTTCGCCGCCGGCGGCATCGTGCGCGGGATCGTGGTCGGCGCCGTGGTGGCGGCGTGCCTGCTCCCCTTCGTGACGCTGCATGTGCATGCCTGGGGCTGGATTCTGTTCAACGGCCTGATGGCCTCGAGCCTGCTGTCGCTGCTCGGCATTGCGGGCGGCGTGTGGTCGGAGAAATTCGACCATATCGCGGCCGTTACCAATTTCGTGGTGACCCCGCTCGCGTTTCTGTCGGGCACGTTCTACACGGTCGACCGGCTGCCCGAGCCGTGGCATCTGCTCGCCCTCATCAACCCGTTTTTCTACATGATCGACGGGTTCCGCTTCGGCTTCATCGGCCATGCCGACGCGCACCCCTGGACGGGAGCGGCCGTGTTGGTCGCCACGAACGTCGCCTTGGCGGCCTTGTGCTACGGCATGTTCAAACGCGGCTACAAGCTGCGCAGCTGACGCCTAACACCCTGATCTGAAAACGCGAATTCGCCCCCGAATTGACAAAATCGGGGCTTTTCCGGATACTCAGTTTTTTGCGGCCCCGCGATCCCGTCGCGCGGGCAAAAAGGAGTCTTTTGCCGTGAGCGCTGATTTTCCCGCCGTGATGCCGACCTATGCGCGCGCCGAAGTGGGCTTCGAGCGCGGCGAAGGCCCGTATCTGTGGGGAACCGACGGCAAGCGATATCTCGATTTTGCGTGCGGCATCGCCGTGACGGGGCTCGGCCACGCGCACCCGCACCTCGTGGCGCAGGTGGGCGCCCAGATGCACAAAGTGTGGCACACCTCGAACATCTTCCCGATCCCGCAGCAGCAGCGTCTGGCCGAACGGCTCGTCGCCGCCACCTTCGCCGACACGGTGTTTTTCGCCAATTCGGGGGCGGAAGCCAACGAATGCGGCATCAAGCTCGTGCGCAAATACCATGCGCACCACGGCAACAAGCAGCGCTACCGCATCATCACGTTCGAGGGCGCGTTCCACGGCCGCACGCTCGCCACGTTGGCGGCCGGCGGCCAGCAGAAATATCTCGACGGGTTCGGCCCCAAGGTCGACGGCTTCGACCAGGTGCCGTTCGGCGACCACAAAGCGCTCGAAGCCGCGATCGGCCCCGAGACGGCGGGCATTCTCGTCGAGCCGATCCAGGGCGAAGGCGGCATCCGGCCCGTTCCGGCGCAATGCCTCAAGGGCCTGCGCGAGCTGTGCGACCGCCACGGGCTGCTGCTGTTCTTCGACGAAATCCAGACCGGCATGGGCCGCTCGGGCAAACTCTTTGCGCACGAATGGACGGGCGTGACGCCCGACGTGATGACGGTCGCCAAGGCGCTCGGCAACGGCTTCCCGGTGGGGGCGTGCCTTGCGACCGCGAAGGCCGCGGCCGGCATGACCGCCGGCACGCACGGCTCGACCTACGGCGGCAACCCGCTCGCAATGTCGGCCGGCAATGCCGTGCTCGACGTGATGCTCGCCGACGGCTTCCTCGAAAACGTCGAGCGCATCGCAGGCCATTTGAAGCAGCAGCTGGCGGGCCTCGTTTCGCGCAATCCCGACATGTTCGAGGATGCGCGCGGTTCGGGCCTCCTGCTCGGCCTCAAATGCAAAGGGCCGAACCAGGACATGATCCTCGCCGTGCGCAAGCACGGCCTGCTCACGGCGGGTGCGGGCGACAATGTGATGCGCATCCTCGCGCCGCTGATCGTGACGGCCGAACATGTCAGCGAAGCGGTCGAGAAAATCGACGCGGCCTGCGCCGATCTGCGCGCGAACGCCGCCGCCGCGCGCAAGGCCGGATAGGAACACCCAGATGACCATCGCCGCCCCGCGCCATTTCCTCGATCTCGAAATGCTCGAAACGGGCACGCTGCGCCGCATCCTCGACATGGGTGCCGCCTTCAAGGCCAAGCGCCCGCTCGGCGGCGACGCCAAGCCGCTTGCCGGCAAGACGCTGGCGATGATCTTCGAGAAACCGTCCACGCGCACGCGCGTGTCGTTCGAGGTCGGCATCCGCCAGCTCGGCGGCGAGGCGGTGATCCTGTCGCATCTCGACACGCAGCTCGGGCGCGGCGAATCGATCGGCGACACCGCGCGCGTGCTGTCGCGCTACTGCGACGCGATCATGCTGCGCACCAATCGTGCCGACAATCTGGCCGAACTCGTGCGCCATGCGACCGTGCCCGTCATCAACGGCCTCACCGATCTTTCGCACCCGTGCCAGGTGATGGCCGACGTGATGACGATCGAAGAGCGCAAGGGCGACATTGCGGGCAAAGTGGTGGCCTGGACCGGCGACGGCAACAACGTGGCCGCGTCGTGGATCCATGCGGCCAAGCGCTTTGCCTTCGAGCTGCGCCTTGCCTGCCCGGAACCCTTGCGCCCGCATGCCGACGTGCTCGCCTGGGCCAAGCGCGAGGGTGCGCGCATCCAGCTGCTGACCGATCCGGACGCCGCCGTGCGCGGGGCCGATGCGGTCGTGACCGACACTTGGGTGTCGATGGACCAGGAAGGCACCGCGCGCGACAACCGCGAGAAGCGCCACAATCTGCTCGCTCCCTACCGGGTGGACGAGCGGCTCATGGGGCTTGCCAAGCAAGACGCGATTTTCCTGCATTGCCTGCCCGCCCATCGCGGCGAGGAAGTGACCGCCGCCGTCATCGACGGGCCGCAATCGGCCGTATGGGACGAGGCGGAAAACCGCCTGCATGTGCAAAAGGGGATCCTCGCCTGGTGCATGGCGTAGGCGCGGCGGCGGTCAAGCCTCGCGTGCGGCACGCACCAGCGAATACGCAACCGTTCCCATGATCGCGGCGACGGAGAGATCGACGATGCGCCACGCGATCGGTTTGGCGAAGATCGGCGCCAGCAATCGCGCGCCGTAGCCGAGCCCGGCAAACCACAGGATCGAAACCGCCGAAGCCCCTGCGGCAAACGCCGCGCGCGCGTGCAGGTCGGCAAAGCTGCTGGCGACCGTGCCCAGCAGCACGACCGTATCGAGATAGACATGCGGATTGAGCAGGGCAAGCGCCCACGCGGCGGCGGCCGCCGCCGCGCGCGAGGCCACGCCCGATTGCGCTGCGGCAAGGCTCGAGCGGAAATCGAGCGCGCGGCGCAGCGCGAACAGCGCGTAGCAGACGAGAAACGCCGCGCCGCCCCACATTGCCACGCCCAGCAAAGCGGGCTGTGCATTCAGCAATGTCGCAAGGCCGAAGGCGCCCGCCAGGATCAGCATCACGTCGCAGAAGGCGGCGATCGCGACGACCGTGCCGACATGCTCGTGCCGCAGGCCCTGGCGCAGAATGAACGCGTTCTGCGGGCCCACCGCCAGGATGAGCCCCGCCGACAAGCCCAAGCCCTGCAGGGCGGCGGCTATCCACATTGTTTGGGAATCGAACATCGCATGGAAAGCTTTACCCGAATCCGCCAGCGGGCCAAACTGCCGCAATGAACATCGAAGAACTGCCCCGCGACGACATCGTGCTGCCGTTTCGCATCGTCCCCTTCGCCTTGCGCGGCCGGCTCGTGCGCCTCGGCGCCACGCTCGACACGATCCTGCACCGGCACGCCTACCCCAAGCTCGTGGCCCAAGCGCTGGCCGAAGCGCTGACGATGGCGGCCGCCCTTGCCGCCACGCTCAAATACGACGGCGTGTTTTCGATCCAGACCAAGGGCGACGGGCCGGTCAAAATGCTGGTGGCCGACGTGACCTCCGACGGCGCTTTGCGCGGCTATGCGCAGTTCGACGCCACCCGCGTGGCCGAACTCGGCGACGGGCCGGTCTCGGTGCCGCGCCTGTTCGGGGCCGGCTATCTCGCTTTCACGGTCGACCAAGGGGCCGACATGGAGCGCTACCAGGGCATCGTCGAAATCACCGAGCCCACCTTGGCCGAATGCGCGCACCATTATTTCCGCCAGTCCGAACAGTTCGAAGCGGGCCTCAAAGTCGCGGTTGCGGGCGCGGCCGACGCGGACGGCATCATGCGCTGGCGCGCAGGTGCCATCATGATCCAGCGCCTGCCGCCCGAGGATGCGCAAGGCTCGGCCGAAGGCGGCGACATCGATCCGCTGGCTGCGGCGAAGCGCGAAGAAGAAGAGGATGGCTGGCGGCGCGCCATGATCCTGATGGGATCGGCCAAGGCGCAGGAACTGGCCGACGCTTCCCTCGCGCCGTGGAAGCTCGTGGACCGGCTGTTTCTGGCCGAAGGCGTCGAGATCTACCGGCCGCTCGCGCTGGCGCATCGCTGCCGCTGCGATCCTGCGCGCATGCGCCAGGTGCTGCGCACGATCCCGCGCGCCGAGCTCGAGACGATGCGCGAACCCGACGGGGCCGTGCACATCACCTGCGAGTTCTGCAACACCACGCAGCTCTTCGCCGATCTCGACGCGCTGTACGCGCCGACATAGCAAAGCCACATTCGCAGCCCAGTTTCAGCGCCTTCGGGAGGAATGCCATGACCGTCCATCGCCGCAATTTTCTGAAGCTCGCAGCCATCGGCGCCCCCGCTTTGGCCCTGGGTGCATGCGCCGACGCCCCGCCGCTGCCGCAGTTTCCGCCGCTCACCTTCACGCACCTGCCGCGCCTCGTGTTCGAAGCCGAGCGCCTGGAAATCGCCAACGAGTACCAGGCGCCGCTGGCGCCGCCCAACGTCGAACATCTGTTCGCGCAGCGTCCCGACGCGGTGCTGCAGCGCTGGGCCAACGACCGGCTGGCGGTGAGCGGGCGCGGCGAACATCTCGTGCGCTTCGTGATCGGCGACGCGCGCGTGACGGAAACCGAACTGCCGCGCGAAACGGGCGTGCGCGCGACCTTCACCAACGCCCAGGCGCAGCGCTACGACGGCCGCATGCAGGCGACGATCGAGATCCGCCAGGTGCGCGGCAATTTCCGCGTGGGCGACGCCGCCGCCTCGGCCACGCGCTCGCGCTCGGTGCCCGAAAACATCTCGCTCAACGACCGCGAGCGCGTCTGGTACGAAATGGTCGAGCAGATGATGGCCGACATCAACAGCGAACTCGACCGCCAGGTGCGCGCCAACCTGCCGCGCTTTTTGTCGATGTGACACCGCATTTGCCGCATGCGAAAGGGGACGACACACGAGCCCGCGGCGGTCTCCCTCAGTGACGACGATGCATGTGCCGCTCGGGGCTCGCGCGGCTCCCATCGTGTTCAGCTGCGTAGCCGCGCAGCCGCTTGTATGCGGCGATCTGCTCTTGCGACAACAACGGCAACGTTTCGAGATGTGCCGCAAGATGCGCAAGACGCAGCTTGGCGCGCGCCGTCTCAGCGGCCGCCACGCGCAGCGCCAGAGCTGCCGCATCGGGCGGCCCATCAACGAATGCGGCACCCAGCGCCTGTTCGGCCGCAATGAACGCCGCACCTGCTTCGATGGCAGCATTGCGCATTCGATCGCGCAGCCCGGCGAGTGCGGCTATCTGCGCGTCCGCAAGGCCGATTTCCGTTGCAAGCTCGAGCAGATGAACCGGCCCCGGCACGCCGTTCAGTTCGGCAGGAAGCGCCAAACCCCAGCCTTGCCCGGCGCGAATCTCGGCAAGGTCGCTCGCCGACAGCGACGCGATTTCGCGGCGCTCGAAACCGGCATAGGGCGCAGCAGCCTGCGGCTGGGCAAACGCAGCGGCGGCAGCCGCGACTGAGATCGACAAAAAAAGCGCTAAAAGTCGGGTTGCCATCGGCAGACTCCTTGGGATTCGGAGCGCTTTTGTTGCACGCGCTTTCGGATCGATACATGATCTGGATCATGTCGGAAATTTGGCAGAAAATCTTTTTCGGCGCGCCCGAACGGATCTACGAAAAGGGTGCGACCGTCTTTCGCCGCGACGATCCGCCGCGCTTTGCGTATGCGGTGCGCGAAGGCATGATCGTGCTTCGCCGGTCGCTTGCCGACGGTGGTGCGTTAGACCTGCAGAAAACGCGGAAAGGTGCGCTTCTGGCCGAGGCGTCGCTGTTTGCCGACCGCTACCACTGCGATGCGGTGTGTGCGACGCACGTGCGCGTGGCGTGTTTGCCGCGCCGCGACGTTGTCTCAGCGCTCTCGGAGGATCGCAACGCCGTCGCGGCTTTGGCAGACGCTTCGCGGGAGGTCCAGGGCTTGCGCAGTCGCGTGGAGGTCATGCGCCTGAAGACGCTGCGCGCGCGTCTCGACGCCTATATCGATCTATTCGGCAAGCCCAAGCGGGGCGAATGGGTACGCATCGCGGACTGGATTGGCGTCACCCCCGAAGCGCTCTATCGGGAACTCGCGGCGCGGCGCAAGGCGGCAAACATCTGAAACAGACAGGCTTGAATACTTCGTCGCGGTGCGGGCAGCGAATCAAGCCGGGCGGCTGGCCCAGTCGGCGAGTTTGGCGATGAAGGCGTCGCACTGGGCAAGCTGGTCGCGCGTCGTGTATTCGTCGGTTTTGTGCGCGACCGCAATGTCGCCGGGACCGCAGATCACGGTCGAAATGCCGGCGGCCTGGAACTGGCCCGCTTCGGTGCCGAACGCGACCGTCTCGGTGCGGTTGGCCCCCGTGAGCGCCAGCGCGAGCTTGGCGGCCGGGCCGTCGATCTCGGGCTTCAAGCCCGGGATCGCGGCGTAGCGCGTCATCGAAACGCTCGCTTCGGGCGCTTCCTGTTTGATCGCCGCATCGAGCTCGGCGATTTTGGCTGCGGCTTGCGCGTAGATCGCCTCGGGGTTCGCCCCCGGCAGCGCGCGGAATTCCCAGGTGAGCGCGCATTCGCGCGCGACGATGTTGGCCGCCGTCCCGCCATGGATGAGCCCGATGCCAAGCGTGGTCCAGGGCGGATCGAACGCGACGCCGGGGACGGCGTCGGCCAAACCTTTTGCGCGCAGTTCGGCCTGCAGCGCATCGAGGAAGGCCAAGAACCGCCCCATATAGACGATGGCGTTCGCCCCCAGATGCGGCGCGCTCGAATGCGCCTCGCGGCCGACGATGGCAACCCGGTTGACCCAGCTGCTTTTGTGGCCGACGACGACGCGCATCATCGTGGGCTCGCCGACGATGCAAAGCGCTGCCTGCGGCAATTCGCGCCCGAACAGTTCGATCGCGTGCGGGGCGCCGAAACAGCCGATTTCTTCGTCGTACGACAGGCACAGATGGATCGGGCGCTGCAGCTTGGCATGCACGAGGGCGGGGACGGCCGCCAGCGCGCAGGCGATGAAGCCTTTCATGTCCGACGAGCCGCGCCCGTAGAGCCGACCGTCGCGCTCGACCAGCGCAAACGGATCGCTCGACCAAGGCTGGCCTTCGACCGGGACGACGTCCGTGTGGCCCGAAAGCACGGCCCCGCCTGCGACGGCAGGCCCGATCGTGGCCACGAGATTGGCCTTGGTGCCGTCGGCATTGGGCACGAGGCGGCTCGCCACGCCGTAGGATTCGAGATAGCGCCGCACATCGTCGATGAGAGCGAGGTTCGAATCCGAACTGACCGTGCGGTGTGCGACCAGTCGGGCGAGCATCGCGGTGCTGGAAACGGCGGAGGGCGTCATCTTGGCGGCCCTCAGCCCGTGCGCAGCGGCGGATTGCCGACGATGGAGAGGAACTCGCGGCGCGTGGCTTCGTTGTCGCGGAACGCGCCGAGCATGCGCGAGGTCACCATCGTGACGCCGGCTTTGTGCACGCCGCGCGTGGTCATGCATTGGTGCTGGGCGCGCACGATCACGGCCACGCCGCGCGGCTGCAGCACCTCTTCGATCGAATTCGCGATCTGGGCGGTCAGCCGCTCCTGGATCTGCATGCGCTTGGCGAACACGTCGATCACGCGCGCGAGCTTCGAAATGCCGACCACGCGGCTGCTGGGCAGATACGCGACGTCGACCGTGCCGAGGATCGCCGCCAGATGGTGCTCGCAGAAGCTTTCGAAGCGCACGTCGCGCAGCACGACCATTTCGTCGTAGCCGTCGGCCTCTTCGAAGGTGCGTTTCAGCAGTTCGACCGGATCTTCGCCGTAGCCCTGGAACCATTCTTCGTAGGCGCGCACGACGCGCTTGGGCGTGTCGCGCAGGCCCTCGCGCTCGGGATTTTCGCCGGCCCATTCGAGCAGCGTGCGCACGGCCGCTTCGGCGGCGGCGCGGTCGGGACGTACACGGGCGGAAGGTCGCTTCAGCGGCTGAGTCATGGGTCTTCTTTTTTGCGAGACGAGATCGGGATCAGTTCAGGCGGCCGTCAGTTCAGGCGGCCGGGTCGGTCGGGCTGATCGAGCGAGAAGGCCGGGATCGCGATCTCGAACGTTTCGCCGGCCTCGGTTTCCATCTGGTAGCTCCCGACCATGAAGCCGGAGGGGGTGGGCAGCGGCGTGCCGGAGCTGTACTCGAACGCTTCGCCCGGCTTCAGCACCGGCTGTTCGCCCACCACGCCTGCGCCTTTGACGTCTTTGCGCCGCCCTTGCGCGTCGGTGATGCGCCAATGGCGCGCGCGCAGTTGCACGGTCGCCTTGCTGCCGTTTTCGATGCGGACATGGTAGGCCCACACGAAATGGCCGTCGTTCGGCGACGATTGCTCGTCGAGATAGACCGGCTCAACGGTCACTTTTATGCCGCGCGTGGTTTCGCTGTACATCGGTCCCCAAGTCGCAGTTCGCGTCGTTCGGATACGGGCAATCGAACTGCAATATAGGCTTCCGCGAGGGCTGCGACCAGCGTGCGGGCGGATAATCAGCGCTTTTTTGCGCCTTTCGAGGCATTTGCGGCGGCCGCGAGGCCTCGGGCGAGATCGGCCAGCAGATCGGCCGGGTCTTCGATGCCGACCGACAGGCGCAGGCTGCCGGGCCCGATGCGCAAGCGCGCCTTTTCGTCCGCCGGCAGGCGCTGGTGCGTGGTCGTCGCCGGATGGCAGATCAGGCTTTTGGCGTCGCCGAGATTGTTCGAAATCTTGATGAGGCGCAGCGCGTCGAGCAACGCGAAGGCCGCCTTCTTGCCGCCTTTGAGATCGAAAGCGACAAGCGGCCCGCCGCCCGCCATCTGGCGCTTGGCGAGCGCGTATTGCGGGTGCGATTTGTGGCCCGGATAGAGCACGCGCGCGACCGGTGCGGCCTTCGCCAAAAAGTCGGCAACGGCGGCGGCGCTGGCCCCTTGGGCGGCAACGCGCAAAGGCAAGGTCTCGAGGCCCTTCAGCAGCACCCAGGCATTGAAGGCCGAGAGCGTCGGCCCGGTATGGCGCAGGAAAGGGACGAGCGTGCCGTCGATCCACGCCCGGCTGCCGAGAACGGCCCCGCCGAGCACGCGGCCCTGGCCGTCGATATGTTTGGTCGCCGAATAGACGACGACGTCGGCCCCCAGTTCGAGCGGCTTCTGCAGCATCGGCGTGGCGAACACGTTGTCGACGACGACGCACGCCCCCGCACGCTTGGCGAGCTTGGCGACGGCGCGCAGATCGACGAGGTCGAGCATCGGGTTCGACGGCGTCTCGAGGAACACGACGTCGGTCTTGACCGAGAGCGCCTTGCGCCACGCGTCGAGATCGGCCCCGTCGACGAGCACGCTTTCGATGCCCCAGCGCGGCAAGAGTTCCGTCACGATGTAGTGGCACGAGCCGAACAAGGCGCGCGACGACACGATGCGCATGCCGGCTTTGAGCTGGCAGGCAAGGGCCGCGAACACGGCGGCCATGCCGCTGGCCGTGGCCTTGCAGGCCTCGGCCCCTTCGAGGGCGGCAAGGCGGGCTTCGAACATCGCCACGGTCGGGTTGCCGAAGCGCGAATAGACGAAGCGCGCGTCTTCGGGGGCGGTGGGAGTCGCGAACGCGCGTTCGGCCTCGGAAGCCGAGCCGTAGACGAAACCCGAGGTGAGGAACATCGCCTCGCTGGTCTCCGACCATTGCGAGCGTTCGCTGCCGCCATGCACCAGTGCGGTGCGTGCGCGCCACGCGGGATCGGCCGCAAATTCGTTTTTCTTCGCCATCTTTGTCCGCCCTCGAAAACAAAAGCCCCGACCTTTGGATCGGGGCTGTCCGGCGGCACGAAAGTGCTTTCGAAGCGCTCCGACCTTTTAGCGGATTTTTTAACGTGGTCCGCAAGCCGGTCGGCTCAAATCGCCACGAGGCTCTGTGAATACGCAACGACATTCGTATTGTCAAGCATCTGGCGGCCATACAGGTCCCGGAAGGCCATCGGACGCCGCGCGGCGCGGCCGAGCCTAGCCGTCGTCGAGCGGATCGAGATAGGGGATTTTCGGCGGGCGACGGCCGCGCGAGACGATGTCGAGCCGCGCGGCTGCGCGATCGAGCGAAAGATGCAGGTGCCGCTCCAACGCCTGCGCCGCCTCGCCCACATGCCCTGCCTCCAGCCGCGCGGCGACAGCCAGATGCTCGGGCAGAAACGGTTCCAAGGCGTAGAGCTGCGGCCCCGATTGATAGAGAAAACTGTGCGCGATCAACAGCGACCGGTAGCCAAGCAGGGCATCGATCATGGTTCGGTTGGGACAGTAGGACAGCAGATCGACATGCATTTCGGTCTCGAGCCGATCGAGCGCGGGTCCGTCCAGCTTGTCGGCGCGCGCCGCCGCATCCTCGAGATTGGCGCGCAAGCTGCGGATTCGCGCGTGCGGCAGATACGGCGCCGCAGCCGCCAAGGCCGCCGGCTCGAGCACGCGGCGCATCTCGTAGAGTTCGGCGATGTAGGCGCGCGACAGGCCGGGCGCGTACCAGCGCGATTTTCCATCCTTCTTGACCACGCCGAAACGCTGGAGCCGCACCAGCACGTCGCGCGCAACCGTCCGGCTCACACCGTGGTGGCGCGCGAGATCGCTCTCCACCACGCGCCAGGCGCAGAAAGCCGAGCGCACCACGATCTCGGTTTCCACCTCTTTGTAGATGCGCTCCCAGCTTGCCGCACTGTTCAACTGCACCGGCGCCGACGGGACGCTTGCGGATTTGGGCAAGGCGGCCGCCTCGATCACGACGTAGCCGCGGCCGGCGGCGTGCCGGATCGCGCCCGCAGCTGCGAGCTTTTCCAGGGCATGCCGGACCGGCGCGCGGCTGATGCCGAACTGGGCTGCGGTACGGGATTCGTAGAGGACCGAACCGGGCGCAAAAGTGCCGTCGGCGATCTGGCGGGTCAGGATTTCGAGCACGCGGGCCTGAAGGCGCGGGGCTGCACCTCGCGTCTTCGCCGTTGCCCGTTCCAAGCGTTTGCCCGCAGCCTTCGCCATCATATCCCCGACGCCAGATAGCCTCCGTCGACCCGCAGCGTTGCGCCGTTCACGAAACGCGCGGCAGGCGATGCCAGAAAGACGGCCGCACCCACCAGTTCCGACACATCGCCCATTCGCCCCATTGCGCAGCGCCGAATCGCTTCCGCCTTGCGCTCGGGCGGCATCTTGTCGCGATTGAGGTCTGTTAGGAAGAAGCCAGGCGCGATCGCGTTGACCCGGACGCCGCGCGCCCCCCACTCCGCCGCGAGGGTCTGGGTCAATCCCGTCACGGCCCATTTGCTGGCGCAATAGGCGGCCGCGAGCGACCAGCCGGAATGCGCGGCCAACGACGCGATGTTGATTATCGTCCCGGAGCCGCGCGCCGTCATGCGCGCGCCGAATGCCGTGCAAGCGAAAAACACCGCCTTGACGTTGGTGTCCATAACCGCGTCGTACTCCGTTTCGTCGACTTCCAGCGCGGGCTTGATCGTCGTGGTGCCCTGGCAGTTGACCAGCACATCGACGGGACCGTGCTCGCGTTCCGCGCGGTCGGCCAATGCCCGGGCTGCGGCCGGCGCGCGCAGATCGGCGCAGTAGGCGACCGTCGCATCGCCCCCAAGCTCTGCGGCGACGGCGTCGAGCCGTTCGCGCCCGCGCGCCGCGATCAGCACGCGCGCGCCCGCCGCGCGCATGCCCAATGCGATCGCGCGGCCGATGCCGCTCGACCCGCCGATCACCATGGCGGTGGCGCCGCCCATCGAAAACGCATCCGTTTTGTCTGTCATTGCGTGGCTCCTCCCGAGCGGCGCCGAAGTCGCGGCGGCGCGTGTTTGAATTCGATTGGCAGGTCAATAATGTTTAGTGTATACGATAGACACAACGTCCTGGAAGTCTGTCGTAAGCAATCCAACGGGCGAGCGGAGGAAACCAACGTGACCGGCCGATTGGCGGGCAAAACGGCTTTCGTTACAGGTGCAGGACAGGGCATTGGCCGCGCTGTCGCACTTGCCTATGCGCGCGAGGGCGCCGCCGTCGTCGCCGCAAGCAGGTCGGGCGAAAAGCTCGCCGATCTGCCCGCCCTCGAACCTGCGATCCGCGTTCGGGCGCTCGACGTGACCGATCGGGCGGCGCTGCACGATGCGCTCGCGGCGGCCGAACCGATCGACATTCTTTTCAACGGCGTGGGCTGGGTGCATTCGGGCTCGATCCTGGCCTGCGACGAGGACGACTGGGCCCGCAGCTTCGAGATCAATGTGACGACGATGTACCGCGCCATTCGTGCCGTTCTGCCCGGCATGATGGCGCGCGGCCGCGGTGCGATCGTAAACGTCGCGTCGGTCGCTTCCAGCCTCTCGGGCGTCGCGGAGCGCGCGGCCTACGGCGCCAGCAAAGCCGCCGTGATCGGCCTCACGAAGGCCGTCGCGCGCGACGCGATCGCCAGCGGGGTGCGCTGCAACGCGCTGTGCCCGGGAACCACGCACACCGCGTCGCTCGACGAGCGCATCGCGCGCGCTGCCGATCCGGATGCCCAGCGCCGCGCTTTCGTGGCGCGCCAGCCGATGGGACGCCTCGGCACCGTCGCGGAAATGGCCGAGGCGGCCGTGTTTCTGGCCGACGAATCGGTCCGCTTCATGTCCGGCACGGTTCTGGTCGTTGATGGGGGGCAAACGATATGAAAAACTCGCCAGATCGCGCCGCAGCCGACGCCGCGGCGCTGGCACGATTCAGCCGCGCCGTTTTGCGCGCCGCCGGCGCCGATTCCGCAACGGCCGCTGCGGCCACCCGCGCGATGATGCATGCCTCGAGCCTGGGGATCGACAGCCACGGCATCCGGCTGCTCGGCCACTACGTTCGCGCGATTGACGGCGGCCGCGTGAAAGGGCGGCCGCGACTGCGCTTTGCGCGGAACAAGGGTGCCGTGGCGATGCTCGACGCCGGACACGCGCACGGCGCGCTCGCCGCCTACCGCGCGATGGCGCGCGCGACGGCAATGGCCGCACGCCAAGGGATCGGCGCGGTCGGGATCGCCAATTCGTCCCACTTCGGCGCCGCAGGCGCCTACGCGCTGGCCGCCGCCGAAGAAGGATTCATCGGAGTCGCCGTCTGCAATTCCGATGCGTTTGTGCGTCTGCACGGCGGTGCCGCGCGCTTCCACGGCACCAACCCGATCGCCGCCGCGTGCCCTGTGGCCGGTGCGCGCCCGTGGCTGCTCGATATGGCGACCAGCGCCATTCCCTACAATCGGGTCCAGCTCTACCGCAGCCTCGGACGCGCGCTCCCTGCCGGAACCGCATCCGATGCGCGCGGCGCCGATACGCGCGCGCCGGAGGAAGCCGCGATGCTGGCGCCGCTGGGTGCCGCTTTCGGCTTCAAAGGGGCCGGGCTTGCGGGCCTCGTCGAGATTCTAAGCGCCGTCCTCACCGGCATGCGCCTGAGCTACGAAATCCTGCCGATGGGCGGCCCGGACATGCGCACGCCCAGACGCATGGGCGCGTTCGTCCTCGCGATCGATCCGCGCGCGTTCCTGCCGGGCGAGGCTTTCGCCAAACGCATGGCGGTCTATCTGCGCACGCTGCGTCGGTCGCCGGCCGGATCCGGCGATGCGGCGATGGCGCCGGGCGACCGCGAATGGCGGCAGGCCGCCTTGCGCGCAGCCGCCGGCATTCCGATCGATCCGGAAACGCGCAAGGAATTCGCCCGTCTTTCCGAAACCTACGACGTGCCGGCGCCGTCGCTGCGAGAGTCGCCGAAAACCGGAAACATCCGCAAAGAAAGGAATGGGAGATGAACCGTCTTGCCAAACTCGCGACTCTTGCATGCGTCGCGGTGGCTGTCGGCGCGCTCGCGCCGACGCGCGTCCACGCCGCCGAGCCCGCGCAACTGCTCGCACAGGCCAGTCCGACCGTGACGCTGCGCTTCAGCCACGTGCTGGGGCCCCGCGAGCCCTTCCACGAGGGCTTCCTCGCATGGGCGCGCGCGGTCGAACAGCGCACCAACGGCGGCCTCAAGATGGAGGTCTTCCACAGCTCGTCGCTGGGCCGCGAAGAAGACATCATCGAACAGCTGCGCCAGGGCGCCAATCTCGGGCAGAACACGGACGCGGCCCGTTTGGGCAACTACGTGCCCCAGATCGCCGTCGTCAACGGCCCGTATTTCGCAGCAACGGCCGCCGACATCGAGCGCGCCGCCCGCACGCCGAGCCTCCAGCGCTGGCAGGCCGAGCTGGCCGAACGCCACGGCCTCAAGGTCGTATGCTTCAATTGGGTGCAAGGCGCACGGCACTTCTTCACGAACAAACCGATCCGCCGGCCCGAAGATCTGCGCGGGCAGCGTGTCCGCACGCCGCCGGCGCCGATCTGGCAGGAATCCGTCCGCGCGCTCGGCGCCGCGCCCGTCGCGATGGCCTTCAGCGAAATGTACCCGGCACTGCAGCAGCGCGCGATCGACGGGGTCGAACTCGTCTACAACAACATCCCGGCAGGCCGCTTCCACGAAGTTCTGCGCTACGCCAACGAGTCGCGGCACATTCTTCTGGCCAATTTCCAGGTTGTCGGCACCCGCTTCTTCAATTCGCTGCCGCCGGCCTACCAGACAGCACTGGTCGAAGAGTGCGAACGCGCAGGTGCCGCCACTTCGCGGCGCATCCAGGAACTCGAGGGCGAAGTCAAAGCCGATCTGCGACGCCGCGGCATGACGATCGTCGAAGACGTCGACCATGCGGCGTTCCAAGAGGCCGGCAAGCGCGCCTACCAAGCGCTCAACCTGACAGAGGCCAAAGCCGCGATCGACCGCGAAATGGGCCGCTGACGCGGCCCGCAATGCGCGCCTCGAGCCTTCAAACCGGGAGACGGCCATGAAAGATGGAAACTTCTACCGAACGGTCTGTCGGCTCGAGGCGGCAACGGCGGCCGCCTGCCTCGTCGCGATGGTGGCATTGGTTCTCGCAGGCGCCATCGCGCGGTCGCTCGAAAATCCGCTGAACTGGACGAGCGACTTCGCCACATTCTTTTTCGCCTGGGCGGTTTTTCTGAGCGCCGACGTCGCCTGGCGCAAGGGCAATCTGATGGCGTTCGATCTGGTCACGGACACCCTGTCGGCGCGACTCCGGCGGACCATAACACTCGTCAATCTGGCGATCATCGCGGGCTTTCTCGCCTACGTCGCGGCGGCAGGGCTCTGGCTCTCGTGGATCAGCCGCGCGCGCAGCTTCCAAGGCATTCCGGAGATCAGCTATTCGGTCGTCACGCTGAGCCTTCCGGTCGGCGCGTGCCTGCTCTTGGCGACGACGCTCTTCAAGATCCGCGACGTATGGGCGGATAGGGCCGCCGCCCACCATCAGCCCCAATAAAGGTCGCGCCATGCTCGTCGTCGCCATCGCCTTCAGCGTATTCGTGCTTCTCGGCATGCCCGTGGCCTTCGCCATCGGCGTGTCCGGCGCGATCTTCTTCGTGCTGAATCCGGACCTTCCTTTCACCATTCCGGTCCAGCTCGGGGTCTCGCAGACCCAGAACTTCGCCTTGCTCGCGATTCCGCTGTTCATCCTGGCCGGCAACCTGATGAACTCCGCGGGCATCACCGAGAAACTGCTGAATCTCGCCTCGGTGGTCGCCGGGCGTCTGCGCGGCGGCCTTGCGCAGGTGACGATTGCGCTTTCCGCCTTCATGGGCGGCGTATCCGGATCGGCGATCGCGGACGCGGCGATGCAGTCGCGCATGCTCGGACCCGAGATGCTGCGCCGCGGCGTGAGCAAGGGCTATGCGGCCGGCATCCTCGCCTACAGTTCGATCCTCACGCCCATCATTCCGCCGGGCATCGGCTTCATCATCTACGGCACGATCGGCCAGGTTTCGATCGGCCGCCTGTTCGCGGCGGGTTTCGTGCCGGCAGCATTGCTGTGGATCGCGCTGTCGGTGGCCGTGACGGTCACCGCGCGCCGGCGCGGCTACCCGCCCGAACGCGCGACGGCACCCAGCTTGGGCGAAGCAGCGGCGGCTTTCCGCGGCGGGATTTGGGCGCTGCTGTTTCCGATTCTGCTGCTGGCCGGTTTGCGGAGCGGCGTGTTCACGCCCTCGGAGATCGGCGCCGTCGCCGTCGTCTACGCGCTTTTTGTCGGCGTCGTCGTGCACCGTCGCATGGGACGGCGCGAAATGGCTGAATCGCTCGAAGGCAGCGTCGGCGACGTCGGCAGCACGATGTTCCTCATCGCGCTCTCGGCCATCTTCGCCTACGGCATCGTCTACGAACGTGTGCCCGATACGATCTCGGCAGCGATGCTCGACACGTCCTTCGGGCTCAACGGCGTGATGCTCATGATCGTCCTGTTCCTCCTGGTCGCCGGTTTCTTCATCGACGCGACGGTGCTGATCATTCTGCTGACGCCGATCTTCCTGCCTTTGGTCCTCGATCTGGGCGGCGACCCCGTGCATTTCGGCGTCGTCTTCATCGTCGCGGCCACGATCGGCAATTTCACGCCGCCCGTCGGCGCCGCGATGTACGCGGTTTGCGCGATTCTGAAATGCCCGATCGCCGACTATACGCGGGAGTCGATGCCGTTTCTGGCGGCCGTCGCGTTCGTCGCGGTCTTGCTGATTTTCATTCCCGAGATCGTCCTGTCGCTGCCCAATCTGGTGTTCGGCTGAGCGCTGCCGGGCCTTCCCTGCAAGCAAGGAAGGCCCGGCGTTCGTCGCTAATTCCGATGGACACTTGAGCTCGACGCACGGACAGGCTAGAAAAACGGCGGCGCTTCGCGATGCGGGTGTAGCTCAATGGTAGAGCCGGAGCTTCCCAAGCTCAAGACGAGGGTTCGATTCCCTTCACCCGCTCCAGCCGCCCTCCCGCTCCGGCCCTGCTCGCCCTGGGGCGCGCCTAGCTGGCGCGCCCGGGCGCCGCTTCGCCCTTCGTCTTCCACAGGCTGAACAGGATGCCGGACGCCAGGATCGCGACGGTGATGCCGAGCCCCCAGGCCGGCGGAAACTTCTCCCAGCCCAAGCCCCAGGCGACGAAGATCTTCGAGCCGATGAAGATCAGCAGGATCGCGAGCGCGTATTTGAGATAGTGGAAGCGATGGACCATCGCCGCGAGCGCGAAATAGAGCGCGCGCAGGCCCAGGATCGCGAAGATGTTCGACGTGTAGACGATGAACGGGTCCGTCGTGATCAAGAAGATCGCGGGCACCGAATCGACCGCGAAAATCACGTCGGCGATTTCGATCAGAATCAGCGCCAGGAACAGCGGCGTCATGAAACGCGCAAGCTTGCCCGATCCGGCCGGCGCTTTGGGGTCGGGAAGCTGCACGAAGAATTTCTCGCCGTGCAGCTTCTCGGTCACGTTGAAGCGCCGCTTGAGCCAGAGCAAAGCCGGATTGTTCGCAATGTCGGGCTGCTGGTCGCCCATATAGAGCATCTTCACGCCCGTGAAGACGAGGAAGAGGGCGAAGATGTAGAGCACCCACGAAAAATTCTCGACGATCGGCGCGCCGATGCCGATCATGATCGCGCGCAGCACGATCACGCCGAGAATGCCCCAGAACAGCACGCGATGCTGGTAGAGGCGCGGGATCGCGAAGTAGCCGAAGATCATCGCGATGACGAAGACGTTGTCCATCGCCAGCGTCTTCTCGATCGCGAAACCCGTCAGGTATTCGACGCCGGACTGGGGCCCGAGATACCACCAGACCCACGCGCCGAACAGCAGGCCGAGGCTGATGTAGCCGGCCGACAGAATAAGGCTCTCCTTCGCCTCGATCTCGCGGTTCTCCTTGTGCAGAACGCCGAGATCGAGCGTGAGCAAAGCTGCGACGATGCCCATGAAGGCAAGCCACATCCACGCGGGTTTGCCGAGCCATTCGGCGGACAGGAAAGCGAATTCCATCGGGAGATCCTTCGAGAATCGGCACGCGCATCGGGAGAGATCCGACATCGCGTTCGCGCCGACAGCGCACGCCAGAGGGGCCCGGATCAAGGGTTGGTTGCTATATGGGCGATAGTCCCGGCTTTTCAAGGCCCGTTTTTTCCGCGTGCCCGCTTGAATACTCGGCGGCGATCTTCCTATTTCGCTCGCATCAGGGTCCGGGCCCCTCTGGTCGGCCTCTTCGGCGCGGCGATGTCGGACTCTTCCATCTCGGACGGGCGGAAAATGCCCGTCTCTCTTGGGAGAAGATCGTGACGCATTCCGGCTCCATCGATATCGACGGCGAGGTTCTGCCGCCGCCGCACAAGTCCCGGCGCACTGCCGACACCGACGCCGCACGCGAACGGCTCGAGGCCCTCGCGCGGACGCTCGACAGCGCCGTGCGCATCCCCGGCACGTCGATACGCATCGGCGCGGATGCGGCCCTCAATCTGATCCCGGGCCTCGGCACGCTCGCGGCCAAGGGGCTTGCGGGCTATCTGATCTGGGAAGCGCGCCGCCTCGGCGTGCCGACGCGCACGCTGCTGCGCATGGTCGGCAATGTCGGCCTCGACGCGGCGATCAGCGCCATTCCCGTGCTCGGCTGGTTCGGCGACGTGTTCTGGCGCGCCAATGCGCGCAACATCGCCTTGCTGCGCGACCATATCGACGCGCAAGCGTAGGCCGCCCGACGGACCTCAGTAGCCGTCGTCGAGTTCGGCGCGCAGTTCCTCGAAGCTCGGCACGAAGCCGGTGGCGGCGGCCATCTTGGCACGTTCCGCATCGTCGAGATTTTCGACCGACGCGAGCCATGCGTCGAGCATCAGGCGAGCCTGGGCCGGCCCCACGATGTCGGTCGCAGCGGGCTTGCCCGTGCGCACGACGACGTTGGCCGACAGGCTGATCTGGCCCGAGCGCATGTTGAGGATGCTGACCATATGGGTGAGCCGCGCGTCGAAATGCCGGAAGGCCGCCGGCAGGCGCACGGCGAACTGCCACCAGATCGGCTGCGCCAACCGGTAGAAGCGGTCCCAGTCGACGCCGCCGTCGCCCGCGCATTTCTTGGCCAGATCTTCGGCCTCGTGCACAAGCGCCTGTTCGAGCTCCTCGCCCAGAATGAGGCGCGCGAAATGCCGCACGCCGTGATGCACGGCGCGCGGGACCTTCTCTTCGGCGAGCAGCGCGCTCAACGGCCGGAACAGAATCCGCCCGAACGGGTCTTTGCGCAGATGGCGCGCCCAGCGCCCTTCGAGTTCCTTGCCGATGCCGGCGAGCGCCACGCGCGCGATCTTGGCGATGCGGCCGTTGTTGATCATCTCGGCCATCGCGGCGTTGAGATCGCCGACCTCGAGCGGTTCGGCCTTGTCGGCTTGGCGCGCCTGCACCGTTTCGATGAAGCCGCACAGAATCTCGACGGCGAGAATCTCGAGTTTTTTCTGCTCTTCCGATCCTGCGCCCGAAACGGAATCTCCGTCGGCCATTGCGGATCTCCTTCTATAAGTGAAGATTATGCCGCTGCCGGATCAGGTCAAGAGATACCGCAGTGCAGCATCCGAATTTAGGCGTGCTGCACCGCACACCAGCGCCGCCACAAAGCGCGGTAGAGACGTTCGTAATCGCGTGCATGGCGTTGCAGATTGCAAAGGGACGAGGCGGCGACGCGTGCGCGCAACGCCGGCCGGTCTTGGTGCGGGGCGGCCGCCGCAAGCCGTGCCGCAAGTTCGGCGAAACCCGCTTCGTCGTCGGCGGCCCAATCGGCAGCGCCGATGCGCGCCAGCAATGCGGCCGTCCAGCGCGCCATGATCGTCCGACCTCGCAAGGCTGCGATCGGCACGCCCATCCACAGCGATTCGAAACTCGTGGTGGCCCCGTTGAACGGCGTGGTGTCGAGGGCGAGATCGATGCGCTGGTAGAAGCGCAGATGCTCGATCAATCCGAGATTGCCGCGCTCGAACACGATGCGCTCCGGGGCGACGCCGAGTCCCTCGAAACGCTTGCGGAAATTCGCGACGGTCTCGGGATCGTCGTAGCGCTGCGCGGATTTGAGGCGCAGCTGCGAACCCGGCACCGCGCGCAGCGCCGCCGCCCACAAGGCGAAAGTGCGTGCGGAGAATTTCGACGGATGGTTGGCTGAACCGAACGTGACGTGGCCGTTGGCGACGCAGGGTGGGGGCAGAAGCTCGGGTGCGGACGCCAGATGCGGATGCACGAACATGGCGCGCGTGCGCAAAGGCCGCTCGGTCAAGCGGTCGTCGCCGCCGCCCGCCATCGCGGGATCGAGCACGATGCCGTCGAACACGTCGGTGCCCGTCGTGCTCGAATCGTAGATCGAGAGCTGGACGGGGGCGGGCCGATGCAATGCAACGCCGAGGCGGTTCTCGTCGAAATGGGCGGCACTCAGCACCAGAATGTCGATGCCGTCGGCGCGCATGCGCGTCGCAACTTCCGCATCCGACATGCCACGCGTCGAGACCCAACCGTCGGCGAGCGCCTGAAAGCGCTTGGTGATCGCATCGTCGGCGCGCGTTTCGGAATACGCGAAGACCTCGAAGCGGCTGCGGTCGCGATAGGCGAACAGGGCTTCGAGCGGGCGGGCGACCGAATGGTAGCGGAAATCCGACGACACGTAGCCCACGCGCAAGCGCCGCTCGGGCTCGGGCACGTTGCCGTGCGGTGCCGGCGGCTGCGACGGGGCGAGTGCGGCCGCGCGCCGGCGATTGAGCGCGAGGATCGCGTCGGGATCGCTCGCATCGTCGTAGGCCATGGCGAGAAGCTGGGCCTTATAGGCCCCGTCGCGCTCGGCACCGCTCGCACGTGCGGCCGCTTGCGCAAACGCCGCGGCCGCGCGTGCGGGCTCGGCCAAGCCCAGCAAAGCCTGGCCGAGCTCGTAGCGGATGCGCGGCGAATCGGGGGCCGCCTGCGCGCACAAGAGCCCGAGATTGACGGCAAGCTGGAAGCGGTTCGTGGCGCGCAGCACGTGGCCCAGCGCCACCATCAGATTGAGATTGGCCGGAGCGTCGCGCAACGCGGCATTCAGCATATGGGCTGCCCGTTCGCCCTGCCCCGCTTCGCACAGCGCAAGCGCATAGTCGCACAGGCACGCGACGTCGCGCGGGCGCAGGCGCAAAGCGCGCTCGAACAGGGCGAGCGACAGCGCGCTGTCGCCCGACTGCCGGGCCGCGACCGCAGCCGCCAGCAACACCTCGAAATCTTCGCGTTCGCCGTCCGAAGCCATGAAGCCTAGAGCCAATCGGCCTTTCGGAACCGGTAATAGAGATAGCCGCACACCGCGACGATGACGCACAGCACGGCATAGTAGCCGTATTCGGTTTCGAGCTCGGGCATGTTCTTGAAGTTCATGCCGTAGATGCCCGCGATCGCGGTCGGCACGGCAAGGATGGCGGCCCAGCCCGCGAGCTTTTTGGTGACGTCGTTCTGGCTCGCCGCCGAAAGCATCATCGCCGCGTCGAAGGCCGAGGCCAGCGCTTCGCGCAGATTGTCGATCGACTCGTTGACCTGCAGCACGTGGTCGTAGACGTCGTGGTAGTAGGGCCGCATCTCGGCGTCGATGACGGGCAGGCTGTAGCGCTCGAGCCGCGCGCAGACTTCGAGCATCGGCGACACCGAGCGGCGGAAGCCCAAAAGCTCGCGGCGCAGCTGGTAGAGGCGGTTGACCTCGTCGGAGGTGAAGGTCTTGGCCAGAACGTGGCTTTCGATCTCCGCCACTTCTTCGGCGATCGTGTCGATCACCGGGAAAAAATTGTCGGCCACGAAATCCATGACGGCATAGAGCACGTAGCCCGCCCCGCGCGCGAACATCTGGGTTTCGCGCTCGCAGCGCGTGCGCACCTCGCCGTACGAGATGGACGGGCCGTGGCGCACCGCGATCACGTAGCCGCAGCCCGCGAAGATGTGCGTTTCGCCGAACACGATCGCGTTGTCTTTGATCTGGGCGGTGCGCAAGACCATGAACAGCGCGTCGCCGTAGATATCGACCTTCGGGCGCTGGTGGGTGCGGTTGGCGTCTTCGACCGCAAGCGGATGCAGGCCGAAACGCTGCTGCACATGCGCCAGCACTTCTTCCGACGGCTCGTGCAGGCCGATCCACACAAAATCGCCGGCATCGAGGCGGTCGAGGGAAGCCTCGTCGAGCGGCAGATCGCGTTGCTTGATGCCGCCGCGATAGAGGGCACTGGCCACCACCATCGGCGTTCCGTATTCGGTCTTGAGATCGGAAAACGGCATGTCGTGCCTTGCCCCGCCAGTTTCGCGCGCGGGACACAATAGGCCATCTCGCGCGCGAACGGGAGAGGGGCTGCTGCAACGGTCGACAGGCCCGGAAACGCAAGGTATAAGTGTGACGTTTTCGCGAACAAACCACCGGAAAAACCCGGGGTGCCGCAAGAACCAAAGGGAGGAAAGCAGATGAAGCGCAGTGTCGCTTTTGCCGTGTTGGCCGGATTCATGGCTGCCGCCATGCCCGCCTCGGCGCAGGAAAAACTCGAAGTCTGGTGGGTCAAGGGCTTCTACAAGGCCGAAGACGACGCGCTGTTCGAAGCGGTGCGCAAATTCGAAGCCCGCACCGGCGTCAAGGTCGAGCTGTCGCAATACGCGATTCAGGACATGATCCCGAAGACCGTGGCCGCCCTCGAAGCGCGCACGGTGCCCGACGTCGCCTACGCCGACGTCTACGATTTCCAGGTCACGAGCAAATGGGCCTTCGAAGGCCGCCTCGAGGATCTGTCGAGCATCCTGCGGCCGATGGCATCGACCTTCGCGCCCAACACGCTCGAAACCACGCTGCTGTGGAACGACGTCGCCAAAAACCGCGCCTACTACGCCTTCCCGCTGCGCCAGCAGACAATGCATGTGCAGATCTGGAAGGATCTGCTCGAACAGTCCGGCTTCAAGGAAAGCGACATTCCGAAGAACTGGGCAGAGTACTGGTCGTTCTGGTGCGACAAGGTGCAGCCGGGCTTCCGCCGCGCCACGGGCACGCGCGGTTTCGCCATCGGCCAGCCGATGGGCGTCGATTCCAGCGACTCGTTCTATTCGTTCCTGACGTTCATGGACGCCTACGGCGTCAAGCTCGTGGACGACGAGGGCAAGCTGCTGGTCGATCAGCCCGCCGTCCGCACGGGCCTCATCAACGCGCTCAAGGACTATACCGACATCTACTCGCGCGGCTGCACGCCGCCGTCGGCCACGAACTGGAAGGACCCCGACAACAACGTCGCCTTCCACAACAAGACGACCGTGATGACGCACAACGCGACCATCTCGATCGCCGCCAAATGGCTCGACGACTCCAACAACGCGTCGCTCACGCCGGCCCAGCGCGCCGAAGCGCTGGACAACTACAACAACCGCATCATCACGGCAGGCTTTCCCAACCGTCCGAATGGCCAGCCAATGGTCTATCGCGCGGCGGTGAAAACCGGCGTGGTGTTCTCGGAGGCCCGCAACAAGGCGCGCGCGCGCGAGTTCGTGGCGTTCCTGCTGCAGGAGGAGAACCTCACACCGTACGTCGAAGGTTCGCTCGGCCGCTGGTTCCCGGTCACCAAGAACGCGCAGTTGAGCCCGTTCTGGAACGCCGACCGGCATCGCCAGGCCGTACGCGACCAGTTCGCGGCCGGTACCGTGACGTTTGAGTTCACCAAGAACTGGAAGTTCTCGATGCTGAACAACGAGAACGTCTGGGCCAAGGCGATGAACCGCGTCGTCAACGAACGCGTGCCGGTCGAACGCGCCGTGGACGAAATGATTGCCCGCATCAAGCAAGTCGCGGGCTGACGATACGCGAAGTCGGCGGCTGCCCGTTTCGAACGGGCAGCCGCCGATGCCTTCAGCCACGCTTTCCAAGACGCAGCCGTTACCAGAAGCCAGGGCCGCCGGACATGTCGCAAGCCGCAACCGCCGATCTCTCCTCGTTCCCCTCGGCCGCGCCGGCCGCCGGGCGCATGTCGAGCTGGCAGAATTGGGGCATGCTGCTGGTCCTGCCCTATCTCGCGGTGTTCTTCGTATTCGTGCTCTATCCGGTCGGCTACGGGCTGTGGCTCGGCAACGACCTGCAAAGCTATCGCGCGCTATTCGCGGACGACATTTTCTGGCGCTCGGTCGTCAACACGATCATTTTTCTCGGCGTCGGTGTGAATCTGAAGCTGGCGATAGCACTGCTGCTGTCGGGCTTTTTCGCAGTACCCCGCTGGTGGATCCGCGTGCTGGGGCTGCTGTTCATCTTGCCGTGGGCGGTGCCGTCGATCCCGACGATTCTGTCCTTCCGCTTCATGCTGAACCCCGAATGGGGCGTCATCAATCAGGTCTACTACAATCTCACGTTCCTCGACGGGCCCAACTGGCTCAACAACCCGGTGCTCGGCCTGACGATGTCGATCGTCGTGCATATCTGGAAATCGCTGCCTTTCTGGACGCTGATCCTGCTTGCGGGCCGCCTTGCGATCTCGAAGGAAATGTACGAGGCCGCCGCCATCGACGGCGCTTCTTCCCTGCAGAAATTCCGCTTCATCACTTGGCCCGCGATGCGCCAGCTCTATTTGACCTGCACGATTCTGTCGATGTTCTTCACGCTCGGCGACTTCAACAGCGTCTACCTGCTAACCGGCGGCGGGCCGGCAGACCTCACGCATGTGCTGGCGACGCTCGGCATCCGCTACATCCGGCTCGACCAGGTCGATCTGGCGATGGCCTCAATCATCTGCGCTTTGCCGCTGATGGCGCCGCTGATGGTGTTCATGATGCGTCGTCTGTCGAAATAGGAACGGGTGCGATGCGCAAATTCTTCACCGAAGCCCGCCTGCTGCTGGTTGCGATCCCGGTCTTTCTGTGGACCATGATCCCGCTCTACCATCTGATGCTGTTCGCGATATCGCCGCGCGACACGGCCTTCAAGGGCAAGCTGTGGCCCGACGATCCTACTTTTCGCAACTTCGAGCTCGTGCTGCAGCAGAAGCACTACTACCTCAATAATTTCTGGCACCAGATGTGGAACTCGCTGGTGATTGCACTCGCGGTCGGCTTCATCACTTTGTTCGTGGCGACGGCGGCGGCGTTTGCGATCAGCCGCCTGCGCGTGCGCGGCGGCCGGCTGATCATGAATCTGGCCCTGCTCACCTATTTCGTGCCGGCCGCGTTCCTGGCGCTGCCCATGTACAAGGCGATGGCGGTCTACGGCCTCCTCAACACGCAATGGGCGCTGATCTTCGCGATGGTCGCGATCGCCACACCCTATGCGATCTGGGTGCTCAAGCAGGCCGGCGACAAGCTGCCGATCGAACTCGACGAGGCCGCGATCATCGACGGCGCCACCGCCCCGCAGCTCTTCCGCTTCATCTTCCTGCCGCTGATGGCGCCCTCGATGGTCGCGGTCGGCACCTATGCGCTCTTGCTGGCATGGAACGAATATCTCTACGCGTTCCTGCTTTTGTCGCGCGACATCGACACCACGCTGGCCGTGGCGCTGGGCGCGTTCCTGTCGGCCGACGATTCGCCGTGGGAATTGCTGATGACGGCGGGCCTCATCTACGCGCTGCCGCCCGCTGCGATCTACTATGCGTTCCGCCGCTACATGGCGGCCGACTTGACCTCGGGCTCCGTCAAAAGCTGATGCTGACGGCAGGCGAAATCGCCGCCTATGCGGAGCAAGGTTTCGTCGTGCCCGCGATGCGCCTCGACGCGGCGCGCGTCGCAGCGTTGCGCAGCACTCTCGACCGGCTCATCGCGGCCAATCCGCATATCCGGCCCGAGCGGCTCGTGAGCGCGCATATCGACGGCGAAAACGCCGAGGGCGTCAAAGGCTCGGCCGATTTCCTCGACCTCGCGCGCGATCCCGCGATCGTGGCGGCGGTTTCGCAGTTGATCGGCGCGGATGTGATTTTGTGGGGCTGCCAGATCTTCTGCAAACCCGGCAGCGACGGCATGGAAGTGCCATGGCACCAGGACGGGCATTACTGGCCGATCCGCCCCCTGGCGACCTGCACCGTGTGGATCGCCCTCGATCCCTCGAATGTGGCCAACGGCTGCCTGCGCCTGATCCCGGGCTCGCATCGCGACCGCACGCTGCTGCCCCACATGACCGAGGCGCGCAGCGACGTGGTGCTGAACCAACGCGCCGACGATGCGGGTTTCGATGCGTCCACGGCGATCGACATCGAACTCGAGCCGGGGCAAATGTCGCTGCACGACGTCTACGCGATCCACGGCTCGAACCCGAACCGCTCGCCGCAGCGGCGCGCCGGCGTCGCGATCCGCTACATGCCGGCGACGTCGCTGTTCGCGCGCGATCTCATCGCGACGAGTGCGGCAAGCGGCTACAAGGTCGATTTTGCCACGCGGCCCATTTGGCTCGTGGCGGGCCGGGACCGTACGGGACAGAACGATTTCCGCATCGGCCACCGAAACTAGAATTTGCCGTATTTGAGGTAGGCCGCCTGCGGATCCATGCCGCCAAGGATGGCGCTGCGCACCGCGTTTTCCGTGCCGACGACCTCTTCGGTGCGCGTCACGGCCGCCTCGGCGATGGCTTGCGGGACCACGACGGCGCCGTCGGCATCGGCGAGCACATAGTCGCCGGTCGCGACCGTGACCGCACCGATCGTGACAGGTGCGCCGAACGCATCGGGGACCCAGCGTGCGCCGATATCGGCCGCCGTCGCAAAGCTGCAGAACACCGGGAAGCCGATTTCGACGATCATATCGACGTCGCGCGTCCCGCCGTCGACGAGATAGCCGAGCACGCCTTTGCGCTTGAGGGCGGCTGCCGACAATTCGCCCATCAAAGCGATTTCGTGCGTGTGCGGCTGGCAGACAACGACATGGCCCGACGGCGCCTTGGAGAGCAGCCCGGTCCAGGCAAGCAGCGTGTCGTGCGCGGTTTTGGTGCGGTCGATATGGCCGCTCACGGTCCACACAGGGCCGGCAAGCCGCATGCCGGGCGCAAGGGCGCGGATTGCGGGCGGCAGCACGCAGCGCTCGTGACCCATCGTACGCAGCACGTCGTGCACGGCCGAACTGTAGCAGCGGCCCAGCCTTTGGCTCAGCGTGTCGGTCATGGCAGTCTCCCGGAAGGATCGAACGGCTTGTCAGGTGCTTGGCGTCAAGATAAACCCCACGAACGCAATCTTGTAAAGGCGACACAACCCCATGACGCAAAGTTTTGCGCTCTATTTTTGGATCGCGCTCGGCAGTGCGGTGGGCGGCGTGGCGCGCCATGCGGCATCGGCCGCAATTCTTGCGGTCGCGGATCCGCAAGGCCTGCCGTGGTGGACGATTCTCGTCAACGTCACCGGCAGTTTTGCGATCGGGTTCGTCGCGGCCGCGACAGCGCCGTCCGGCCTGTGGCCGCAGAGCGACAATCTGCGCGTCTTTCTGACCGTCGGCATCTTGGGCGGCTACACCACCTTCTCGGCCTTTTCGCTGCAAACGCTCGATCTTGCACGCCAGGGCGAGATGGGGCTTGCCGGGCTCAATGTCGTTCTGTCGGTCGGGCTTTGCCTTGCCGCAGTCGCGGCGGGCCACTACGCCGCGCGCTTGTTCGAATAAAGCCCCAAGGGAGACGCAAAACGTGGCCGCAGAAAACGAACTCGGCGAATTCGACTACATCGTCGTCGGCGCAGGTTCGGCGGGCTGCGTGCTCGCCAACCGCCTGTCGGCCGATCCCGCCAACCGCGTGCTGCTGCTCGAAGCGGGCGGCAAAGACGACTATCTGTGGATCCATATCCCGGTCGGATATCTCTACACGCACGGCAATCCGCGCGTCGATTGGTGCTTCAAGACAGAAAGCGAGCCGGGCCTCGGCGGGCGCGCCTTGGGCTATCCGCGCGGCAAGGTGCTCGGCGGCTGCACGGCCATCAACGGCATGATCTACATGCGCGGCCAAGCCGCCGACTACGACCATTGGCGCCAATTGGGCCTCAAAGGCTGGGGCTGGGACGATTTGCTGCCCTATTTCAAACGTTCGGAAGACAATGTGCGATTCGCCGACGACGCGCTGCACGGCACGGGCGGCGAAGTGCGCGTCGAAGAGATGCGCTTGTCGTGGGAAATTCTCGACGCGTTCCGCGACGCAGCCGCCCAGACCGGCATCCCCAAGATCGACGACTTCAACGGCGGCGACAATTTCGGCTGCGCCTATTTCCAGGTGAACCAAAACAAGGGCGTGCGCTGGACCTCGGCCAAGGGCTTCCTGCGCCCGGCGATGAAACGCGCGAATTTGCGCGTGCTCACGCATGCGACCGCGCACGGCCTCATCCTGGAAGACGGGCGCGTGGCGGGCGTGCGCGTTTCGCACGGCGGCAAAATCCACGCCGTGCGCGCGGCACGCGAAACCGTGCTGGCGGCCGGCGCTATCGGCTCGCCGCAGCTGCTGCAATTGTCGGGCATCGGCGATCCGGCCGAGCTCGCCAAACACGGCATTGCGTTGCGCCACGAAAGCAAAGATGTCGGCGCCAATCTGCAGGACCATCTGCAGATCCGCTGCGCCTACAAGGTCCACGGCACCAAGACGATGAACGAACGCGCCAATTCGCTGTTCGGCAAAGCCGCCATGGCGCTCGAATACGCGCTGTTCCGGCGCGGGCCGCTGACGATGGCGCCGTCCCAGCTCGGTGCGTTCGCCAAGTCCGGCCCCGACAAGGCGACCGCCGATCTCGAATACCATGTGCAGCCTTTGAGCCTCGACCGGTTCGGCGAACCCCTGCACCCGTTTCCGGCCTTCACGGCGTCGGTGTGCAATCTGCGCCCGACAAGCCGCGGCCATGTGCGCCTCAAATCGGCGGACCCAGCGGCGGCCCCGGCGATCCAGCCCAACTATCTTTCGACCGACGAAGACAAGCGCATTGCGGCCGAAGCCATTCGCCTCACACGGCGCATCGTGGCGGCCCCGGCGCTGCAGCGCTTCCGGCCCGAAGAATTTCGTCCCGGCCGCGAGGCCGCGAGCGAAAGCGAACTCGTGGCGGCGGCGGGCCGCATCGGCACCACGATCTTCCATCCCGTTGGCACGTGCCGCATGGGGGCGGACGCAAACGCCGTCGTCGATGCGCGGCTGCGCTTGAACGGGCTTTCCGGCCTGCGCGTCGCCGACGCCTCGGTGATGCCGAGCATCACGTCCGGCAACACGAATGCGCCCACGATCGTGATCGCGGAAAAAGCCGCCGCTATGATCCTTGAGGACTCGCGCGGCTAGAACCGCTTTGCGTGCGCGTCGTCAACGGCCGCGACTGCAGCGACCGCGGCTATCGGCAGCTCGACACGAAAATGCGAACCGTGGCCAGGTATGGAGTGGGCCGATACGCTGCCGCCCATCTCTTTCATGAGACCGGCGACGACGGCTAGACCGAGCCCAGCCCCGCCGAAGCGCCGCGTATTCCCCGTCTCGACTTGGTGGAACGGCTCAAAAATGCGCGCCAGTTGATCGGACGGAATTCCGATTCCGCTATCGTCAATCCCGACCGAAACATGGGTACGGCTCTGCGCCAGCACCACGCGGACCTCGCCTTCGTGCGGCGTAAATTTGATTGCGTTCTCGATGAGGTTGACGACCACCTGGCGGAAAGCGACGGGGTCGCCGAGCGCCAAATCGACCACGTCTTCGCGCAAGAAATCGACCGAAACGTTACGCTTTATCGCGATCGGACGAAGTATACCAAGGGCCGCTTCGATCTCGATCTTGACGTCGAACGCGACACGAGCAAGGGGCAGATGCCCCTGCTCAAGACGCACCGTATCGAGCAACCGGTTGATGAGTTCAAGCAGATGCGCACCCGACTGATGGATGTCGCGGACATACTGCGCTTGACGCGGCACAAGTGCCCCGCCGCCAATTCCCAGCTTCAGCATTTCGGTGAACCCGATAATGGCATTGAGCGGTGTGCGCAACTCGTGCCCAAGCCTGCCGAGAAACTCGCCTTTCGCCGCATTCGCGCGCGCCAAGGCACTTGCCTGCGCGCGCAGATCGCGGTTTGCGGAACTTAAGCGTCGCGTGCGGACGAGCACGGCGCGCTTGAGCGCGCGCCGCTCGCCCAGCACGCGCGCCACGGCAAAGCCGGCCAGCATAGAAAGTACAATGCCCAACAAGCCAATCCAGAACGGCTCCGACTGCTCGAGAGCCTCCGAACTCGTCCGAACGCGCCAGAGGCGCCCCGCAAAATCGATACGGCGCTCGACGATATCTTCTTCCGGCGAGCCGCCCATTGCGAGCACAAGCCTGGGTGCTGTGCCGTTCGGAACGGTTCCGATATCCTCGATCAGCAGCTTGAGACTGGTGCCCGAGACCGAACGCAAGGAGGGCACCAGCAGCCGTTCGATCGTGATTCCCATCGCAACCAATCCGAACGGACGGCCATTGGCGACGACAGGATGCAGCACCAGTACGCCGGGATTGCCGGTGTCAGCATCCTGCGTCAGCACCACGGGGGCCGAGGCTTGCGGGCGGCCTGTCGCAAAAGCGCGTTCGCCTGCCGCACGCCGATCAGCATTAGAATAAAAGTCGAAATTGTAGACTCTGGCATTGCCGATAGGTGGCTCGACAAGTACGACCGGTGCATAAACGTCGCGCGATCCCTCTGGCCACGGCAGGAACGTGGGATAACCGAGTGCCGCTCGCGATGTATCGCCTGCCTTTTCGGCAACGAGCTCGGCCAGTTGCGCGCCATCGACCAGTGGCGCAAAGGCCAATGCGCGGACCGAAGGAAGCAGATCTAGAATCCGCAATGTCGAGACGAAGTCGCGATAGGCGACCGCATCCGTCTGCGGGACGGCCCCGAGTTTTGCGGCAACCGACGACTGAAAGGCGAGCGCCATGTCGATTTCGCGCTGGATGCTGAGAACCACGCGGTCGGCGACGCGTTCTGCGCGCGTCCGTTGTTCCCTGGCAGCGACCGCAAGAAGGTCGGCATAGAGCCACCCAGTCAGCAAAAGGCCGACGGCGGCGGCGATGCCCCCCCACAAGCCGGGGTGGTTCTGCCATCGCCGAAACGGTCGCCGCAAGAAATCGAGCGCCGCCATGCAGAACTCAAACCGCCCGGATTTTCGTCAGGAAACGCTCGACGTCGCCGCGCAGGGCTTGCGCCTGCCCCGTCACCGTCTCGGCCGCCACGCGCGCGCGGTCGGCCGTCATGCGCGTTCCGGCGGCAGACTGCGTGACGCCCCCGACATTCGACGACATGTCCTGCGTGCCGACGGCGGCCTGCTGGACATTGCGCGAATCGGCGTAATCGCCCCATGCCCCCGCCGCGTGCATGACAAGCCTGCCGAACACGAGCAGCGAGAATACGGCGACTATTGAGACCAGTGAATTTCGCACGCCAGCGGTGCGATGAAGAGTAACAATCGCCATCGGGGGGCTCCGTTCTTCGGGCGGATTGTCGAGGCTACCACGATTATGCTTTTCTGGTTAAAAACCGGTTATTTGGTTAATCAAATTCGGTGTTTATTTGCTTCAGATTTGTGAATTTCCAATCCATGCGAACTGCCCCACCACAAGAGCGGCAAGTTTCTCCGAACATACTTTTGTAAGTCACCGAATACCGCGCATTTCTTCGACCGGGCCGGTTCCTTGACAGCCGCACACGCACATGCGCCGATAAGCGCAACAAGTTGGGGGAAACGTCATGTCGGCAAATCGCATCCGCGCGCGCATCGGGCGGCGCCTGCGCCTCGGCTTCGTGGGCGGCAGCAGCTCGGCGATGATCGGGCCGGTGCACCGGCTCGCCGCCCGGCTCGACGATTTCTACGAGCCGGTTGCAGCCGCACTTTCGTCCGACCCGCAGCGCGGGCTTGCCGAAGGGACCGCCCTCGGGATCCCGCGCGTCTATCCGGATTTCGCCGCGCTCGTTGCCGGCGAAGCGGATCGCGCCGACAAGCCCGACGCGATCGCCATCGCGACGCCCAACGATCTGCATCGCGAACAAGCCTGTGCGGCCCTTGAAGCGGGCTATCCGGTGATCTGCGACAAGCCGCTTGCCAACGATCTGGCCGACGCGCGCGCGATCCAAGACGCCGTGCGGCGCACGGGCCTGCCCTTCGTGCTGCTGCACAATTATTCGGGCTATCCGATGGTGCGCGAGGCGCGTGCGGCCGTGGCGGCGGGCGAGCTCGGCAAGCTGCATCTCGCGCGCGTGAGCTATCTGCAAGGCAGCCTCGGCCAGTATGTCGAAGCGGATTACGACAATCTCAATCCGCGCCTCAAATGGCGCCTCGATCCCGCACGCGGCGGCAGCCATGTGATGGCCGACATCGGCACGCATGCGCATCAATTGCTCGTCTACATAAGCGGCCGGCGCGTCGAGGCCGTGCGCGCGGATGTGGGCGCTTCGTTCGAAGCGCGCATTGCCGACGATACGGCAAGCGCGCTGCTGCGCCTCGAAGGCGGGGTGCGCGCAAGCTTCCTTGCAAGCAAAGCCGCGACGGGCGCCGAAAACGCGATTTCGATTGAGCTCTACGGCGACAAAGGCGGGCTTGCCTGGGAGCATCGCGCGCCCAACGAACTCAAGATCATGCGCCCGCAAGCCGCGTTCGAGACGCGCACCCGCGGGCTTGCAAGCCTGCATCCGCTGGCGCAGCGCGCCGCGCGCATTTCGGCCGGCCACCACGAGGGCTTCTTCGAGGCCTTCGCCAATCTGATGTCCGATTTCGCCGACATTCTGGCCGCCCGGCTGCAGGGCCAATCCCCCGATCCGTTGGCGCTGCATATTCCGGGCATCGAAGACGGCGTTGCCGGAGCCGCCTTCGTCGAAGCGTGCGTGGCGTCGAGCCGCAGCGGCACGTGGCGCGATTGCGAATGACGCCGAGGCTCGGATAGTCTCGGATGCGTCGAGGAGAACGGCCGACATGAACAATCCGAACGGGGCGGAAGCTTTCGTCAAACTTCTTTCCGCCCACAAGGTCGAGCACGTGTTCGGCCTGTGCGGCGACACGAGCCTGCCGCTCTACGACGCGCTGGCGCGCCTCGGCGGGCCGGGCGGCCATGGCATTTCCCACATCCTCACGCGCGACGAACGCTCGGCCGGCTACATGGCCGACACCTATGCGCGCCTCACCGGCAAGGTCGGCGTATGCGAAGGCCCGTCGGGCGGCGGCGCCACCTACATCCTGCCGGCCGTGGCCGAAGCCAACGAATCCTCGATCCCGATGCTCGCGGTCACGACCGACATTTCGGTCTCCTCGCGCGGGCGCTACGTGCTGACCGAGCTCGACCAAGCAGCCTTGTTCAAGCCCGTGTCCAAATGGAACAAGGTCATCGACCGGGCCGGCGAAATTCCGGCAACGGTGCGCCGCGCCTTTCGCGAAGCCACGAGCGGCCGGCCTGGGGCCGTGCATCTGGGCCTGCCCTACGACGTGCAGAAAGACCCCGTCGATGCCGCCGATGTTTGGGGCGAACCCCTCAATGCGGCGGCACCTTCGCATCGCGTCGCACCCGACGATGCCGCGATTGCAGCTGCCGTTGCGGCCCTCGCCAAAGCCAAACGCCCGGTCATCGTGGTCGGCGGCGGCGTCGTACTCGCGCATGCGGAAGCAGCCCTTGCGCGCGTGGCCGAAGCGCTCGATGCCCCGGTGCTCACCACGATCTCGGGCCAAGGTTCGATCGCGGACGCGCATCCTTTGTCGGCCGGTGTGGTCGGCTCGAATGGCGGCACGATGCCGACGCGCGATCTCGTGGCTGAAGCCGATCTCGTGCTGTTCGTGGGCTGCCGCGCGGGCTCGGTCACGACCGAGCGCTGGCGCTTCCCGACGGCGGGCACGCCCATCGTGCATATCGACGTCGATCCCGCCGTGATCGGGGCGATTTATGCGACGGCGGCGGGTGTGATCGGCGATGCGCGCCTTGCCCTCGACAAGTTGGCCGATGCGCTGGGTGCCAAACGCAGCGGCGGCGATGCGGCCAGGCGTGTCGCCGCCGCGCGGGCGGCGCGCGAGGCTTCGTTCCTCGAATTGGCAAAATCCAACGCAACGCCGATCCGGCCCGAGCGTCTCGTGCACACGATGGCCGAATTGCTGCCCGAGGATGCCGTGATCGTCGCCGATCCCGGCACGCCGTGCCCGTATTTCTCGGCCTTCTATCCGAAGCGCCGCACCGGGCGCTGGTTCGTGACGAACCGCGCGCACGGCGCACTCGGCTATTCGCTGCCGGCCGTCGTCGGGGCCGCGATCGCGCGCCCGGCCAGCAAATGCGTGGCCGTGATGGGCGACGGCAGTTTCGGCTTCGCCTGCGGCGAGATGGAGACGATCGCGCGGCTCGGCCTGCCGATCACGCTCGTGGTCGTTTCGAACGCGGTCTATGGCTGGATCAAAGCCGGGCAGAAGACCGGCTATGGCGGCCGCTATTTTTCGGTCGATTTCAACCGCACCGACCATGCGGCCGTGGCTTCCGCCTTCGGCCTCAAAAGCTGGCGCGTGGAAGATCCGGCCGATCTTGCGACCGCGCTCAAAGCCGCGTTCGAACATCCGGGTCCGACCTTGGTCGACGTGCTGTGCCAACCGCTGCACGAAGCCAAGGCACCCGTCAGCGAATGGGTGGCCTGACATGCCCGCACTCGACAGAACCGACATCGAGATCGCCCCCGACCGGCTGCGCGCGTTTGCGCGTGCGCTTGTGGCCGCCGCCGGATCCGACGCAACCGAGGCGGCGTGCGTGGCCGACAATCTCGTCGAGGCCAATCTCTCCGGCCACGATTCGCACGGTGTGGGCATGCTGCCGATCTATTTGGATGCCGTGAAGCGCGGCAAGCTTGCGCTTGGTGCCACGCCCAAAATCGTCAGCGAGACGCTGGCGACGCTGGTCGTCGACGGCCAGCAGGGCTACGGCCAGACGATCATGCGCGCCGCCACCGACTTGCTGTGCGCCAAAGCGAAAACGGCGGGGGCCGCCGTGCTCGCCTTGCGCAACACCTTCCATATCGGCCGCGTGGGTGCGTGGGCCGAGCAGGCGGCAGCGCACGGGCTTGCCTCGTTTTTTGTGGTCGATGTGGCGGGCGTCGACGCCAAAGTCGCGCCGTTCGGCGGCATCGCCGGGCGGCTCGGCACCAATCCGATTTGCTTGGGCCTGCCGGTTCCCGGCTATCCGCCGATCGTCGCCGACATGGCGACGAGCCGCATTGCGGTCGGCAAAGTGCGCGTGGCGTTCAACAAGGGCGTGCCGGTCGCACCCGGCATCCTGATCGACCACGAGGGAAAACCCACGACCGATCCCGCAACGATGTACACGCAGCCCTCGGGCGCTTTGCTCGCAATGGCCGAGCACAAGGGCTACGCGCTCTCGGCGCTCATCGAACTGTTTGCGGGCGCGCTCGGCGGCGGCGGAACCATCGCAACCTGGCAACCGAGCGAAACGCGCATCATCAACAACGCGATCGCGGTCGCGATCGATCCGGCGGCGTTGGGCACGGCCGAAACGGTCGCCGCCGAAGCCCAGAAGCTTGAAACATGGCTCAAATCCGGCCAGAGCGACGTGATGCTGCCCGGCGAGCCCGAACGGCGCGCGCGCGCCAAACGTGCGGCTGCGATTCCGATCGATACTGGCAATTGGGGCCTGCTCGTCGAACTCGCCAAAAGCCTCGGCGTGGCCGTGCCCGCCTAGCTCAGAACCAGCCGCGCTTCTTGAAATAGAGATAGGGCAGGATGGCGGAGGCGATCATGAAGCCGATCGCCATCGGATAGCCGAAGCTCCAATCGAGCTCGGGCATCGACTTGAAGTTCATGCCGTAGACCGTGCCCACGAGCGTGGGCGGCATCAGCACGACCGAGACGACCGAGAACAGTTTGATGATGCGGTTCTGCTCGATATTGATGAGGCCGAGCGTGGCATCGAGCAGGAAGTTCACTTTGCGGCTGTCGAAGTCCGCGTGTTCCATGAGCGAGGTCAAGTCGCGGTTGAGCGACTTGAAGCGCGCATGCATGTCTTTGGACTGTTTTTTGGTTTCGCCCTCGGCCGAAACGTCGAGGAAGCGAACCACGCGCTGCAGGCCCAGCATGCTTTCGCGCGCAGTCGAGCACAGATCTTCGATGCGGCCGAGCTCGCGCAAGACGTCCTGCATCGATCGCTCCTGGGCCGCTTGCGCGGCCGGGCGCGCGCGATTGGCAAAGATCGTGCGCGAAATGCCGTCGAGGTCGGAACCGGCTTTTTCCAGAATGTCGGCGATGCGGTCGACGAAGGCATCCATGAGGCCGATCATCGCCTCCTCGCCGTTCGCGCAACTGCCCGGCAGCCGCAGAAGGCGCGTGGCGAACTGCGTGACCGGGCGCGGGTCGTGGTAGCGCACCGTGACGAGGCAGCGATTGGTCAGCACGAAGGTGAAGGCATCGGCCGTGGGGTTCGGATCGTCGGCGCGCGCGAGGATCGTCGCGGTCATGTAGAGGGCGCCGTTCTCCGAATAGAGCCGCGCCGAGGGTTCGATCTCGAGCATTTCGGCATGGGTCGGGATCGCCAGATTGAACGCCGCATCGACGCGTGCGCGGTCTTCCGGGGTCGGCGAATAAAGATCGATCCACAATGCCGCCGTCGGCACCGGATCGGACGCGCCGATTTCGCGTTTGACGATCGTGCCGTCCTGCGGGAGATAGGCGAAAATCATGGCCGCTCAATTTCACACTTTGCGTCCGCGTGCAATCGCGGTGGGGCGCGAATCAAGATATAGCGAGTTACCCACAACCTATTGTGTCTGGACCTTGACTTGGGCGACTCGATTGCTCACAATATGTTGTATTGCAAGTGGAGTTATCCACAACAGCTATGTCGAGCCGAAAAATCGGCAGTAAATCAAGGGGATGCGCAATGGATTGGACGCCAGAGCAAATTTCAGACCTGACCCGCTTGTGGGGCGAGGGTCTGACGACGGCTGAAATCGGCAAGCGCCTGGGCATTTCCAAGAATGCGGTCGTGGGCAAGGCCCATCGCCTGCACCTGCCCGCCCGCCCGTCGCCGATCAAGCGCACGGGCCCGCGCCCGGCGGTTTACCGCCCGGCGACGCCGCGCCAGCCCGCCGCCCCGCGCGCGCCCCAAGCGCCGCGCGAGCCACGCGCGCCCTCGCAATCCGCGCAGACGAGTGCGGCCGCTTTGCGCGCCCTTGCCAACCAGCCTTCGGCCAAGCGCTTGCCGATGATGGCGCTGTCGGCCAGCACCTGCCGCTGGCCGATCGGCGATCCGGGCGACACCGAATTCCATTTCTGCGGCGAGCGTTCGCTCGACGGCAAGCCCTACTGCTCGGCGCATGCCTCGATCGCCTACGTCAAGATGAAGCCGCGGACCGAAGCCGCCTGAGACGGCGGTCTTCGCCTGCCCACGGCCCATGGCTGACCCCGCACTGCTGATCGGCAAAGGCGAAGACGCGGCATTGCTGCGCCTTGCCATGGCCAACCGCCACGGGCTGATTGCCGGCGCGACCGGAACCGGCAAGACCGTCACGCTGCGCGTAATGGCCGAGCTTTTGTCGGAAGCCGGCGTGCCCGTGTTCATGGCCGACATCAAAGGCGATCTCTCCGGCGTTGCGCAAGCGGGCGCGGCGAACGACAAATTCGCCGCACGCGCAGCCGAACTCGGCGCCGACGATTTCGAATTCGCGGCGAGCCCCGTGCTGTTCTGGGACGTGTTCGGCGAGGCGGGCCATCCGCTGCGCGCGACGATCTCGGAAATGGGCCCGCTGATGCTCGCGCGCCTGCTCGATCTCAACGAGATCCAGACCGGCGTGCTCAACATCGTGTTCAAGGCCGCCGACGACGAGGGGCTGCTGCTGCTCGATCTCAAGGATCTGCGCGCGATGCTGGCCCACGTGTCGCAGAACGCGGCCGACTACGCGGCCAAATACGGCAACGTCTCGCCGGCTTCGGTGGGGGCGATCCAGCGCGGGCTGCTCGCCCTCGAAACGCAAGGCGGCGACAAGTTCTTCGGCGAGCCCGCCGTCGCGATCGGCGACCTCTTGAGCGTCGACGGCAAAGGCCGCGGGGTCATCTCGATCCTGGCGGCCGACCGGCTGATGCAGCGCCCGCTGCTCTACGCCACGTTCCTGCTGTGGCTGCTGTCCGAGCTCTACGAAAACCTGCCCGAGGCGGGCGATCTTGCGAAGCCCAAGCTCGCCTTCTTTTTCGACGAGGCACACTTGCTGTTCGCCGATGCGCCCAAAGCCCTTGTCGAGCGCATCGAACTGGTGGTGCGACTCATCCGCTCGAAGGGGGTCGGCGTCTATTTCTGCACGCAGAACGCGCTCGACCTGCCGGACAACGTGCTGGGCCAGCTCGGCAACCGCGTGCAGCACGGGCTTCGCGCCTTCAGCCCGCGCGACCAGAAGACCCTGCGCGCGACGGCCGAAACCTTCCGCGCGCGCCCGGGCCTCGACACCGCCAAAGCATTGCAGGAACTCAGCGTCGGCGAAGCGATCATCTCGCTGCTCGACGAAAAGGGGTCGCCTGTGCCGGCGATGCGCGCGCGCATCTGCCCGCCGCGCACGCGGCTTGCACCTTTGTCCGACGACGAGCGCCGGGCGACGATCGACCGCAGCGCTCTGTTCGGCAAATACGAAGACGCGACCGACCGCGTCTCGGCCTACGAACAGATCGCCCAGGCCAAAGAGGCCCAAGCCAAACCCGGCGGCGGCGGCGTCATCGGCGAAGCACTCGGGTCCATTCTGGGCGGCGGCACACGGCCGGGATCGGGGCCGGGCCGCGGGCGGCCGCAGAAATCGGTTGGCGAACAGGTTGCAGGCGCTATTGTGCGCTCGGTTGCAAGCTCGGTCGGCCGGCAGATCGGGACCGCAATCGTGCGCGGCGTATTGGGTTCGATCCTCAAACGATGAAACGTCTACTTCCGATTCTTCTGGCGGCAATCTTGTTTGCCGTCGCGGCACCCGCATTCGCGCAAACGGCGCCGCAGGGTGCTGTCGTGCGCGTCGGCCCCGACAACATGCCGACTTGCGCCGTTGCAGACGTGGCGTGCGCGGTGGCGCGCTTCTATGCCTGTGCGGCTGCCCAAGACGCCGCCTATTGCGCCGAACTCGGCCTTGCGGAAATTCCGAAACTCGTCGAAGCGCCGCAGCCGGTCGAGTTCGCGATCGAGCGCACGAGCACCATCGCGGCCAAAGACGTCACCGACGATCTCAAACATCTGCCGTGGTTCCGCCCTGGTTTTCTGCTGGTCGAAGCGCAGGTGCGCCGCTGCCCTGCCGACGGCAGCTGCGAGGGCGAGGAATGGGACGATTGGCAGATCTATATTCGCCGCGACGAAGCGACGGCCCAGATCGTCTATTGGCGCGGCGACAGCGAGCCCGACCAACCGCCGGAAATTCCGGAGAGTTTTCGCGCCCCCGCCGCCGCCACGGCCGAATAAAACCAGCCGAATAAAAGCGGCAATTTGCAGAGGCTTGGCGTAAGTTTGCCGGACAAGCCGGGTCCGTTCTGTTGCCCGGCGGCCACAGTTCCGAGGTTCCATCGTGACCGACCCGAATAAGAGCGCCAAGGGCGCGTTGTGCTTGTGTCGAACGGCTGCTTTCGGCGGCCTCGCAAGCGGAGCGCTTTCGTGAACGACGAAACGCTCAAGCAACTGCGCGCCGAAATGGTCGAATTGCTGCCCCGGCTGCGGCGCTTTGCGCGCGGGCTCGCCGGAGCGCCCGACCAGGCCGACGATCTGGTGCAGTCCGCGTGCGAACGCGCCCTGGCCCGGATCGACCAGTACCAGCCGGGTACAAGGCTCGACAGCTGGATGTTCCGCATCGTCCAAACCATCTATCTGGACGACCGGCGAGCGGTCAAGGTGCGCACCGGCGAAGGCCGGATCGACGCAAGCTTGGTCGAAGACGAACTTGCTTTCGACGGCGGACGCGGCCTGGAAGCGCACATGACCTACGAAGCCGTGCGCGCCGCGATCGCCCAACTGCCCGAGGAGCAACGCGTGGTGCTGACATTCGTTTGCATCGAAGGCCAGAGCTACAAGGAAGCCGCAGCGTCGCTGGGGATTCCGATCGGCACGGTGATGAGCCGCCTTGCGCGCGCGCGTGCGGCCCTTGCCAAGCGCATGGGCGAAAGCGGCGCGTCGCTTGCGGCCCCTGCCGAATAGAAGAGAAGGAAGACCGCCGCCATGAACCAAGCCCGTTTCGACGACGAAAGTCTGATGCGCTATGCCGACGGCACGGCCGCGTCCGACGAAGTGTCGGCGATCGAAGCGGCCATGCACGGCGACGCTTCGTTGGTGCGGCGCGTGGCGATGTTCCGCCAAACCGCGGCCTTGGCGCATGCCGCCATGAACGAAGTGCTGCTCGAGCCAGTGCCCCAGCGCCTCATCGACACGGTGCTGCGTGCGCCCGCCGCGCAGAAGACCGCGATCGACGACGAAACGCTGATGGCCTATGCCGACGGCGCCCTCGATGCCGCGGCCGCAGCGCGCGTTGCAGCGCGTGCGGCCGGCGACCGCGACACGGCCGCGCGCATCGCGATGTTCCGGCAGACCGGCGCAATGGCGCGTGCGGCTTTCGCGCCGGTTCTCGACGAGCCGGTGCCGGCCCGCCTCGTGGCCGCGATCCAGAACACAAAAGCGCCAACCAATCTCGTCGCGTTCGCGCCCAAATCCGCCGCACGCGCGAAGACGCGCACCTGGGCGGGGGCGGCGATCGCGGCCTCGCTGCTGCTGTTCGTGGGCCTGGGTGCCGGCGGCGTGTTCACGGGCAGGCTCGATCCGGTGCTGGGCGGCCTCCAGCTTGCGTCGAGCGACCGCTGGCTTGAGAACGTGGCGGGCTTCTACGCGGTGGCCGAAGCCACGCAAGCCAGCGAAGGCCGCTTGCTCGTGGATTTCACGGCCGCCGACGTGCCCGAACTCGGCAAGTGGTTCGGCGCCAAGCTCAACCGCAATCTCGCCATTCCCGATCTGGCGCCCCACGGCTTCGAGTTGCAGGGCGGGCGCATGGTAATCGTCGGCGGCCGGCCTGCGGCCCAGCTCATCTACACCAACAGCGCCAACGAGATGGTCGGCCTCGTGATCGCCTTCTCGCAATTCAGCGAACGCGGGGCGCGCAACGAAGCGCGCCAGGGCGTCAATCTCGTGCACTGGCATCGCGGCGGCTACGGCTACGCCTTCGCCGGCCGCATCGCCCCCGACCGCCTCAAGGCGCTTGCCGACCAGGCCTGGAACGACCTCGAAGCGATTTGACGGCGTTCAGCGCTGGCCGAGCAGGGGGTCCGTGAAGGTCGCGTAGGCGTGGAAGAAGCGGTAGATGTTGGCGACGTAGGCTACCGTCTCGTCGCCCACGCTCTGCTGCACGACGCGCTCCACATTGCCGAACCAGCTGTTGGGATCGAGGCCTTGCGCGCGCGCGCGCGCGCGCAGGCGCTGGATGCGGTTGGGGCCCGCATTGTAGGCGGCGATCGCGAACAGGATGCGCTGCGAGGGCTCGATCTCGGGATCGTTGAAATAGCGGTCGCGGATGCGCGCCATGTAGGCGATGCCGGCGGCGACGTTGGTTTCTTCCTCGCCGATGTCGGCGAACCCGATCTCGGCGGCCGTCGGCGCCATCAGCTGCATGATGCCGATCGCGCCTACCGGGCTGCGCGCCTGCTGGTCGAGCCGCGATTCCTGGAAACCTTGGGCGGCCATCAGCATCCAGTCGAAACCGTGCGTGTCGGCATGGGCGCGAAAATAGGACGAGAGCCTTGCAAGCTTGGCGCGCTCGTCGCCGGCCAGCGGATTGGCGAGGCTGCGCACGCTCTGGAAATACTGGCTCAGCAGCTGCGCGTCGCTGGCGGGCTTGGCCTTCTGTCGCCGCGCAAAAAACGCGTCGGCGGCAGCGCGCAGCGCTTTGTCGCCCGGCCGAAAGCCCCAGGCGATGGAACCGCCTTGCGCGATCTTCACGTTCGTCGTCGCGATGTTCGGCAGCACGCGCGTCCACAGGGCGGCCAGATGCGAGTCGACGACCGTGATGTCGAAAATGCCGGCCGAGACCATCTCGAGCTTGTCCTCGTCGGCAAGAACAGGATCGAGCGCCGCGATTTCGATCGGGGCGCGGCCCTCGGCGACAAAGCGGCGGTTGAGGGCCTGCAGATGCTCGTAGTAGCTCGTGGCAACGCGCACCGACAGGCGGCGACCGGCCAGATCCTCGAGCGTGCGCGGCGCATCGGCGCCCGAACGCGCGACGATCACCTCGTCGACATTGCGCAGATAGGGGCGCGAAAAACCGATCTGGGCGCTGCGCGTCGGCGTGACCGTCATGCCCGAGGCGATCACGTCGCCGCGCCCGGCGAGCAGCGCCGGGATCAGATCCTCGAAGGCGAGCGGCACGAACAGCACGCGGATCTGCGGCTGGCCGCGCTTGCGCTCGCGATTGAGGTAGCGCGCGAATTCGTGCGCGAGCTCGGCTTCGAACCCGCGCACCTCGCCGCGCACGAGCTGGAAATCGGTGCGCGTCGGCGCGACCAGCACGCGCAGCATGCCGCGCTTGCGGATCTCGGCAAGGTCGCCCGTATGGCGCAGGTCCGAAAGATCGAGCAGTTCCGAGCCGTCGGGCAGTTCTTCCTCGATTTCGGCGTCCGGCTTCTGCGCAAAGGCGACTGCGACCGGCGCGAACAGCACGATCGCGGCGGCGAGCACAACGCGGCAAGTCGCAGAGATGCGCGGCAGCATGGCCGGCCTCTATCCCGCCAGCGCTTGCGCGATGTCCGCCGGGCGGTCGGTGATGATGCTGTCCACCCCCCAGGCGACGAGTTCGCGCGCGCGCGCCGGCTCGTTGACGGTCCACACGAGCGCTTTGAACCCCGCTTCCTTGACGTCGCGCACAAGCTGGCGCGTGAGATGTTTCCATCCCGGATGGATCGCGATGCACCCGAGCGCCTCGGCCTCCGTGCGCCAGCTGCGGCCGAGCTCTTCGGCCAAATAGCCGCGCGGCAAGGAAGGTGCCGAAGCCTGTGCCGCCGCCAGCGCCTCGCGCTTGAAGCTCGAGACGATGGGCGTGGGGCCGCGCCAATGGGCAAGCACGGACGCGCAAGCGCGTTCGGCCGTTTCGGCTTCGCGGCCCGGACAGGGTTTGATTTCGATGTTGAAGCCCATGCCGAGGCTTGCCATCAGCGCCATGGCTTCTTCGAGCGTGGGGACGGTTTCGCCCTTGAACGCGGGCCCGAACCAAGCGCCCGCATCGAGCTTCTTTATTTCGGCGAGCGTGGCCTCGGCAACCGGGCCTTTGCCGTTGCTGGTACGGTCGAGCGTTTCGTCGTGCATCAGCACGACTGCGTTGTCTTTGGTGAGTTTGGCGTCGAATTCGATCCAGGCCGCACCTTCGTCGTAGGCACGGCGAATGGCGACGAGCGTGTTTTCGGGCGCGTTGGCTTTCGCACCACGATGGCCGACGATGCGGGGCGGGTTGGGCATCGAGAGCGATCCTAAGGGGAGGGTCAAAAGAAAAACCCCGCCAGAGCGAACGCTCCGGCGGGGCCTGGTCGGTTCAGAAGGCGCGCATCCCGAAGCCTATTCGGCCGAAGGCGCCGGCTTCTTGTCGAACTGGTCGGAGATGTCGGCACCCGTCGCCTGGTCGACGCGGCGCATCGACAGCTTGACCTTGCCGCGGTCGTCGAAGCCGATGAGCTTGACCTTGACCGAATCGCCGACCTTGACCACGTCGCCGGTCTTCTCGACGCGGCGCGGGGCCAGTTCGGAGATGTGGACGAGGCCGTCCTTCGAGCCCATGAAGTTCACGAAAGCGCCGAAATCCATGATCTTGACGACCTTGCCCGTGTAGATGGCGCCCATTTCGGGTTCCGACACGATGCCCTTGATCCAGTCGATCGCCTTCTTGGCGTTTTCTTCCGAGACCGAAGCGACCTTGATCGTGCCGTCGTCTTCGATGTCGATCTTGCAGCCCGTCTGTTCGACGATCTCGCGGATGACCTTGCCGCCAGTGCCGATGACTTCGCGGATCTTGTCCTTCGGCACCTGGAAGGTGGTGATGCGCGGCGCGTTCTTCGAGACTTCCTGGCGCGGGTCGTTGAGACCCTTGGCCATTTCGCCCAGAATATGCAGGCGCCCGTCCTTGGCCTGGCCAAGGGCGATCTTCATGATGTTCTCGTCGATCGACGTGATCTTGAGGTCCATCTGCAGGGCGGTGACGCCCTTTTCCGTGCCGGCCACTTTGAAGTCCATGTCGCCGAGATGGTCTTCGTCGCCGAGGATGTCCGTGAGCACGGCAAAGGCGCGGTCTTCCTTGATGAGACCCATCGCAATGCCGGCCACCGGGCGCGGCAGCGGCACGCCCGCATCCATCATGGCAAGCGACGTGCCGCACACGGTCGCCATCGAGGACGAACCGTTCGACTCGGTGATCTCCGACACGACGCGGATCGTGTAGGGGAACTTGTCCTTGGGCGGCAGCAACGGGCGGATCGCGCGCCAGGCGAGCTTGCCGTGGCCGATTTCGCGGCGGCCGGGCGAACCCATGCGCTTGGCTTCGCCGACCGAGTAGGGCGGGAAATTGTAGTGCAGCATGAAGTGTTCGCGATACTCGCCTTCGAGCGCGTCGATGATCTGCTCGTCGTCGCCCGTGCCGAGCGTGGCCACGACCAGCGCCTGGGTTTCGCCGCGCGTGAACAGGGCCGAGCCGTGCGTGCGCGGCAGGAAGCCCACTTCCGTCACGATCGGGCGCACCGTCTTGGTGTCGCGCCCGTCGATGCGCCGGCCCGTGTCCAGGATGTTGTCGCGCACGACCTTGGCTTCAAGTTCCTCGAACAGGCCGCCGAACACGGCGGCTTCTTCCGGGATTTCCTTCACGGTCGCAAGGGCCGCGGCCTTGACGGCGGCAACCTTGTCGCGGCGCGCGAACTTGACGGGTTCGGCATAGGCCTTGCCGAGATCGCCCGCAAACGCCGCGATCTTGGTTTTGACGGATGCGGCAACCGGCGAGGCTTGCGTGAGCGGCCACGGATCCTTGGCGGCCGTTTCGGCGAGCGCGATGATGAGATCGATGACCGGCTGGAACGCGCGGTGGCCGAACATCACGGCCCCCAGCATCGTCTCTTCCGTCAGTTCCTTGGCCTGCGATTCGACCATCAGCACGCCGTCCTTGGTGCCGGCCACGACGAGATCGAGATCACTCGCCTCGAGATCGGTCTGCAGCGGATTGAGACGGAACTCGCCGTTGTAGACGCCGACGCGCGCAGCGCCGATCGGGCCCATGAACGGAATGCCCGAGATCGTGAGCGCGGCCGAACAGCCGACCATCGCGACGATATCGGGATCGTTTTCGAGATCGTGGCTCAGCACGGTCGCGATGACCTGCACTTCGTTGCGGAAGCCCTCGGGGAACAGCGGACGCACCGGACGGTCGATCAGGCGCGAGACCAGCGTTTCCTTTTCCGTCGGGCGGCCTTCGCGCTTGAAGAAGCCGCCGGGGATCTTGCCGGCCGCGAAGGTCTTTTCCTGGTAGTGGACGGTCAGCGGGAAGAAATCTTGGCCGGGCTTCGCCGATTTGGCGCCCACGACCGTGCACAGCACGACCGTATCGCCGTAGGTGGCCATCACGGCCCCGTCGGCCTGGCGCGCGATCTTGCCGGTTTCGAGGACGAGCTTGCGCCCGCCCCACATCATTTCCTTGCGAACGACGTCGAACATGGAATTACTCTCTTTCTTTCTGCCGCGTACGGACCCGCCGACGCGCATCCCGTGATGCGCGCGACGTGGCGACGGTTGCGAAAGCCCGGATGGCCCTCGCCCCAACCGGCGCCGCCCCTGTCGATCGGGACGTCGAATATGGGTTGCGCGGCGTCGTACGACGGACCGCCGCGCGGGGTGTTTGGCTGGAATCGGAAAAAAGCGCGCGCCGCATCTGCCCCGGCTTCGGGTACAGACGCCGCGCGCGCTTCGGTCGGTGGAAGGTCAAGCAGTCGGCTTTTAGCGACGCAGGTCGAGGCGCCCGATCAGCGTCTCGTAGCGCTTCTTGTCTTTCGACTTCAAATAGTCGAGCAGCGAGCGACGCTGGCCGACCATCATCAGCAGGCCGCGGCGCGAATGGAAATCCTTCTTGTGCGTCGTCAGATGCTCGGACAGTTCCTTGATGCGCTCCGACAGGAGGGCAACCTGGACTTCCGGCGAACCCGTGTCGCCCTTCTTGACGGCATAGGCTTCGACGATTTCGGTCTTGCGTGCGGCGTTCATCGACATCGGTCTCTCCTTGGACCCTAGAGGTTGAAGACGCGCGTGGGGCGCAAAGTCGCACCGTCGGACGCTGCAAGTGCGACCAGCTTGCCGTCGCAAAAGACGACGAGCACGGGCGCCTCGAGCGGGGATGGTTCCACGCGGGGGTCTCGCAAAGCCTGGCCCCTTCGAAGGGCGGCGGCTTGTTCCACGGTCACGGCCAGAGCCGGGATGTCGTCCAGCACGGTCTCGACCGGGGCGAGGGCCCCAAAGCGGGCGGGACTATGCCCAAAACCCTCCAGTTTTTCCAGGGAAATCGCGGCCGCGAGGCGGAATCGCCCGACCGCCGTGCGCCGCAGTTCCGTCACATGGGCGCAAGTCCCCAGGGCAAGCGCCAGATCGCGGCCAAGGCTGCGCACATACATGCCCTTGCCGCTGGCGACCCGGAACCGCGCGCCATCAGCATCCGCTGCCCCCAGATATTCGAGCTTGTGGATCAAGACCTTGCGCGATTCCATCGCGACGTCTTCGCCGGCCCTTGCGCGCGCATAAGCGCGCTCGCCGTCGATTTTGATGGCCGAATAGACCGGCGGAGTCTGGTCGATCTGGCCGACAAAGCGGCCCAGAACGCCCGCAATCTGGGTGTCTGTCGGGCGAATGTCGGAGGTGGCGACAACCGCCCCTTCGCGGTCGTCGGTCGCCGTCGCCGCCCCCCAGCGCACGGCAAATTCGTATTCTTTGTCGCCGTCCACAAGATAGGGCAGCGTCTTGGTGGCCTCGCCAAGGGCGATCGGCAGCACGCCCGTGGCCAGCGGATCCAGCGTGCCGGCATGCCCACCTTTGGCCGCGTTGTAGACGCGCCGCACGCGGCCGAGCGCTTGGGTCGAAGACAGGCCGAGCGGTTTGTCGAGCAGCACCCAGCCGTCGATTTTGTCGCGTTTGGCGCTGCTCACGCTTTTTTCTTGGTCCGGCGCTTGGGTGCCGGCTTCTCCGGCGGCGGCGGCGAAATGTCGGCGGCGACCTTGGGATCGCGCAAGGCGCGATCGATGCGCTCGGCATAGTCGAACGAGGTGTCGCGCTGGAAATGCCATTCGGGCGCCACGCGCAGATCCACGCGCCTTGCGATCTCGCCGCGGATATAGGCGCGCGCCCGGCCGAGTGCCGCAATGGCGGGCTCGGCCCCGACGCTGCCGAGCGTGGTCACGAACGCGGTCGCGTGTTTGAGGTCGGGCGCGACGCGCACTTCGCCGATCGTGATGCTGAGCGTGTCCTGCAGATCGGGATCGCGGAAATGCCCGTCGCGCAGCACCTCGATGAGGGCGCGGCGCAAAGCTTCGCCCACGCGCAATTGGCGCTGCGAGGCCCCTTCGCTCGAATGTCCGTCACGTTTCATGGCCGTCCTTTTAGCCCAAATGCGCGCAAGCGCAAAGCGGCCGGGCGGCGATTGACAGGCCGTATCTCGCTTGGTACCGTCTTTAGGGTGTATCAATATGGGGGATACATACAATGGTATTGCATCGGATCGTGTTTGCAGCACTCGCCCTGCTGCTGTCTACCGCCGCCGCAAGTGCCCAATCGGTGCACACGATGCCGGTGGGCAGCGTGTTCGAAGGCAAGGTCGCGTTCGCGCGCTCCGAAGTGCCGCTGCCGCCGGGCAAGTGGACGCTCGCGAGTGCGGGGGAAGAATTGACCGCAATAACTGCCGGTGCGGCAACATTCCGCCTCGCCTTCGCCAATCTCGTCCAGATCGAGGGCGGCAAATTGTCGGCGCTCGTCGCGATCCACGGCACGCGCAACGTCGAAGCCGTCGGCTGGACGCGCGACTCGACCTGCGACCGCAGCGACATGCTCTATGTTGCGGCCGACAAAAATTTCCGCGCGACGGACCAATGGTGTTCGTATATTTCCCACAATATTCGAAGCTGGGTCGCGACCGAGCAGACGCCACCGAGATCGGCCACGTTGTTCGAGTATCTGCGCAAAGAAAACATCAAAAAACCTTGGACGATGCTGGCCACGACGTCGCGTCTTGTGCGCAACGGCGAACTGATCGTCGTCAGCTACGAGGTCGATCCGCAGATGCATGGCGGGCCAGCGACAAAGATCATTGCGCTGCAGACGAGCGAATGGCATCCGCAGCGCATCCAGGACTATCCAGCACACCGGGCCTATGCCGACAAATGGATCGAATGGTCCAAGCCCCTTCTCGACGGACTCAAAGAAGGATTCGGCAGGACGCTGCGCACCGCCAGATTGCCGACGTTTCCGAAAATGGGCCTGGCTGCGATGGGCATCCGGCACGCCCCGGTCGGAACGCATTTCGTCACGGAGAATGGCGGTTTGCGCATTCAAGCCTTGGAAGGCACGGCGGTGACGACGGTCAATGCGCGCAACAACACGACACAATGGCAAGTCGGCGGATTGGTTCCCGTCGGCAGCAACCGCGTAACCGACCCCGAAAGAGCCGAACGCATCTTGCCGCTGCAAGTCGGTAACAAGACGGTCTTCGAGCGCTCGGCCACCGTCGGTACGCTCAAATGGCGGCATACGATGGAAGTTGTCCGGACCGAAACCTTGTCGGTCGACGGGCGCGACTATGCGACGTTTGTCGTGGAAGATCGAATCGAGGGGCTGTCGCCGTCGCAGCAGGGCTTTGTCATGAAGCGGACCGCGTGGTTCGCGCCCGAGGCAGGTTGGCTGCTGCGGATGGCTGAAGAGCAGCTCGGCGGCGAGCCGGTAACGATGAACAATTGGCGGGTCGTCAAGATCGTGCCGCCCAGCTAAGGCGCAAACCTACCGCCGCACGTCGACGACAACGCGGCCTTGGATTTGGCCCGCGACGATGGCCTCGGCGAGTTTGGGCAGATCCTCGAGGCCACACACGGTGAGCCCTTCGCCGGGCAGGCCGTCGGGCAGCAGGGCCGCGAGTTTCCGCCACGCATCTTCGCGCTCGGGCAGCGGGCACAAAACGGAATCGATGCCGATCAGTTTGACGCCGCGCAGGATGAACGGCATCACCGTGGTCGGCAGATCGGCCGAGCCTGCAAGGCCGCAAGCGGCAACGGCGGCCCGGCGCGCGCACCCTGCCAGCACGCTTGCAAGCGTCGTCCCGCCGACCGAGTCGATGGCCCCGCCCCAGCGCTCGGTCATAAGCGGCTTCGAGGGGGCTGCAAGTTCGGCGCGATCGACGATGCTGGCCGCGCCGAGGCTGCGCAGATAGGGCTCAAGCTGGCGCCGGCCGGTGGAAGCGGCGACCTTGTGGCCGAGCTTGGCGAGCAACGCGACGGCGACCGAGCCGACGCCGCCGGCGGCCCCCGTCACCAGAATTTCGCGGTCGCGGCGCAGGCCCGCGGCTTCGAGTGCGTGCACGGCCATCATCGCGGTGAGGCCGGCGGTGCCCATGCCCATCGCCCATTTTTCGTCGGTACCCGCCGGCAGTTTCACGAGCCAGGCCGCCTGCGCGCGCGCCTTTTGCGCCATGCCGCCCCAGTAGCTTTCGCCCACCCCCCAGCCGGTCAGGATCACGCGGTCGCCGGGTTTGAACGACGCATTGCTGGAGCTTTCGACCGTGCCCGCCCAATCGACGCCCGGCACCATCGGGAAGCTGCGCACGATCTTGCCTTTGTCGGCGATCGCGAGCCCGTCTTTGTAGTTGAGCGAGGAATAGGCGACGGCAACCGTTATCTCGCCCTCGGGCAACGCTGCCTCGTCGAGCGATTTGACCGACGCTTCGACCTTGCCGTCCAGTTTGTCGAGCACGAGTGCACGAAACATCGAAGCCCCTCCGGTTGGCCGGTAAACTCGGGCGCTTATGCGTTTTCGTCAAGCCTTGAGTGGCCGCCCTTGAGTAGCTGTCTGCCGTACGGCATCCTTGCCCCATGGATTGCATTTCCGACTGGCTGGTCGCCGAGGGTCCGCACGTGGCAGACATGGGCGCGCTGCTGAGCGGCTTGGCCGAGCGGCTGCTGGCGGCCGAGATCCCCGTGGCGCGCATGGCAACCATGATCGAAACGCTGCATCCGCGCTTCATCGGCGCGATGCGCGTCTGGGAACCGAACGGCGACGTGAAGCTGCGCCGCGCCACGTTCGACGACCCGGTCATAACGGCGGCCCCCAAACGCTTCACGATCGACGAGCTGCAGGAAACCGGCGATTGGGTCGAATTCAAGCTCGACGATCCGCGCATCGACGCCTACGACCTGCTGCCGCGCCTGGCACAGGAAGGCCACACGCATTACCTGCTGATGCCGCTCCGGTTCCGCGAAGGCCCGCTGCAGGGGATGTCGTTTTCCACCAAACAGGCGGGCGGCTTCACGGCCGCGCAGAGCCGTGCCATCCGCACGCTGCAGCCGAGCCTGGCCTTGACCGCCAACGTGATCGCCACGCACACGATGTGGCGCGAGGTGCTGAAGGCCTATGTCGGCGAAGTGCCGGGCGATTTGATTCTGCAAGGGGCGATACGGCGGGCGGACGTGCGCCGCGTCCAAGCCGCTTTGATCATGACCGACATGCGCGGCTTCACGCGGCTTGCCAATGCGAGCACGCCCGAGGCGACGGTCGCCGCCCTCAACGCCTATCTCGACAATGTGGTGCCCGCGATCGCGGCGGCGGGCGGCGAAATCCTCAAATTCATCGGCGACGGCGTGCTGGCCACGGTCCCATTCAACGATGCCGGGAACGCTGCGGCGGCCTGCGCAGCGGCTTTTGCGGCAGCCCAAGCGATTCGCCAGGCCGCCCCCAATGTCGGCATCGCTTTGCATGTGGGCGAGGTCGCGTTCGGCAATATCGGGGCGGGCGACCGGCTCGACTTCACGATCATCGGGCGCGACGTCAATCTGCTCGCGCGCATCGAAAAAATCTGCGGCGAATTCCACGAAGACATCGTGATGTCGCAGGCTTTTGCCGCTTTGTGCGGTGCGCCAGCGCGCCTCGTCACGCGCTTCACGCCCAAAGGCTTCGACGGCGAAGAGGCCGTGTTCGCACCGGCCTAAGCGATCCCCAACCGCCGGTCGGCCACGTTCCAGAACTGCGTGTGGAACGCGCGCAAGGACGGGCGATGGCCGATGCTGACGATCGCCGTGTCGGGCAGGCTGCGATCGAGCAGTTCGTAGATATGCGCTTCGTTGGCGTCGTCCATCGCGGCGGTCGCTTCGTCGAGGAACAGGAAGTCGGGCTTCGCCAGCAGCGCGCGCGCGACGGCCAGGCGCTGCTGTTCGCCCGGCGACAAAGTCTGCCCCCAATTGGCGTGTTCGTCGAGGCGCGCGCCCAATGCCGGCAGGCGCACAGCCTCGAGCGTGGCGCGCAAGGTTGCGTCGTCGGCCCCACCATTGTGCGGATAGAGCAAGGCCTCGCGCAGCGTGCCGATCGGCATGTAGGGTTTCTGCGGCAAGAAGAGCGGCCGCGCGGCCTTCGGCAGCAGCACGGCGCCGCGCCCGAACGGCCAGATGCCCGACAGCACGCGAAACAGCGTGCTCTTGCCGCTGCCGGACTCGCCGGTCAGCAGAATGCGCGCACCGGGCGCGATCGCCACGCCGGCATCGGCAATCAGCACGCGCCCGTCGGGCAAAGCCACGTCCACGCCCGCAAGGCGCAACTGCCCGTCTTGCGAAGCGCCGTGCACAAGCGGGGCGGCCCGCTCCGCCTTCGCGGCGGCGGCCACGGCCGCTTCGAAATCGAGCAGCCGGTCCACGACCGCCTTCCAGTCGGCCAGCTGCGAATAGGCTTGCACGAAGAAGGACAAGGCACCCTGCACCTGGCCGAAGGCGGACGCCGTCTGCATGAGGCCGCCCAGCTGCATCGAGCCCGAAAAATAGCGCGGGGCCGCGACGATGAACGGGAACACGATCGCGATCTGCGCGAACAGGCTCGTGAACAGATTGAGCTTGAGGCCCGCCCACATGAGATCGCGCCAATTGGCGACGACGGCGGCAAAGCGCGCCAGAAAATCGCGCCGCTCGCGCGCTTCGCCGCCATAGAGGGCGACCTGTTCGGCGTTTTCGCGCAAGCGCATCAGCCCGTAGCGGAAATCGGCCTCCACGCGCTGCTGCGCGTAGTTGAGCGGAACGAGCGGCTTGCCCACTTTGTGCGTGAGCCACGTGCCGACGACCGAATAGACGAGGGCAAACCACACCATGTAGCCCGGGATCGCGATCTCGCGGCCGAACAGCGTGAAGCCGTAATCGCCCGACAGGCCCCACAAAATGCCCAGGAACGCCACCAGCGTGAGCACCGAATTGACGAGCTGCACGAACAGCCCGAGCGTGGTCGCAACGAACAGGCGCACGTCCTCGGCGATGCGCTGGTCGGGATTGTCGGTATCCGCGCCGGTCAGCTGGAAACGGTAGTAGATTCGCGCCTTGAGCCAGCCGTCGATGTAGCGCTTGGTGAGCCAGTCGCGCCAGCGTATCTGCAGCCACAGGCTGAAATAACGCGTGGCGACGAAATTGCCGATGAAAAGCGCCGCAAGCCAGCCGAACACCGCGAATTCGGCCCAGAACGTGGCTTCGTCGCGCTCCTGCAGCGCGTTGTAGAAATCGTTGTTCCAGCTGTTGAACAGCACCTCGAGATAGACCCCGCCGACCGTGAGGCCCATCACGGCGCCGAACAGCAGGCAGGCCGGCAAGCGATCTTCCGACACCCAATAGGGGCGCGTGAGGCGCCACAGCCGTGCCGCAAATCCCGCCGGTTTTTCGCCCGTCATGTTCGGCATTCCTCGGTGGCGCCTGTCAGACCGCGCGTTCGAGCGGGTCTTCGAAGGGCGTTTCGCTGGGGTCTTCGAAGCGCTGCAGCCGCGCTGCCGCAAGCCTTGCAAAGCGCAGCGTGAGGGCGCGGCGGCGCGGTGCAGCCAGCGGCGCGCAGATCTGGAACGGCCGCCGCAACGCCCCGTCGAACGCGTCGGCCACGATGAGGCCGGCGGTTTCCGGGATCAGACGGTCGGGAAAATCGGCCGGGACCGCAAACGCAAACGCGTCGCACCATTCGAGATATTCGGGCCATTTGGCGTCCGACTGGAAATCGGCGGCCGACGATTTGATTTCGACGATCGCAAAGCGCCCGTCGTCGGCGAGGGCCAGAATGTCGGCGCGCCTGCCGCTCGCAAGCCCCGCCTCGGCAATGCCGACATAGCCGAGATTGCGCAGAAGCCTGAGGGTGCCGCGCCGGACCTGGCGTGCGACAAGATCGTCGCGCGGCTTCACATGAAACCGGCTTGGCGCATCAGCACGAACAGGTCGCGCTGGGCGCGCGCCTTTTCGGCCGGATCGACGATGTCGGCCACCACTTCGCCTTCGAAATTGGGCCGCTTCAGCATGCCCACGATGATGGCGCGCGCAAGGTTCGACGCCTTGCCCGGCGGCAGCGAAGTGGGCAGGCACATTTTCATCAGCATCATCGTGCGCATGCGCAAGGGCCGCGCCGGATCGTCGATCTTTTCGAGGATGCGCTCGGACTTGACGAAATGCACGAGCAGGTCGTCGAGGCGCGTGCAGATGCGCTCGACATGTTCGGGCGGCAGCGGCGAACTGCGGATCTCGCCCCAGACTTGCGTGATGCCGGCCATCTTCTCGTTGGGGGGCACGCGCGCTTTGACGATGTCGGAAATCGACTCGACGTTCACGAGCACGTCTTCGATGAGGCCGAAGGCCTCGTCCGGATAGAGGCGGGCGGTCGGCGTCTGCGTGAGCGCGATCAAGAACCGCGTCTTGCGCAGCGGATTGAGCATGACCATCGCAATCCACGCGGCCGCGGCCCGGAACCCCCCCGCGCCGCCGCGATTGAGGATGCGCATCTTGCGTTGCACGAGCGCATCCACAAGATAGCTGCCGCCGAGCGGCGGAGCCGCATCCGGCATCAGCCGGTCGAGGATCTGGCGGAAGGTCGGGATTTCCTGCTCGGGATCGCTGCGCACGAGCGGATTGGCGCCGCTGAGCTGGATGCGCACGCGCTCGATCAGCACCTGGCTGCAGCCGGGCAAGCGCCCGGCCTGCACGAGGCGCGCGATCTGCACGATGCTGTCGTCGGTCCCGCCTTCGGCGGCCGCCGGTGCGACGCCGGGCGGCGGGGCTTGCCATTGTCCGAGGGCAACGTCGAGCAGCTTGTTGACGGCGGCGGCAAGGCTCGGCTGGTCGCCGAGCAGGTCCTGGATCACGCTCGCCGTGCCCAGAATGTCCGCCACGAAATCGTCGAGCCGGCGAGCGGCCGCGTCGTCCTGGCTGTCGTTGATCCAGAACAGCAGGCGCTCGAGCTTGCCGAGATAGTTGCGAATTTCGATGAGTTCGCGGCTGACGGCCACGCGGAACAGAAAATCGGCATTGGCCGGACTGTCGCCAGCGCCTGCCGCGACTTTGGCGACCGTGGCGTCGAGTCCGAGCTGCTTGATCGACGGCAGTTGCAAGGTTTCGACGTCTTTGGTGCGCTTGCCGATCTCGGTCGCAAAACCGAACAGCGCATCGCGACGCTGGGCGACCGTCGCCCCGCCGGCCGCGCCTTCGGCCTGCAGCGTGGCGACCTGGTTGAGCGCGCTGCCGACCAGCGAATCCTGATCCTGCAGCCGCTTGTATTCGCGGTAGTTGTGCAGCACCTCGATCGGCGTCAGGCTCTGCTTGTCGAGATACATGCGCATGAGCCGGTTCATGGCCATGCGCGCCTGCAACTGCAGGCAATCGTCGGCCGTCTGGCAGGCCGGGGCGGCGTCGATGCGACCGACCGTCAGTTTCTCTTCGCGCTTCTCTTTGATCTTGGTGAAGACCGCCGTCTGCGAGCCGCCGCTTGCCTTTTCGCGGAAAACCTTGACGCCCTCGACCTCGCGCTTTTCGAGCATGCGGCGCGCGAACGCTTCGGCCTCCGCCTGGTTGGGCAGGCTCGTTTCGATAATCCATCGGCCTTCTTTGAGGCACTGGACCTCGAAAATCTCTTTTTTGAACAACGCACGCCCCCGGTCCTAACTGCTTATCCATATTAAACGCGACGCGTTGCGGGTTACAATGGGGCCATGTTGGCGGTCGAGCGAATTCCGTGTTTGCAGGACAATTACGTCTGGCTGCTGCGCAGCGCCGGCGGCGAAGGCGTTGGCGTCGTCGATCCGGCCGAAGCGGCTCCGGTCGAGGCGGCCTTGGCGCGGCACGGTCTTTCCTTGACTCACATCTTCAACACGCACCACCACGGCGACCATGTCGGCGCCAATCTGGCGCTCAAGGCGAAACACGGTGCCGCGATCGTGGGGCCGCGCGCAGATCAAGCGCGCATTCCGGGCATCGATGTGGCGCTGGGCGACGGCGAGACCTACACGTTCGACGGCGAAATCGCCACGGTGCTCGACGTGCCCGGCCACACGCGCGGTCATATTGCGTTCTGGTTTGCCGGCAGTGCTGCGCTGTTTTGCGGCGACACGCTGTTTGCGCTCGGCTGCGGGCGCATGTTCGAAGGGACTGCGCCGCAAATGTGGCAGTCGCTGGCGAAGATCCGCGCCCTTCCCGACGCGACGCAAGTTTACTGCGCGCACGAGTACACGCAGAGCAACGCAAAATTTGCGGTCAGCGTCGATCCGGACAATGCGGAACTGCGCGCGCGGGCCGCCACGATCGACCGCCAGCGGCATGCCGGCGAAGCAACCGTGCCCTCGCTGCTGGGCCTCGAAAAGCGCACCAACCCGTTTTTGCGTGCCGACGATGCAAACCTTGCGCGCCGCATGGGACTGCCCGCGACGCAGCCGGCCGCGGTCTTCGGCGCCTTGCGCGCGGCCAAGGACGCGTTCCGATGACCAGCGAATACCGCGTCGTGTTTTTCGACGATCGGGAGATCGTGATGGCGCTCATCGAACATGCGCGCACGCAAGGCACGAAACTGCCCGCGAGCAAAGCGATCAAGCTCGAAATCGACCGCGCCACGCTGACGGCAAAACTTGCTTTTGCGCGCCGCAGCACCCCGAACGAGGCGCCGATCGAGTTCAACTCGGCAGCGCTCGCACAAGCGCTGATCCGCTACTGCAAAAAGGCCGGCATTCCGCTGCCCGTGAAGTCCAACAAGGAACTGCGCGTCATGGACGACCGCGTGGCTTTCATCGTCGAACTGCAGCGCGCGCCCGCCGATGCGCTGGTCCCGGTCGAATACGAGTAGCTTGAAAAAGCAGCGACCCCGCCGGACACCGGATCCGGCGAGGCCGCACGCGACGTGCTGCGTTCAATTGCGCTGGCTGATCGACACCGCATAGGCGGGCTGGCGCGCCGTGAAGAGCGGATCATTTGTCGGCCCCGCAATGCCGTCGGCGAGATTGAGAGGATCGAAAATGCGCTCGTCGCAGGCTTCGTTCTTCGCAAGAGCCGTGAAATTCATGCGACCGAGCCGGGTCGTGGGCCGCTGTTCTTCGTCCGGCCATTGCTGGGTCGCATTCGTGGCCTCGTCGCCGGGGCGGCCGAAAACGACAACCATGTCGAAAGCAGCGGTATTGGCGGCGATCCGCGCTTTCATGTCGTCGACGAGGAAATCGGCGGGCTTGGCGGCGGCTTCCGCGTCGGTGAGACCGACTTCGCCGCCGACCGGCACCATCTTGAATTTGACCAGGCGATTGACGCCCGCCGCATCGGTCAAGGTGTAGCCGTGGATGCCCCAATAATTGACGCCGACCCAGGAACCCGGCACCGGTTTGCTCGCAAGATACCGACCTTGCGCGGTGGTTTCGGGGTTGGCTTCGGTGAAGGCGCGGATCTTCTCCGCATCGGGGCGGCCGTCGGCACCCGGTACGCGCGCTTGCAGGAAAGCCAGCATCTGGTCGGGCGATTTCACGAAATTGATCGGCGCGTTGACCATCACGAACTCGGTCTCGGCGCGGCCGCCGTCGTCGATCCGGAAGGAGAAACCGCGATTGACCGTCTTGGTCGCGTCGGCGACCTTCGGATTGCCGCCGCCGACCGACAGGCGGGCTACAACCGGCGAAGTCTTTGCGAAAATTGCGGATTTGCTGAGGGCCGCGGCTTCCGCCGTGGGCGTGAACGTGCCTGCAAAACACTGGCCTTTGGCGCCGCTCGGCCGCGCCTTTTGGTTGCCGGTGAGTGCACGCTGGATTTCGACGATTTTGCCCGGATCGGCGGTTTGGGCGAAAACCGGTGCGCTCGCGGCGACCAAGGCCGACGACAGCGCAAAAGCGGCGAATTTGAGTTTCACGGGGGTGCTCCTTCAAACGGCTTGCGAAAGATGTCGCACTTGCCGTTCGCTTGGCGGAATTCGCAGGTTACGCGCCGTCGGTCGGAATTTCGTTCGCGGGATCGTCCGTCGGCTCGAACAGCAAGACGCCGCCCAAGCTTGCCGGCAGAACCACGCTTCGGGACGCGCTGCCGGGCGGCGTCGCGAGCGCATAACCCGCAATCCACGGCAAGCACGGCGGTGCGACGCCCAAGCGCCGTTCCGTGGCGGACGGATCGCGGAACACGAGCGTACCGCGCGCCGTTGCAAGTCCCGGCGCATCGTCGATGCGGATAGGCGCAAGGCCCGTATAGGCGGCATAACGCAGAACCGCCGCATGCGGGTCGGCCACACAGATCTCGACGTGTTTCAAGCGCGTCGCCTCGTTTTTGTGGCGCAGCCATCGTGCCTGCCACAGATGTTCCGGCGTGTGCTGTTCGACGAACTGCACACGGCCCTCTTCCATCACGCCCGGCTTGGTGCGCACGACCGTGAAGCGCGCTTCGCGAAAACCGTCCGGCGTTTCGATCGGGCGGCGCAAGGCGACGGGCTCGAGCGGCGCAAAGCCGTTGGCCTGCAGGCGCGCCTGGTCGCCCGCCGGATCGACGGTGCCGAACGCGATCAGATGCACGCCCGTGTAGCGCGCGATCCCGGCGCGCAAGGTGGCGGCGTTCGGCGTGTCGGCGATCGGCGCCAGGAATTCGAGATAGCCGCCTTCGAGCATCACGCAATGGTTGCCGGTCCCGGCCGGGATGGGCGGATCGCCGACGCTTTGCGCCGAAAACGGCGTCACACAGAAGCCGAGATCGGCCAACGCGGCGGCCGCCGCCGCCGGGTCCGGCACCCAATGCGCAATATGGTCGAGCACGAGTTGGCCACGTTCGGGGCGCTGGCTCATGGCTTGCGCCCGAGCTGCAGATGGAAATCGCGATGCGCCACGCGCCGCGTGGCACAGTCGAAGCGCATCAGATCTTCGCCGACCGCGATCGGCCCCGCATAGTCGCGCGCGACCTCGGCCAGCACCGCATCGCGATCGAAGCGCGTCGGCACAAAATGGTTCAGCACGAGCAGCTTCGCGTTCGCCTGGGCTGCGACACGCCCGACTTCGTCGGAGCGCGTATGGTATGAGGCCACGGCCGCAACCGTCGCGGCCGAGCGCACGCCGTGCACGGGCTGCAAGTCGCGATGCACAAAACATTCGTGCACCAGCACGTCGGCTTCGCGCGCGACTTCGATCAAAGCCGGGCAGAAAGCGGTATCGCCGCTGAAGGCGGCTTTGAGGCCTTCGGCTTCGAACACGAAGCCGAAGGCGTGGCGCACGGGCGCGTGGGCGACGGCGACGGCCGTCACGCGCACGCCGCCTTCGTCGAACACCGTCCCCGGTGCGATCTCGACCGTTTCGATTTCGAACGCGGCGACCGAGCCGCGCTGCTCGTGCGCGATGCGCAAGCGCCGCTCGGTTTCCCACAAAGCCATCGTGCCTTCGACAAAAGCCTTGGTGCCCGGCGGCCCGAACACGCGCTGCGCACGCGGCCGACCCTGATGCCAGCTCGAAATCACGAGCTGGTAGAAGTCGACGACATGGTCGGTGTGCAGATGCGTCAGAAACAGCGCGTCGATGTCGGCCCCGCGGCTGCCCGCTTCGACGAGGCGCTGGGTGACGCCCGAGCCGCAATCGACGAGAAACTGCTGCCCGCGCGCGCGCACCAAATTCGACGGGCCGCGACGCGCCGGGTCGCATTGCGGACAGCCCGTTCCCAGCAGCACGATTTCCATCGCCGAAGATCCCCCGCGTTCAAAGAACGCAAAGGATAGCGGCGTTCGGTCCGCGTTGCGAGATGCGCAAGCGTCTCAGAGGCCCCGGCGCGTGCGCTGGTTCTCTTCGATCATGCGGATCATGTCGTCGTATTCGCTGCGCGCGGCCGGCACAGGCTTCAGCATCTTGCCGTCGACGATGCCTTTCCACACCTCGGGTGCGTCGACCGGCATCGCGAGCAACGCGTCGCGATAGGCGGCCACCAGATCGTCGGGCAGTTTGCGCGCGACCCACGGCGAATTGGGAATGAGCGGCGAGCGCCAGACGATGCGCACCGCCCCTGCCGGGATCATCTTCTTTTCTTCCATGCGCGTGATGTTGCTGCGCTCGGCATTGTTCCACCAGGTCGCGGCCGCGTCGTACTGGTTGCCGACCACGGCCAGAACGCCGGTCTCGTGGTTGCCGGCAAAGCCCGTGCGCGCGAAATGGCGGGCCGGAACGAGGCCTTCTTTGGCCATGAAATAGCTTGGTGCGACGAAGCCCGAGGCCGAATTGGGATCGGCGAAGGCGATGCTCCTGCCGCGCAGATCGGCGAGCGAGCGGAAGCTCGAATCCGCGCGCACGACCACGACCGAGTGGTAGCCGACAGCCCCGTCGAGATCCATGTCCTTGGCGATCGGCACGATGTCTTCGCCCATCAGCTGCACGGCGCGCGCATAGGCGGCCGGCCCCATGCGCGCGAACTCGACCTGGCGTGCGGCCAAGGCTTCGACGACGGCGGCATAGTCGTTGCCGCGCCGCACCGTGACCGGCACGCCGAGCTTGGCGCGCATGTAGCCTGCAAAAGCGTCGAACCGCACCAGCGTGTCAGCTTCGTTTTCGGCACTTGTGATGCCGAAGCGCAGTTCTTTGAACGAGGCGCGCCAATCTGCCTTGGCCGGCAGGGCGCCGAATGCGGCAAGTATGGCGCAGGCCGCAAGCAGATGCTTCAGCATGGCGAATCCTCCCTCTCGAACGGGTTGAACCGGGTCTAAGTGTGCGCCGACGCCGTGGCGGTCGCATGACGGCTCGAATAACCTTGTGCGACGAAGTCCCTCGATGGCACGGCGCTTGCTCACCCGAATGCGGCCGTCTAACGCTGCAGAAAACAAAGGAAATCGATGGCTTTTCTGGAACTCGACGCGCTCAGCGCCCGCTACGGCAAAAGCACCGTGGTGGCCAATCTCAGCCTCGCGGCCGAGAAGGGCGAATTTTTGTCGATTTTGGGTCCCTCGGGCTGCGGCAAAACCACGACCTTGCGCATGATCGCGGGCTTCGTGGCGCCGTCGGCCGGTGCGATCCGCGTGGCCGGGCGGGCGATTCAGGATACGCCGCCGCACCAGCGCAATATCGGCTACGTGTTCCAGAACTACGCGCTTTTCCCGCATCTGACCGTGCGCCAGAATGTCGCCTTCGGCCTGCGCATGCGCCATGTGGCCAAAGCGGCCCAAAACGAGCGGGCGGCCAAAGCGCTCGATCTGGTCGGGCTCGGGCATTTGGGCGACCGCTACCCTGCCCAGCTCTCGGGCGGCCAGCAGCAGCGCGTGGCGCTCGCGCGCGCGCTCGTGATCGAGCCCGATCTGTTGCTGCTCGACGAGCCCTTGTCCAATCTCGACGCCGCCTTGCGCGGCCAGATGCGCAGCGAGATCCGCGCGCTCCAGCGCCGCTTGGCAATCACCACCGTGTTCGTCACGCACGACCAGGCGGAGGCGCTTGCCATGTCCGACCGCATCGCGGTGATGGACCATGGCCGCTTGGTCGAGGCGGCAACGCCGCAGGCTTTGTGCGATGCGCCGAACCACGGCTTCACGGCCGAATTCCTCGGGGCCCGCACGGTCGTGGCCGGCGCGCGTGCGGGCGGCATTTTCGCGCTGCCCGAGGGCGCGCGCTGCGCAGTCGGCGCCGATATGCCCGACAACGCCACGCGCATCGTGCTGCGCGCCGCACGCTTGCGCCTTTCAGAAGGCTTGCGGCCCGCCCGCTTCATGGCGAGCGGCACGGTGCGCGACGTGGCCTATCTCGGCGACTTCTACGACGTTGCCGTGGCGGCCGCGAACACCACGATCCGCGTGATCCGTCCGAGCAGCGAGACGCTGCCGGCGATTGGGGCGGCCTGCTTCCTGTCCGGCGACGACGATGCCGTCGCCTGGCTTGCCGATTGATTTTGCGCTTCGAAAAAAGAGGAGTCCGACCATGAAAAAACATCTGAACCGTCGCCAGTTCGGCACGGCCCTGCTGGGGGCGGGTGCCGCCACGCTCGCCTCGCCCGCAATCTTCGGCCTCAATGCCGTGGCGCAGATAAGGCGCGGCGACGAACTCGTCGTCGGCATTTGGGGCGGCGCGCAGGAGCGCATCACGCGCCAGCACATCGTGCGCCCGCTCGAGGAGAAGCACGGCGTCAAAATCAACTACGTGCTCGGCGGCACGCCCGAGCGGCGCGCGCGCGCCTACCAGGAACGCGGCCGGCCCTCCTTCGACCTGCTCTATCTGAACATTTTCGAAAGCCGCCAGGCCGTCAAAGACGGGGTCACGCAAGCGCCCGCCCTCGACCGCGTGCCGAACGCCAAGTTCCTCTACGAGCCCGCCAAGCTCGGCGGCTACGGCGTTGCCTTCAATCCCGTCACGATCGTCTACGACAAGCGCAAGGGCTCGGTTGCGTCGTGGAAGGATCTGTGGAAGCCCGAATGGAAGGGCCGCATCGCTTGGCCGAGCTATCCGGGCGCGCAAGGCACGGCCGGCCTGCTGATGGCCGCCAAAGTGTGGGGCGGCTCGGAGCGCAATATCGACATCGGCTTCCAGAAGATCCGCGAGCTGAAGCCGTTTGCGGCGATCCAGGGCAGCCAGGACCAGCTCTACACGATGTTCGACCAGGGGGTCGCCGACATCTCGATCGAATTCGGCTCCTTCACGCGCAGCTACGCCGAAACGCGCAACGCCAATATCGAGATCGCCAACCCGGCCGAAGGCCAGGCTTTGGCGCAGAACGTGGCGTGCCCGACGGTCGGCACCACCAAGCAAGCGCTGGTCGAGGCCTTCATCGACCTGCATCTGGGCGAAGCCTGCCAGCTCGCTTACGCGCGCGAGATCTACTATTCGCCGACGGTGAGCAACCTTGCGATCCCGGCCGACCTGCGGCCGAAGCTGGTACTCGGCGACGACGTCAAGAAGCTCGTCGATTTCGACTGGGATCATGTGATTTCGCAGCAGACGGCCTGGTCGTCGCGCTTCAACCGCGAAATCGCAGGCTGACGAAACACGGGCCCAGCCAAGCGCGGAAGGACCACGACAGCATGACTCGCGACCGCGCTTGGTTGGGCGTTCTCCTCTCGGCTCCGGCGACGGCATGGCTTGCCGTCGCCTTCGCCGCCCCATTGGCCGTCGTTGCCCTGCTGTCGCTGCAGGAAACGGCCGATCCTTTTGCGGCCCTGTCGCTCGTTCCGTCCTTCAAGCAATTCGCCGACATTCTGGGCGACCGCTATTTCCTCGGCATCATCGCCGAAACGATCCTGCTGGGCTTGGGCGTGACATTGGGTGCGGTTGTGCTCGGCTATCCGCTGGCGATGTGGCTGGCGGGCTTGCCGCAGCGCTGGCGCTCGGTTGCGTTTGCGGTGGTGCTGATCCCGCTTCTCACCAACGTGGTCGTGCGCTCGCTCGGCATCGTGCTGCTGCTCGCACCCGACGGCCTCTTCAACGGTTTCTTGCGGCCTTTCGGGCTCGCGCGCCCGCAAGGCTATGTATTCACGCATTTCGCCGTCGCGATCGCGTTGATCCAGGTGTTTTTGCCGTTCATGGTGCTGTCGCTCTACGATTCGCTTGCCAATCTCGACGGCCGCTTCAAAGAGGCCGCGGCCTCGCTGGGCGCGTCGCGCGCGCGCATCTTTTTTGCGGTGACCCTGCCCTTGTCGCTGCAGGGCCTGCGCGCAGGCGTTACCATCGTGTTCCTGCTGTCGTCGACTGCCTACGTGTCGGCGACGATCCTGGGCGGCAAGAAGGTGTGGACCACCGGCATGATCGTCTGGCAGGAGGCGCTGCAGAATCTGAACGCGCCGACGGCTGCTGCCCTTGCGATGATCATGCTGGCATGGGGCATCGGTTTTGCGTTTCTGGCCGAGCGCATCGTGCGCCGCTTCTCGCCGTGGCTTGCCCCCGACAGGCCGCGACAAGCGCCGATCGCGCTGCCCGCCGCGTTCGAGCGCGTGCTGGTGCGCGCAGCCGATTTCTGCGGCCAAGCGCTGTGGCACCTGCTGCTGGCACTCGGCATTCTTCTGCTGCTGTTCCCGCTGATGCTGGTGGCCGTGCAGTCCTTCAACGACGTGCCGCAGGCAAGCGTGGCGGGTTTCCGGGCCTTTACGTTCAAATGGTATGCGGCCGTGTTCGAGGTGGGCGCCTATTTGCGCGCCTTCGAGATCTCGGCGCAGCTTGCCGCCGCCTCGGTCGCCTGCGCGCTCGCTTTGGCGCTGCCGGCCGCCTTCGTGCTCGTGCGCTTCGGCTATCCCGGACGCGGCGCGGTGCAGGCTTTCTGGATGCTACCGCTCGCCCTGCCGCATGTCGCGATCGGCGTGGGCATGCTGCGGCTGCTGCAATGGTACGTCGCGATCCCGCCTTTCATAGGGCTGCTGCTCGTGCATGTGGTGCTGATCGTGCCGTTTGCGATCTCGCTGCTGCGCAGCTCGGTTCTGCAGCTCGACACGGCCCTCGAGCAGGCGGCGGCGTCGCTGGGTGCCAATCCGGTGCGCGTGTTTTTCCTGATCGTGCTGCCCAATCTCGCGCCCGGCCTCGCCGTTGCCGGCATCATCGGGTTCCTGATTTCGTTCGGCGAGGTGACGGTCACCTCGTTCCTCACCACAGCACGGCTCACCACGCTGCCGGTGCGCATCTATGCCGAGGCGAGTTTCAGCCTCGAGCCGACCGTGCACGCGGTCTCGACCCTGCTGATTCTGGCGACCGTCGCCCTGCTCGCGATCGTCAATCGCTTCGTAAAGCTCGACCGCGTCTGGGCAAAATAGGGTTAACGAATATCGCTTGCCGGTTTTGGGCGCTGCGCTAGAATGTACGTCTTGCTTTCGGGAGAATTTCGATGGCTTCGAGCATCAGCGACAGCGTGCCCGGCGGCACGCCGCAGACCCAGCGCCCGACCGAAACGACGCAGACGGCGCCGTCCAGCGCCCCGCGCGACGGGATCACGCGCCGCGACACCGTGCCCGCGAGCCAAGAGAGCGTCACGCGCGCCGATGCGCCCCCGCCGCCGCCGGCCGGCACCCAGCGCGGCCAGACGGTCGATATCAGCGTCTAATCGTAGCCGTTCGGCCGCGGCGCTTCAGTTCGCCGCGAGCCACACGCCGCCCAAATCCTGACCGAGAAGATGCGACGGCGTGATGTGCCAGCCGCGCACGTTCGATGCCAGCGGCACAATGCGCGTGAACCAGAATAGCGGCACGGTATAGGCCAGATCGAACGTATGGATCTGGAAGTCGCGCACCAGCGCCTTGCGCTTGGCGAAATCGGTCTCGCGCTCCTGCGCGTCGAAGATTTCGTCGAGACGCCGGTCGAGATGGCGCGACACGTTGAAACCCGGCACGCGGTCGATTGAGATGAAGCGCCGCAGCTGGAAATTCGGTTCGTCGGCGAACTCGGTCGTGAAATCGAGCATGACCTGGAACTGGCCCGAGGTGCGGGCCGAGAAATAGGTCGCCCGCTCGGCCTGGCGCTGCTCGACCGTGACGCCGATCTGGCGCCATTGGTCGATCGCCCACACGGCCACGGTCGGGAAGGGCGGCAGCGACATCGAAATGATCTCGAAGCGCAGATTGGGCACGCCCGCCTCCTGCAAGAGGCGGCGCGCTTCGGCGCGATTGCGCGCCATGTCGCGTCCCATGCCGGGGTATGTCGCAAGTTCGGCTGCCGTCGGCGCATAGGCATAGCCCGGTCGCAGCAGCGAGCCAACCGCACTCACCTGCGACACGCGGGCGAGCGCCTCGACCGAACCCCAACGGTCGAGCGCAAGGTTGAGGGCGCGGCGCACGCGCACGTCGTCGAACGGCTTTTGTTCGATATTGAAGGAGAGGATCAGGCCCGAAAGCCAAGACTCTTCCTGGAAGGCGACGCGCGGGCCCGCCACGCGGGCCTTTTCGGCCGGACTGATGCCGCGGAACTCGGCCATCACCTGCCCGCCTTGGATGGCGTTCAGCATTGCAGCGCCGCTCATCGTCACGGCGCGGAAGCCGTCGAGATAGGGCTGGCCCGCACGGAAATAGCCGTCGAAGCGCTTGCCGGTCCAATGCGAGCCGCGCACGCGTTCGCCGAACACGAACGGGCCCGAGCCCATCGTTTCCTTCTCCGGATAGACCGGATCTTGGGCGAGCTTGGCGGCCGAGTAGATGCAATTGAACGGCGCCGCGAGATACGTCATGAACGCGGGATTGGGATTGTTGAGGCGGAAAACGACCGTGTCGGCGCTGGGTGCGTCGATCGCGGCCACGTCGGCGAAATGGTCGCGCCGCGCCGAGCGCGCGCCGCCGGTCGGGTTGCGGATGCGCTCGAAGCTCGCTTTGACGTCGGCCGCCGTGAGCGGCGAGCCGTCGTGGAAGCGCACGGGCTGCGCGATTTTGAAGCTGTAGGTCTTGCCGTCGGGCGACACGGTCCACGACGTGGCGAGATCGCCCTCGATTTCGGGATATTTTGTCGCGTTGAACCGCACCAGGGTCGAATAATGGGGGGCGAGATGGTGGATGACCGCGAAATTCGTCGCCGCGTGGCAGTCGGTGGTGTCGGGCTCGCCGCCGACCGCAAAAATCATCTCGCCGCCGCGCCGCGGCGTTTCCTGCGCCGAAGCAGTGCCGAAGCCCGAAATGCCGACGAACGCCAATCCAGCGAGGGCAAGCCCCGCGACTGTCCGAAACCACATGGCCGTTTCTCCCAAAACAACTTTATGAGACACAGCTTATAGGGCAAGCGGGGGCCAGGGCAAGCGGAGGACCGGGCAATGGAACAAAGCATTCTGAAACGTCCGGGCGCGGACCTGCACTATTGGAGCTTCGGATCGGGACCGGCTCTCGTTTTTGCGCACGGGCTCGGGGGCAACGCACTGTCCTGGTGGCAGCAGATCCCATACTTCCAGCGCAGATGGCGCTGCATCACGTTTTCGCATCGCGGCTTCGCACCTTCGACGGTAGCAAGCGGCCTGCCTGATCCCGCCGATTACGCGGGCGACCTTGCGGCCCTGGTCGACCATCTCGGTCTCGGCGATGTGGCGATCGTCGCCCAATCGATGGGCGGCTGGGGTGCGGTCGAATTCGCGCTGCAGGCGCCGAAGCGCGTGCGCGCGATCGTGCTGGCCGCCACGAGCGGAACGTTCGACGCGCGTGCGGCCGATCCAAAGGCTTTTGCGGCATGGGAGGTTTGGGCCGCCGCCGAACGCCTGCGCCTCAACGCCGCTTCGATCCATCCGGCGGCAGGCGAAGCCATGGCCCGGGATCGGCCCGACCTCAAATTCCTCTACAGCAGCATCGACGCGATGTCGCAGGGGCTCGACAAAGAAGCCCTGCGCAAGCGCCTGTTTGCCGCCCGCGTGCGCCCGCTTGGCGATGCCGCGCGTTTGCCCATGCCCGTGCTCGTCGCGTGCGGGGAAAAGGACCCGGTCTTCGCCTCGCCCCTGGGGGCTGCGTTTGCTGCCGCTTTCCCGCAAGGCCGGCATATTGAATTTGCAAAAGCCGGGCATTCGGCCTATTTCGAAATCGCGCCCGAATTCAATCGCCGGATAGAGGCTTTCCTCGCCCCATGAAAGCGCCGATCTTCTACAGCAAACCGGTCCCGCTCGCGGCCGAAATCCACGGCACCAAGCGCTTTCGCGCGATCGCCGATTTCCGCTTCGCGCGCGCGGCCAACGCGGTTCCGCTTGGGGCCAGCGAAATGGGGATTGCAGCGCGCCACTATCCGCTCGTCTTCGCTGCAACCGAGCCCGGCGGCATTGCCGCGATCCTGGGCGTGCAGACGGGCGAAAACCTTTTCGTCGATGCCGACGGCAAATGGGCGCCGGACGTCTACGTACCGGCTTTCGTGCGCCGCTATCCGTTCGCCTTCGCCGAGCAGGACGACAAACTGATCTTGTGCATCGACGAAGCGGCGAACGCGCTCGACGACGCAGAAGGGCCGTGGCTGTTCAACGTCGACGGGACCACGACCGGGTTCACCGACCAGGTCGTGCAGTTCAACCGCGAATTCCAGATCCAAGCGCGAAGTGCCGCCGAATTTGCGGCTGCCGCCGCCGCCGCGGGCTTGCTCGCCGAAAACCGAGCGGAGATCGAAACCCGCAGCGGCAAAAAGATGACGCTCGGCGGGTTCCGCGTGATCGACCGCGCCAAATTCGAAGCGCTGTCCGACGAAACCTTCCTCGATTGGCGCAAGCGCGGCTGGCTCGACATGGCGGCAGCGCACTTCCTGTCGTTCCATTCCTGGCAGAATCTGATCGCGCGCGCCTGACGTTTACTTCTCGGCCATGGCGAAGACTTCGCCTGTCTCGCCTTCGCGCAGGCGCTCGAGATGGTATTCGGCAAGCGCATCGTCGGGATAGCGCCGGCACAGATCCTCGAACGCCGCGAGTGCTGCCGGATCCGCGCTTTTCATGAGTTCGAACGCGGCCAGATAGAGCGTCGTGTTTTCGTCTGCGGCACGTGCACCGGTCAGCGGTTCGAACACGTGGATGGGTTCGGACTTGCCTTTGACAATCACGCCGCCGACCTTACGGCAGGGAACTTCGGGCGAGGCGTCGCGCGTCTGCTGCGTGATCAGGATGCGCGTGCCGAAATACTTGTTGAGACCTTCGAGGCGGGCGGCCGTGTTCACGGCGTCGCCGAGCGCTTTGTATTCGTAGCGGTCGAGCGAGCCGAAATTGCCCACGTTCGCTTCGGCCGTGTGCACGCCGATGCGCGTCACGCCGAAATCGACGCCCTTGGCGCGCTCTTCGGCGCGGAAGCGTTCGGAGAACCGGTCGATGTCGAGTGCAGCCTGCAAAGCGCGCTTGGCGTGGTCGGGCTGCTCGCGCGGCGCGTTGAACATCGCGTAGATCGCGTCGCCCGTGAATTGGTTGATGGTGCCGCCGAACTTCCAGATCTCGCGGCAGCCGCCGTCGAGATAGCGGTTCAGGATATCGGCAAGGTGTGCGGCTTCGAGCTTTTCGGACAGGGTCGTGAAACCCTGCACGTCGGTGAAGATCAGCGACATCGGCCGGCGGCTTGCCGACAGGTCGAGCTTTTTGGGATCCTTGACGATCTCCTGCAGCAGTTCGCCCGACACGTATTTGCTGAAAACGCCTTGGATGAATTTCTTCTGCTGGCGTTCTGCGCGACCCGACCACGCATCCGACAGCCAAAGCGCAATGCCCAAGGCCACCACCGGCTCGATCAGCGGCAGCAGCAGTTGCCTGTCGCGGAACAGATAGAAGGCGCCGACCCACAGCGCGGCGATCGCGACGACGGCCCCGCTCGCGCGCAGCCAGATCGGCACGCCCGTATTGCCGAGCGCTGCCCCGATCAAGGCGAGCAGCGCCAAGGTCGTAACGAGCGGAACCAGCGCCCGATCCTCGGGCGCAACACGGCCCTCGAGCAGCTGGGCCAGAATATGCGCCTGGATCACGATCCCGGCGATGGTGCCCTCCCGCCCTTCGCGGGCGACCGCAAACGGCGTGCGATGGCGGTCGGTCAGCGACAGATCGGCCCCCAGCAGCACGATCTTGCCGGCGATCCAAGCGTCGGGCAGCACAGGCACGGCATGCGAGGGGAAAATGCGGAAGGACGGCGTCTGCGCATCGGGCTGGCCGCGCCACGCGATGATGCGCCGCGTTTCGGGAATCGCCGCCCCAAGCCGCTCGGCAAGGCGCGCGGCGACGTTGGGCAGGCGCGTGCCGTCGTGGCCTTGGCGCGGCTGGGGCACAAAACGGATCGTGCCGTCGCGAATGTCGGGCTCGATGTCGGCGAGGCCCCGCCATTCGGGCACCACGAATTCGTCGAGATAGGCGCGCTGCTCCTCGGTCACGTAGAGCGGGGAGTCGCTGTAGCTGATCGCAAACGGAATCTTGAGGGCGGCCAGGACCGCGCGCAGTTCGTCGTCTTTGTCTTCTTCGGTTTCCTGGTCGAGCAGCACGTCGAGCAGCAGGGCTTTGGCACCTTTGGCAGCCAGCGCTTCGATCGTCTTCGCCAGAAACCGACGGTCGATCGGCGAGCGGTACGGAAACGAAGACAGCGTTTCTTCGTTGATGGCGGCCACGACGATGTCGGGATGCTGTGGCTCGGGTGCCGTCACGGTCGCGATGCGGTAGTCGGTCGTCCAGCGTTCGGCCGTGCCCACGAACGGAAACAGCCGGAAGATACCGAACGCGACCGTCGCGGCCACAACCGCAATCGCAACCGAAATGCCGATGCGGCGAAAAACGAGTGCGGCACTCATGCGCGCCTGGGCGCGCTCACGGAGCAACGGCGCGCGCCAGCGCGCGCGCTTGGTCGTTGCAGCCCTTTTCGATCATCCAAGCCGCCTGGAGCAGCGGATCGCTGAAGCTTGCAGGCATGCGGTGGATGACGACGTTGGCCGCATTGCCGCCGACGTCGAACACGTAGCCGCGCCCGTCGGCAAGCGGGATGCGTGCGGGCAGGGCAAATCGGTCGCTTTCGGCCGGCCACTGGCCGCGCGCACGCCAGCTGCGGTCGGCCGGTTCGATCGCGAGCCCCGTCGCCTCGGCAAAACGCGGCCCCCACAGCACGGGCGTCGCGTCGCCCGCAATGCAGCGCGCACCCGAGCGGCTCACATCGAGCACCCACGGATCGGGCAGTTCGGCCGCGTCGCCGCCCGCGCGCACGACACCGAGTGCGGCCGTGCCGGCGACGCGCTGGTTCATCAGATTCTTGAGCGCGTCGCCGACATTGGCGCCGCCCGCCGCCGCCTGCCCCGGGGCGGGCGCTTCTTCGTAAGGGCCGCGCAGCTTCAAAGAGCGCCCGTCGGCCGCAATCAGCGTAAGGCGCTGGCCGGCGGCAAGCACCAGCACTTTGGTGCCGTCGACCTTGGCGCCGGGGGCAAGTTCGATGCCCCTGGCTTCGACCACGACAAGCTCGTTCGCCGTCGCCGCCCCGGCGAGGCCGACGAAAAGCGCGATGGCGGTACAAAACGATCGGGCAAAACGACGCATAACTGCGAGTTTAGCTTGGATTGCGTGCAGCCGGCAATGGTTCGGCGCTGCGGGCCGCCGCACCGTCGCCCTGAAGCACGAATGCGCCCCAGAAGAACGGATGGGCGCTGGCGGCCTCGTCGGCCAGCGCCATCTGCGATGCCGCAAGGGCGCGCGCAATGCCGCCGCGCGTATTGCCGCCGAGCCGGTCGAACATGCCCGTGGTGAGCTGCACGGTCTGCTGCGAGGGCACTTGCCAGTGCGTGACCAGAAGGCCGCGGGCCCCTGCAAAGAAAAACGCTTCCGCCAAACCCGACAGCGATTCGCCGCCAAGCCGCGCGCCCGAGGCCGCCGTGTTGCAGGCCGAGAGCACGACGAGATCTGCATCCAGGCGCATCGCGGCGATCTCGCTTGCTTCGAGGAGCCCGTCTTCGGCCGGGTCGGCCACGTCGGCGGCTTGTGCGCTCAGGGCAAGGCCCGGCTGCGCTTGGCAGCGCAATTCGCCGGGCAGCAGCCCGTGCGTGGCGAAATACAGAACGCGATAACGCTCGAGCTGCTGGCGGCGCAGATTGGCGGCCGTGGCATTCGCACCCAGCAGCAGCGCGTCTGGCCCGGCATTGAGCGAAGCCGCCACGCGGCGCACCTCGTCGGCGGTTTCCGGCAAGGGGGCAAGCGCGCGGATCATCGCTGCGGGCACGGCGCCGTCCGAGCGGCACGCGTCGGCAAGCGCACCGAGCCCGTTGGCAGCGCCGCCGCCTTGCGGTGCGCCGCCAAAATTCGGATTGGCGAGCGCAAAAAACGGCTCGGGGGCGGCCGGGCGAGCCGCCAGCGTGCGAAGGTTTAGGAAGGCGCGCACGCTCGGCGGGCTTGCGGTCGCAACGCGGCGCGCCAGCCACGCCGTCTGCCGGTAATCGCCCGCCACTGCCGCCTGCGGCGGCGCTTGCGTCGCCAAGACGGCAAAAGGCAGGCTCGCAAGTGCGCCATTGGCGACGACGAACAATTGATCGACTTCCGCCAGCGCCGCATCGAACGGCCCCAGCAAAGTGCGGTAAAGCCGGTGCGACAGCGCCACGTCGAACGGGGCCACGTCGCTGCGGCCGCTGATCTCGAAGGCGGCGCGCAGGATGCGCACCTGGTCGGCGAGCTGCTCTTCGTCGGCCGCCAAGCGAGCGGCCTGGATCCCGTCGCGGCGCACGAGGAATGCAAACGCGCCGTCGGGCCCGGTCAAATAGAAGACGAGCGCCTCGCGCGGTCCCAAGGCGGCGCGCAGTTCGTCCGGCGCGACAGGCTGCGGCGAGACGAGGCGCGAGAAGCCGGGGGCGGCAGATTCAATATCGGCTTCGAGTGCGGCGGCTTTCGCCGTCGCGGCGTTGAGGTCGTCGCGCAGCTTGGCCACGCGTGCGGCATCGCGCAGCGCCGTCGGCTTGCCGAGCTCGCCGGCAAGATCGAGGCCCAGACGGTCGCGGCTGCGCAGCGCGTCTTCGTGCGCGCCCACGACGGGCGCCAGACGCGCATCGTCGCGCGCGAGGCGCTGGGCGGTGCGCGCAACGGCGCGCCCGGCCGTGCCGTCGCGCATCAATTGGGCGACCGCGAACATTTCGGCATGCAAGGCCGCGGCTGCCGCCGGATCGCGCTTGGCTTGCGCATCGGCCGCCTCGAGGAACGGGCGCACTTGAGCGAAGGTCAGCGTGCGCACCGGCACTTGCGCGAGCACGATGCGGAACGCATCGCGGTAGTTCTCGATCGCGGCTGCATAGCGCCCGTCGCCGCTTTGCTCGCGCGCGAGCGTCATCAGGCTTTGCGCGACCGGCCAGCCGCCGCCGAACACGCGCAAGGTCTGCTGCGCCGAGGCCGCCAGCAGGCGCTCGGCATTGACGAAATCGCCGCGCGCACCGAGCACTTGCCCGAGCTGCGACAAGGCGCGCGGCTGCCACCAGGGCGGCAGGCCCGGAATGCTGTCGATGATGCGGCGCGCTTCGAGGGCGGCGGACTCGGCCCCCGCAAGATCGCCGGTTTCGAGCGCCATCGACGAGGCGAAAAGAAGTGCGTGCGCGAGTTCGGCCTGCAGCACCACGGCGCTGCCGAAAATCGAGCCGCCGCCGCCGGCATCGAGGCTCGCCGGGATGCCGCCGCCCAGCGTTTCGATCAAGGCGCGCCGCCGCTGGATCGTGTCGCGCGCACTCGCAAGGGCCCGCTCGTACTGGCGCTGGTTGGCGGCATGCAGCGCGAGAAAGGTCTGCAGGCGCGGATATTCGCCGGGGTCGGGCGAGCGCAAGATCAGCGCTTCGGCACGCTGGAACAACGCATCGGCCTCCTCGAACCGGCCTTGCGCCGATACTTCGAGCGCAAGCGAGCCCATCGTCGTCCCCGTGCCCGGATGGTCGGGGCCGAGTGCCGCCGTCTGCAGAGCGAGCGAGCGCCGATAGGCAGCCTCGGCCCCCGCATTGTTGCCGACGCTGTTGTAGAGCCGCGCAAGCTCGACAAGATCCTGATAGCCGCCGACCGCATCGCCGCTTGCGACCGCCGCGCCGAACGTCGCCTCGAGATGGCCGCGCAGCGCCGCGACGTCGAACGGCCCCGGTGCGGCATCCCCCAACGACAGGCGCATCGCTTCGACCAAAGCCGGCAAGGCGGCAGGCTGGCCCTCGGCGACCGCCAGGCGATTGCCCGATACGATCGCCGCCGCAACAAGCGGCCAGCCGCCGTCTTTGAGCGAACAGGCGGCGACCATCAACGTCGTGTCCGCGCCGACCCATTCGGGCGACTTGCACGCCGCACGCAAGCCGAGCGTGCGGATCGGCGCGCTCGTCTCGAACCCGCGCGTCAGAAACGCCCGGCGCGCATCGGGCTCTTGCGGCACGTTGCGCAATTCCGCCAGAGCCTGCGCCGAGCCGTAGACGCGCGGGCTGTTGGCGCAGAAAACTTCGCGCAGGTCGGGCTGCAGGCGGTTGGGCACTGCCCGGCACGCTTCGCCCGACAAGGCCGTGCCGACCGGCGTTTCGGGGCCTTGCCCCCCGCGCATCGCTTGGCAACCGGCCAAGGCGGCCGCGAGCACGCAGACCGCGATTTGCGGAAAGAGCCTCATGCGCCGGGAGCCGGCGGCAGGCGCCGGCGCGTGTAGTCGCACAGCATGTTCATGAGCGCCTTCATCATCGAATCCTTGAGACCGTACGATTCGACCACGTGCGGCGGCGGCAGCATCATGCGCGCATGCCGGTCGGCGGACGTTTCGTCGAGCGGCAAACCGGCCTTGGTGCGCGAATCGAACGGCACGGTCGAGCGGCAATACTCCATGAGCGACGTCATCAAGCGCACGATATCGGGCTCAAGCGACATCATGCGCTGGGTGAGCTGCTGGCTGTTGACGACGATGCAGACCGTGTCTTCGCCCGCGACCGCCGTCGCCATGCGCAGGCCGCCGTCGATGATCGCCATTTCGCCGAACAAGGCGCCCGGCCCCAGGCTTGCCACGATGATCGGCGCATCCACCCCTTTTTTGAGGATAAGGACTTTGCCCTTTTCGACCAAAAAAGCTTCGGCGCCGATTTCGCCTTCCTTGAAGATGATTTTTGCCTTGGCGTAGGTGCGTTTGAACATGGCGGCTAGAAGTCGCCCTTGCGGATCTGGAACACGTCGGGATTCTGCGGATCGCGAATGTACGAAACTTGCAGCGTCGGCGGCACGGTCGGGCGCTGGCCTTCGGGGGCTGCCACGCCGGCGAGGGCCGCGATCGTTCGCCGGCCTTGCGTGTCGTCGCCGCGGAAGACCAGCACGGCCCCGTCGGGCTGGGCCAAATTGACCGCGACCGTGTCGGCTTTGTAGCCCACGGAAACGAGATGGGTCTGCAGCATGCGCGCCAGATCGACGGCCGTGGCAGGCGCGAGCTGCGGATTGGCGGCCCCGCCGAAGGTGACGGTCACCTGCACAAGCTGGCGCGAGCGGAAGCCAATGACGTAGGCGACCTGCGCGGGGCCGCTGCCGGGCAGCAGGTCGGGCACGGTGATCGCCAGAATCTGCGTGCGCTCGACCCCGTTTTCGACGGTCTCGATCCGGTCGGCGGGAATCGAAAAATCGCGCCGAATGGCTTGGCGCACCTGGTCCGGCGTCATGCCGAACAAGGCCGAGCGGAAGCCGGTCAGGCGAAATTCAGGCTCGGCCGCGGCGGGTGTTCCCGTCGCAGGCGGCGTTGCCGGGCGATTGGGTGCGGGGGCCTGCGCAAGAACGGCGCCGGCACCAAACGCCAGCCCGCAAAACGCGACCAAAACGCCGACAATGGCGCGGATACGCTGAATTTTTCTTCCCATTTGCCTACCCCATTTCTACCAAATACCGCCGTTGCAGCGGTTCGGCAAGCCTATCGCGACGAAACATATATGGGAGATACAACAGCGACGATTGTAGCTTTTCTACAGTTTGTGTAATGAGATAAATCGTCCCGATGCTCGATTCGCGCGCCCTCAGGAAATATGTCTTTGCCCTTGCGGCGATCTCCGCATCGGTCCCGGTCGGCGCCTTTGCACAACTTGTAATTCCGCCGTCGGCCGAGCCGCGCCTGCCAGGTGCCCCGATCCGCGTGCCGGAGGTCGAGCTTGATCTGACGATCCCCGCCCAACCGCGCGCACCCGACCGCCGCGCGGTCGACGAGCTGCGCTTTTCGATCGAGCGCATCGTCGTCGAAGGTGCGACCGCCTACGATGCGCAGACGCTTGCGCGTTTCACGCAGCCGCTCCTTGGCCAAACGGCGGGGCTTTCGGCGATATCGGGCGTGGCCGAGGCGATTGAGGATCGCTACCGCGCCGACGGCTACGTGCTCACGCGCGTGTTCGTGCCGCCCCAGCGCGTGGGCGACGGCACGTTTCGCATCCAGGTCGTCGAAGGCTATCTCGACGACATCATCTTCGACGGCGGCAGCGCGAGCGTGCAGGCGCGCATCGCAGCCTATCTGCGACGCGCACTCGCGGGCCGGCCGGCCAAGCTGCGCGATCTCGAGCGCGGCCTGCTCTTGGCAGGCGATCTTGCCGGCGTCGAGGCGGCCGGCACGCTCGCACCGGGTCAAGTGCCCGGCTCGTCGAACCTGTCGATCCGCATCCAGGAGCGCCCGGTTCAGGCGAGCGTGACCCTGGCCAATCGTGGCTCGAAATTCCAGGGTCCGGTGACGATCGCCAACGAAGTCAGCTTCAACGGCCTGCTCGACCAAACCGAGCAGATCACGCTGGGCGTCACGACGATCCCGACCTACCGCGACAGCCGCGAGATGCGCCAAGGCAGCTTTCGCTACACCCAGCCGCTGTTCGGCGACGGGCTAGCGGTCGGGTGGGACACGACCTATTCGGCCGGCTGGCTCGGCCACACGCTGCGCGCGACGGCCGTGCACACCGAAGCGCTGCGCTACGGGCCACGCGCCTCGTATCCGATCATCCGATCGCGGCGCGAGAATCTCAGCGTCGATCTATCGGCCTTCGTGTCGCGCACCTTCACCTTCGCGACCGTGTCGAACGCGTACCAGGTCCAGACGGACGAAAAATACCTCGCCTACGACATCCGCTCGACCTACACGCAAGTGGGCTTTTTGCAGGGCGCCACGATCTTGACCGGCGGCATGACGCGCGGTTTTTCCGCCCTCGGCGGCACCGAAGGCCAGGCCGCCGGCCTCAGCCGCAACGACGCGCAGGCCAATTTCACGAAATTCTCGGGCGAGCTGCGCCGCATCCAGATCCTGCCCGAGAATTTTTCGCTGCAATGGGTGGGGGCGGGGCAGTTCAGCAAGAGCAAGCTCTACGCCAACGAAGAGTTTTCGCTCGGCGGCGCGCGTTTCGGACGCGGCTACGATCCTTCGGAAATCACCGGCCGCCAAGCGCTCGCCATGTCGGCCGATCTGCGCTACGGCGATCTCAATGCGATGGGCTGGCAGCCTTACGCGTTCTACGACCATGGCCGCGTGTGGAGCGGGACCGGCATTCGCGGCTCGCTGTCGCAATGGCAGACGCTGACCTCGGCCGGCCTTGGTGCGCGCTTTGCGCCTTTAAGCTGGCTCAGCGCCGGCCTCGAAGCGGCCCAGCCTTTGACGCGGGCACCCGGCCTTGCCGAAGGGCGCAAGCCGACGCGCTACTATTTCGATATCACCGCGCGCTTTTAAATCGGACGCCCGAACGAAAAACGGCCCGGACGGCCCTTCAAGGGCTGTCCGGGCCGCGTGACCGCGAAAAAGCCGAAGCTCAGGTCGCCTTGCGCGGGCGCGCGATGGGCTTCGCCTTCTTCTTTTTCTTGGTCGCAACGTCGACCTTCAGAGCGTTGCCGTCGGCCGTTGCCGACTGGACGGCGGTCGCAGCCCCGAATGCGGCGGCCGAAGCGGCAGTCGGCGCCAGCGCCAACGCACCAAATGCGAGCAAAGCTGCCCCCGCGAGCGCAAAAATCTTCATGTTCCCCTCCATTGCGGCGCGCAAACATTTTACGCGACTCGACCGTCAAACTTTGCGCCCGCCGCCGGTTTCTTTCAAGTGTTGCGCGGCGTTTCCAAGCGCGGCAAACACACGCGGGCCGCAAGCCCGTCGCCGCGCGACGCCGTCAGGATCTCGACATCGATGCCGTAGACTTGGCGCAGGGAAGCCGCAGTTACCGCGACGTCGGGCGCGCCGTAAGCCAGCAGACGGCCGTCATGCAGCAGCGCCACCTGCGTGCCGTGCGCAAAGACCTGGTCAGGATCGTGGGTCGACAGCACGACGCCCACACCCGACGCCCGGAGTGCGTCGATCTGCGCCAGAACGCGCGCGCGATTGCCAAAATCGAGGCTGGCCGTGGGTTCGTCCATCACGAGCAGGCGGGGCGACAGCGCCAATGCGCGCGCGATCAAGGTGAGTTGGCGTTCGCCGCCGGAGATCTGCGTGTAGATGCGGTCGGCCAGATGCGCGATGCCCAAGCGCGCCAAGGCGGCATGGGCGGCCTTGCGGTCCGCTTCGCCGGGCCGCGCGAACAGCCCCAGATGCGCCGTGCGCCCCATCAAAACCATTTCCTCGACCGTATAGGGGAAATAGCCGGGTTGGGCTTGCGGCACGTAGCCCACGCGCCGCGCAATGTCGGCGCGCGTGAGGTGTTTGATGTCCGTGCCGTCGAGCGTGACGCGGCCGGCAAGCGGCGGGATCAAACCCAGCAGCGTGCGGAAGAAGGTCGTCTTGCCGCCGCCATTGGGACCGAGCAGACACAAGACGGTGCCTTCCGCGAGCGCCAGCGTCACGTCGCGCCCGACAAAACGCGCGCCGAAACCGAACGCCAAATTCTGCGCAGCGAGAGTCATTACCCGGGCCCTATTGCCAATGCCGGCGCGTGGCGGCCAAAAGCCACACGAACACCGGCGTGCCAAGGGCGGCCGTCAGCACGCCAAGCGGCAATTCGGTGCGCACCAAAGTGCGCGCGAGCGTATCGACCCCCAGCATGAAACTGGCGCCGAGCAGGATCGAAACCGGCAACAGGCGCCGGAAATCGGGGCCCACCAGAAGCCGCGCCACGTGCGGGATCAGGAGGCCGACCCAGCCGACAATGCCGGCGACTGCCACCACGCTTGCCGTGGCCAGCGTGGCGCACACGACGATGGCCAAACGCAAGCGACCTGTCTCGACGCCGAGGGCGCGCGCTTCGTCGTCGCCGAGCGACAGAAGATTGATCCGCCAGCGCAGCGCCCAAAGCGGCACCAAGGCCGCAACGACGAGCGGCAACAGCACCTGCATGTCGCTGCGATCGACGGCGGCGAGGCTGCCCAGCAGCCAGAAAGTGATCGCCGGCAGTTGGTTGTAAGGGTCGGCGAGATATTTGAGCAGCGACACGCCCGCCCCCAGAAGCGCGCCCAAAGCGACTCCGGCGAGGACCAGAACCAGGACCGGATCGTGCCCGCCAACGCGCGACGCGAGCAGATAGACGGCTGCGACTGCACCAAGCCCGCCCGCAAAGGCCATCGCCTGGATCGCCAGCACGTCGAGCGACAGATAGATGCCGAGCACCGCCCCAAGAGCCGCCCCAGACGACACGCCCAGAATATCGGGCGAGACGAGCGGATTGCGGAACAGCCCCTGATAGGCGGCACCGGCGGCAGCAAGCGCGCTGCCGACCAGCAAGGCCGCAAGCACGCGGGGCCCGCGCACCGAAAACAGCACGGTTTCGACGGCCGGATTGAGGCCCGAGGGGGCCCCGGTCAGGCGCGCCCAAGCTGCCCGCACCACGTCTTCGGCCGGAATCGGAAAGCGGCCGACGGAGAAGGCCATCAGCACCGCAGCGACCAGCAGCAGGATTGCGAATGCGAAGGCAGCGCGCGTTCTCACGCAGGCTCGCTCGCGCGCACGAAGGGGGCGATTTCGGCGTCGCTGGGGCGGCGATGGTAGAACATCTCGAAAAACGCAACGACGATGGGGCCGAGCGGTTCGGGAAACAGCTCGGGATAGAGCACGCGCCCGAGCCAGCGCAGCCCCAGCAGCCGATTGACCGAGGGCGGAAAATCGACCCACCCGAACGGCACGTTCGGCGCCAGGAACACGCGCCGACGCCGCACGGCAGCAACCGACGCCCACAGCGGATTGGCGAAGACCCCGGCATGGAAATTTGGATCGACCGCGACGATCGTGTCGGGATCGAACAGCAGCACCTGTTCGATCGACACTTGCGCAAGCCCGCCGCGACCCAACGAAGCCGCGACGTTGACAGCCCCCATCTGCTCGATCGCCTCGACATTGATCGAGCCCGCAAGCCCCGTTTCCAAACCCTGCGGCCCGCGCGCGAAATAGAGACGCGGGCGCTGCGCCATCGGCCGCCGCGCCACGCGCGCGTCGATATCGGCCAGCGTTTCGCGCGCGAAGGCCGCAAACTGCGCTCCGCGCGCCGTCTCCCCCAAGATTTCGCCGAGCAGCGCAAAGGCGTCCGGCATTTTGGGAAAGGCACCATCGACCAGCAGATAGGGAAGGCCGGTCTGCGCCTGCACGCGGTCGGCCAAGGACACGTAGGTGTCGTTGATCGTGCCGTAGTCGAAAATCAGATCGGGACGTTGGGCCAGAACCGTCTCGGGATTGGCGGTGTTGCCGCGCCCCGTGAGCCGCCCGAGAACCGGCAGATCGGCATAACGCTGCGGCACGAAGGGCCGCTCGGCTGCACGGAAGGCCGACGTCCAGCCCACGAGCGTGTCGGGGGCGAGCGCATAGAGCAGCACGCTTGCGGGCGGACCGGCCGCATAGACGCGTGCCACGCGCGCAGGCACCCGCACGCGACGCCCGGCCGAATCGACGATCTCGCGCGTTGCGGCTTGCGCGCGCGCGCGCGCAGGCAGCGCCAGGGCGACCCCCAGCCCGAGTAACGCATCGCGGCGCGAGCAGCGCATGGCCTATTTGCCCACGATCACGTCGGAGGCTTTGACGATGGCCGAGACCTTGTCGCCCTTTTTGAGGGCAAGCTCGTCCACGGCCTCGTTGGTGATCGAAGCCGTCACGACGATGCCGGGTGCAACGCGAATCTTCACGTGCGACGTGGTCTGGCCGCGGACGATCTCCTGCACCTTGCCGGGCAGCATGTTGCGGGCACTGAGTTTCATGGAACGCTCTCCTCCTGCGGCAAGCCCGGCGCATCGAAGCCGCTGCGCTTGAGCACGGCTTGGCCTGCGGGCGACAAGACGAACATCGCGAAGTTCGCCGCCTCGGCACTGGCGCCGCGCAGCAGCGTCAGGCCGTAATCGGCGCCGACCGCAAGCTCGGGCGGGATCGCCACGATCTGCAGGCTCGGCACTTCGCGTTTGGCTTCTTCGGCGGCCGTGCAATAGGCCAGGAAAATGTCGGCGTTGCCGTCGGCAATGTTCGCCGCGTAGACATTGCGCCCGACCGGCGGCGGCGGGGCCGACGGCCCGCCCGTGAGCTTGAGGGCTTTGGCTTCGAGCCGTGCGCGCGCCCCCGCTTGCACGCGTTCGGCCTTGGCGAACAGGGCCCAGGCATAGTCGCCTGCCGGGTCGGCGACCGGCGTCGAGGTGCCAACACGGATTGCCGGATCGAGCAGCGCGGCCAGCAGGTTCTGTGTCGTTGCGGCAACCCCGGACCGCACGAGCGCGCACAGGCGGTTGCGGGCGAACAGCACGGTCGGTCCTGCGCGCCCGCTGGCCGACAGGCTCTGCGGATGCGCCATGTTGGCCGAGGCGAAAACTTCCGCCGCCTCGCCGCCCGCAATGCGCTCGCGCAAAAGCCCCGACGCGCCGAAAACGCCCGCGACTTTGCCGCCCGATTGCGTCTCGTAGAGTTCGGCAACTTGCGTCAAAGCGCTGCGCAGAGAACCCGCCGCATAGAGGCGGACGGGTTCCTGGGCTGCGGCGGGCACGGCCAGCATCGCCACGAGTGCGGCCAGAACCGCGCTTCTCACGAGCGCGGCCGCGGCGTTTCGGCGTTCGGGAAGAACAGCTGCTCGCCGCCGATCTTGTAGTCGGCGATCGTCGCCTGGCCCTTGGGCCCGGTCAGCCATTCGATGAAGGTGCGGCCGAGCTCCTGCTTGACCGTGGGATGGCGCGCGGGATTGACGAGGATCACGCCGTACTGGTTGAAGAGCTGCGCATCGCCTTCGACGAGCACGGCCAGATCGCCGCGGTTGCGGAAATTGAGCCACGTGCCGCGGTCGGAAAGAATGTAAGCACCCATCGCCGACGCCGTGTTGAGGGCCGGACCCATGCCTTGGCCCACTTCGCGGTACCAAGCGCCCTTGGCGGCGGCAAGATCGACCTTGGCGCTTTGCCAGTAGCGCAGTTCGGCCGCATGCGTGCCCGAATTGTCGCCGCGCGACACGAAGGGTGCGGCCGCCTTCTGGATGCGGGAGAAGGCTTCGTTGACGTCCTTGAGGCCCGCAACGCGCGCGGGGTCCGCCTTCGGCCCGATCACGACGAAATCGTTGTACATGACCTGAATGCGCGCCACGCCGAAGCCTTCGGCGACGAACCGGTCTTCGGCCGGCTTGTCGTGCACGAACACGACGTCGGCGTCGCCGCGGCGGCCGACATCGAGCGCTTGGCCGGTACCGAGAGCAACCACGCGCACGTCGATGCCGGTGTCGCGCTTGAAAGCCGGCAGCAGATGTCCGAACAGGCCCGATTGGTCGGTCGACGTCGTCGAAGCGACCGTGATGAAGCGCTCTTGCGCTTGTGCGGGCAATGCCGCCAACGCCAGCAAGCCCGCCAGAACGACGCGCCGCATTCCCATCGCTGTATTCTTCACCATGGCAGTTCTCCTGCTAAATAGGCCGCCGCTTCCGGCGTGCCGGGGGATCTGAAAAACCGTTCGACGGGCGCGTGCTCGAGCACGCGCCCGCGATGCAAAAACACGATGTCCGCACCCAGACGCCTTGCCTGGCCGAGATTGTGCGTCGTCATCACGATCTTGGTGCCCTCGTCCGCCATCGCGCGCAGAATGTCTTCGAGGGCGCGCGTGGCGGCCGGATCGAGGCTCGCGGTGGGCTCGTCCAGAAACAGAATCTGCGGATCGAGCGCCCAGGCGCGCGCGAGCGCCACGCGCGCCTGCTCGCCGCCCGACAGCACACGCGCCGGCCTATCGGCGATGGCCTCGAGGCCCACGCGGCACAGCCGGTCGCGCGCGATCGCGGTGCGCATTTCGCGCGGCATACCGCGCAATTTGAGCCCGTAGGCGACATTCGCAAGGGCCGAGCGGCGCAGCATCGACGGGCGCTGGAACACCATCGCCTGCTGCCCCTTGGGATCGCGCGCCCACGCGATCGTGCCGCCGGTCGGGATCGCAAGCCCGTGGCAGAGCCGCAGCAACGTGCTCTTGCCCGAGCCGTTGGCGCCGACCACGATCGTGGGGTCACCTGCGGCAAGCGCGAGCGTGAAATCCTCGGCGACAATCGTGGTACCGATCGCAAGGCGCACATGCGAGAGCTGCAGCGGCAGGATGCTAGCCATAGCGGCGCACCGACATGCTCTTGAGCCACGACGCCGCCGCATTGACCGCGAGCACGACGGAAAGCAGCACGATCCCAAGTGCCAGCGCCAAGCCCAGATCGCCCTTGCTCGTTTCGAGCGCGATCGCCGTCGTCATCGTGCGCGTAACGCCGGCAATGTTGCCGCCGACGATGATCACGGCGCCCACCTCGGCCGCCGCACGCCCGAACCCGGCCAGCACGACGGTCACGAGCGCATAGCGCGTGTCCCACAGCAAAGTCGCGGCCGATTGCATAAGGCTTGCCCCCAGCGAGCGCAGCTGGTCGCAATGTTCGGCCCACGCATCTTCGAGCGTTTGCCGCGCAAGCGCTGCCAAGATGGGCGCGATAAGAACAGTCTGGGCCACGACCATGGCCCCCGGCGTGAAGAGCAACCCCAAACTGCCGAGCGGACCCGCGCGCGACAGCAGCAGATAGACGACGAGCCCGACCACGACCGGCGGCAGCCCCATCAATGCGTTGAGAATCACGACGATGGTCTGGCGGCCGGGAAAGCGGGCGAGCGCCAAGGCGGCGCCGATCGGCAGTCCGATCGCGGCCGCGATCAGCGTCGCGGCAAGACTCACCTGAAGCGACAGCGCCACGATCCCGAAGAGCTGTCGGTCGCCGCCGAACAGCAGGGAGAATGCTGTCGCAAATGCATCGCCAAATATCGCCATGGATGCGGGGGAATGTCGGTTGGCCGGGCGATCAGGTCAAATCCGCCGTTCGGCAGAGTTTGCAAGTTTTTGCATGATTCTGCATAAAGGCGGTATGGGCGAAGCCGTTTTGACGACCGAGGAAGTCGCGCGCCATCTGCGCTTGAAGCCGCGCTCGATCTACGAGCTCGTGCGCGCCAAGCGCATTCCGTGCGCGCGCATCGGCGGAAAATGGCTGTTTCCGCGCAGCCTCGTCGATGCGTGGCTCGTGCAGAACACCGATCTCGGCGCGCTTGCCGCACGGCCTGCGGCACCGCCGCCGATCCTGGCGGGCAGCCACGACCCGCTGCTCGATTGGGCGCTGACGCGCTCGGGCTGCGGGCTTGCGGCCTTGCCGGGCGGCAGTCTCGACGGGATCGACGCGCTGCGCGACCACCGCGCAATGGCGGCCGCTTTGCATATCGTCGATCCGGACAGCAGCACCTTCAACGTGCCGGCCTTGCAGGCCGCCCTGCCCGGCCAGGATCTGGTCGCGTTCGGCTGGGCGTGGCGCACGCAAGGCCTGCTCGTTGCGCGCGGCAACCCCAAAAAACTGCGCACGCTCGGCGATTTGCGGCGCCGACGCGTCAGAACGATGTTGCGCCAACCGGCGGCGGGCAGCCATGTTCTGTTCATGCATCTCCTCGCCGAAGCGGGCATTCGCCTGACCGAACTCGACGCCGCACCGGCGCCCGCTTTCAACGAAACCGAGATTGCGGCAGCCGTGCGCGAAGGCCATGCGGATGCCGGCTTCGGCGTTGCCGCGTCGGCCGGCCAGCTCGGCATCGATTTTGTGCCGCTGTTCCGCGAGCGTTTCGACATTGCCGCGCGCCGGCGCGACTATTTCGAGCCGCCCCTCCAAAGCCTGCTCGCCTTCGCGCGCAGCCCCGCCCTTGCCAAACACGCCGAGCATCTGGGCGGCTACGATCTCTCCTGCCTCGGCCAAGTGGTGCTGAACCAATGACTGCCACGATCGTCGCCGTTTCCAGCCATGCCAAACACGAATTCTCGAAACCTGCCAAGGACGCGATCGAGCTTCGCGAAGGATTTGGCGTGGTGGGCGACGCGCACGCCGGGGTCACCGTCCAGCATCTGAGCCGGATCGCGGTCAATCCAGCAGCACCCAATCTTCGCCAGGTGCATCTGATCCACGCCGAATTGCTCGACGAGCTGCGCGGTCGTGGGTTCGACGTCGGCCCCGGTGCGCTGGGCGAAAACATCGTCACGCGCGGCATCGATCTGCTGGGGCTTGGCACGGGCACCGTCTTGCATCTGGGCAACGACGCTGCGATCCAAGTCACGGGCTTGCGCAATCCATGCGCGCAACTCGACAAGCTCCAGCGCGGCCTGCTCGCCGCCGTCCTCGACCGCGACGCGAACGGCACACTCGTGCGGAAATCCGGCATCATGGCGATCGTGCTGAAAAGCGGGCAGGTCCGCCCCGGCGATGCGATCCGCATCGAAGCACCGCAGGGCGCGTTCGTCGCTTTGGCGCCCGTCTAACGTTCTTCGGGCGGCTTGTGCGCGGCGAAGAGCCTCAGCAGCAGCAGATCGTAGACGATTTTGATGCCGCCGGCCGCGACGAGAGGCCAGCCAAACGGCGAAGCGGCCAGCATCGCGCCCGCGAGGATCGGCCCCACGGCGGTCGCGAGCGTTTTGGGTGCGGTCGTAAGGCTTGCCGCCGCCGGCCGTTCGGCCGCCGTCACAGTCGCCATCACGTAGGATTGGCGTGCGGGCACATCCATTTGCGTGAGCAGGCTGCGCAGCACGAGCAGCGCCACCGCGATCTGCGCATCGGGCGCAAAAGGCACGGCCATCAGCAGGAAATTGGCGGGCAGATGCGAAAACACCATCGTTCGGACAAGACCGATGCGTTTGGCAAGCCACACGGCCGCGAATTGCGAGAACGCGGCGAGCAAACGGGTCGCGAAAAACACCGCCCCCGTTTCGGCGGCCGAAAAATCGAACCGCACGAGCAGCCATAAAGCCAGGATAGCCTGCACGATAAGGCCGCTCGCAAACGAGTCGAGCGCGAACAGGGCCGCCAGCACCAGCACATGGCGGCGCGACTGCGCGAGCGGCACGCGTGCTGCGCCCGTCTCGGGCTTGCGGTCCGGCACGCCGCGATAGAGCGCAAAGATCGCAAGGCCGATCGCCGCATAGACGAAGAACATCGTCTCGGTCGAAAGAACGAGATAGTCGACGAGGCCGATCGAAAGTGCGCCGAAAGCGCCCGCGAAAATGCCGACGAAGCCGTAACGCGCAAACGCCATCGTGCGCGCATGGCCGTCGACGTCGGCAGCGAGGGTTGCGTGCTCGAGCGGCACGAACGGGCTCGAATCCCCGCCCGCGACATTGAGCGTGCCGACGAAGCCGACCGCCGCCACAACCCAGAAGCCTTGCGCGAAGCCGAAGGCGACCCCGGTTGCCGCCATGGCGAGGGCGGCACCGAGCAACAGCGTGCGGATGGACGCCAGATGGGCCGCGAGCCCCACACCCAGCGACGTGAGGGCCGCCCCCGTCAGCGCCAGGGTCGAAATGGCGCCGACCGCAAACGTGTCGTAGCCAAGGGCGGTCAGATGCAGCGGCAGGAGCAGCGCTGCGAACCCGTCGGCAAAGGCGCGCAAGCCGCGCCCGGCCGTGACCCTTGTGGATTCGCGCATTCCCGCACCCCCATCCAAGGGTCTAGCGGGAATGCGGCAATCAAGCTAGAGGCGGCGCAGATCGACAGCGGGCATGTATTTGTCCGACCACAGAAGCTCGGCCTGCACCACGCGCGGCAGCTCGATCTGGCCGTGGCCCAAGCGCGTCGTCTCGGCGCCCAGCGCCTGGTTGTCGAGCACCCATCTGAGGCGTCGGTCACGGAGTTCGAATAGAGATCGAGGCCGGATCCATCGAGACGATGCGAATGCCTTCTGGCGCGAAATAGCCGCGCTCGGCCGCATGGATGAACGGCGAATTGGGGCCGGAAGTGCGGCGGCGGTGTCAGCCGCAGCTGCGGTTTTCATAAACGTCCGACGCGCGAACTTCTTCGGCATGCACATGGCAGCCGCCTTCGGCTGCAACGCGGAGATCCACGCAAGCCCTATGCCGATTGCAATCTAGCGTCGCGTTTCGGGCGACAGATCGCGTTCGAGGCGCTGGCTGTATTTCGACATGCCGAAACACAGGATGAAATAGGTGAGGGCCGCGAACACGTAGGCCTCGTTTGGAAAACCCATCCAGTTGGGATCGCCCAAGGCAGCGCGCAGCGTGGTGAAAAAGTCGAAAATTCCGACGATCACGACGAGCGTGGTGTCCTTGAACAGGCCGATGAAGGTGTTGACCTGTGCGGGGATCGTCATCTTGAGCGCTTGCGGCAGCACGACGAGGCGCATTTTTTGCGCATAGTTGAGACCCAGCGATTCCGCCGCCTCGTATTGGCCGCGCCCGAGCCCCTGCAGCCCGCCGCGCACGACTTCGGCGAGATACGCCGCCGAGAATATCGTGTAGGCGAACTGGATGCGGAACAGCCGGTCGATCGTCATGCCCGAAGGCAGGAACAGCGGCAGCATGATCGCCGCCATGAAGATGATCGTGACGAGCGGCACGCCGCGCACGCATTCGATGACCGCAACGCAGAACCATTTGACGACCGGCATGTGCGAACGCCGCCCCAACGCCAGCAGGATCGCGAGCGGATAGCCGGTCGCAAGGCCGAACACGGCGATGAAAACGGTGACGGTGAGGCCGCCCCACAGGCGCGTGGGCACGTGGGTTCCGAAAATCTCGATGCCGAAGAACGTGCCGTCCATCAGCACGAACATCAGCGCCGATGCAGCAAGCCAGGCATAGATAAGATTCTTCGACCAGAGCCGGCGGAACAGCGACAGGCCGACCATGGCCGCGAACAGCGACAGCATCGTAGCCGGGCGCCAGCGCAGCTCGTAGGGGTAGAGGCCGAACACGGCGAACCAGAATTTCTCGTCGATGAAAGCCCAGCACGCCCCGCCGCGCGCTTCCCGACATTGGGCGGCCGTCCCCGTCCAGTGCGCGTCGAACACCGCCCAGCCGAGGATCGGCGGCAGGATCTTGTAGAGCGCGTAGAGGCACACGAGCGTGATCGCGGCATTGAGCGGCGTGCCGAAATAGCGCAGACGCAGACCGTTCGCGACGCTGCGCCAGGTGGCGCTTGCGGCACGCGGGGCCGATATCGGGGCGGCAAGATCGGCCATGCGCCTAGCGCTCCTTCAATGCGACGCGCGAATTGTAGACATTCATGCCCGCCGCCGTCAGCAGCGACAGCACGAGATAGACCGTCATCATGATGAAGATCACCTCGATCGCCTGGCCGGTCTGGTTGATCGAAGTGTTCGAGACGCTGAACAGATCCTGGTAGCCGATCACGATCGCCAGCGACGAGTTTTTCGTGAGATTGAGATACTGGCTCGTGAGCGGCGGCACGATCACGCGCAGGGCCTGCGGCAGGATGACGAGGCGCATGATGCGGCCGTTCGAAAGCCCCAGGGCGCGCGACGCTTCCCACTGGCCCTTGCCGACCGACTGGATGCCCGAGCGCACGATCTCGGCCACGAACGCCGCCGTATAGATCACGAGCCCGGTCAGCAAGGCCGCGAATTCCGGGCTCAGTTCGGCGCCGCCCGCGAAATTGAAGCCCTGCAATTCGGGCACCGAAAGGATCAGACGGTCGCCGGTGAGGTGCGCGGCGGCCATAGGCAGCAGCACGAGGTAGCCGAGGCAGATCGGCCACACACGGCGATACTCGCCCGTCTGCATCTGGTGGGCGCGCGCGCGTCGCACGGTCCAAACGATCGCCGCGATCGCCGCTGCGAGACCGATCAGCGCAAAGGCGGCCGCCTGATTCCATTCGAACACGGGGATTTTGAGGCCGCGCTGCGAAAGATAAATGCCCGGCAGTGGATTGAGCGCCTCGCGCACGCTCGGCAGCTGCTGGAACACGACGAGCCAGAACACGAGTTGCAGCACCACCGGCGTGTTGCGCACAATCTCGATGTAGGCGCCGACGAGGCCCGACAGCAGCGGATTTTCAGAGAGGCGCAGAATGCCGAGGAACACGCCGAGCAGCGTGACCAGAAGGCAGCCGACAATGGCAACGCGCAGCGTGTTGAGCAGGCCGACCAGCAACGCGCGCGCATAACTGTTGGAGGGCGTGTACGGGATCAGAGATTCGCCGATCGGAATGCCGGCCGAGCGGTCGAGAAAACCGAAACCGAGCGTGAGGCCGCGTGCGGCCATGTTCGTCTGGACGTTCGAGAAGAAGAAGATCGACGCCGCGACGACGACGAGCAGCAGAGCAGCCTGCAAGGCAAGCGCCCGCGCCGTGCGGTCGTACCACCAAGCGGGCGCACCTGCACTGGAAGAGGAGGCGGATTGCATTTGCTGCGAAATCCAAGTGGCCGCTGCCGATACGCCGGCAGCGGCCGTCCTTGGCGGTTCTTAGCGCGCGGGCGGGGCGTAGAGGAGGCCGCCCTTGGTCCACACGTTATTCATGCCACGCTCGAGGCCGAGCGGGGTATTGACACCGATGTGGCGTTCGAAGATTTCACCGTAGTTGCCGAACGTCTTGATGATCGTGCGGGCGTAAAGAGCATTGGCCGCACCGATCGATTCGCCCATGTTGCCTTCAGCGCCGAGCAGGCGACGCACGACCGGATTGGTCGAGCTGGCCGCAATCTGATCGACGTTGGCGGCCGTGATGCCCATTTCTTCGGCGTCGATCAGCGCGAATACGGTCCATGCGACGATGTTCGTGAGTTCTTCGTCGCCCTGGCGAACGACGGGGCCGAGCGGCTCCTTGGATACGCGTTCGGGCA
>JAIXXA010000097.1 GCA_027490975.1 Rhodospirillaceae bacterium
AAAGAACACCTTCGGCGGCTTCTATCTCTGGGAAGACCGCGCCGCCATGGAGCGCTTCATGGCATCGGACATGGTAAAGGCAGTTGTAAGCCGCCCGTTCGTCATGGACGTCCATTCCGAAGACTTCGACGTTCCCGAGGCAGCGAGCCGGATTACACGCGGCCTCTAACGCTGACAGCGACCGCATTCGATGTGCGAGCGGCTCCAACGCTTGTGCCGCCGGGCGACTTTAGATCCGGTTCGGCAAGCGGTCGCTCGCACTATCCGAAGAACATCGGAACAGCCTTCGATACACCCAATGCCAAATGTCGAGAAAGCTTTCTATGCTGACAGGTAAGACAGCGCTGATAACTGGCGGTTCGAGCGGTATCGGATTAGCTTCGGCCCAGAAGCTGGCGGCAAGCGGCGCGCGTGTCGCGATAACCGGCACGAGTGTCGATAAATTGTACGATGCGCGCGTCATCCTCGGGGATGGCCATCTTGCACTCCAAGCCGACGTCTGCTCGGCAAACGATCGGGCGACGCTGAGAGATCGGATCGAAAAAGAATTCGGTTCGCTGAACATTCTGTTTGCCAACGCCGGGATCGCTTACGGAACGCCAATCGAAGCAACCGACGAAGAAATGTTCGATAAACTGATGAATGTCAACGTGAAGGGCGTTTTCTTCACGATTCAATCTCTTTTGCCGCTGATGTCTTCTGGTTCGTCGATCATCCTGAATACATCGTGGCTGAATCAGGTCGGCCTCCCAGGGCGCGCAGTGCTCGCGGCTTCCAAAGCAGCGGTCCGTTCTTTTGCTCGTACGCTGTCGGCCGAACTTCTTGGCAGAAACATACGGGTGAACGCCATAAGTCCCGGTTCGATCGAGACTCCGATCCATCGCAAAGGACAGTCCGATGACGAGTTTGCAGCGTACAAGTCGAGAGTTGGGGCGCAGGCGCCGATAGGGCGCATGGGCCGGCCCGACGAAATCGCCGGAGCTGTGCTGTTTCTCGCGAGCCAAGCTTCTTCCTACATGCTGGGCGCAGAGATTGTGATCGACGGTGGCCGCGCCGATCTTTAGGCGCACGCGACCCATGTTGGGTCTCCATCGATGCATGACGAACATAAAGACGATGTTGGCAACGACCGGAGCGTCGCAAAAAACAATCTTTAGCAGAAAACGCGCCGCTTTTCTCTTCGCTGAACCGAGAGGAGTTCGACGCGCGGTTTCGAACGAGCAATCTTCCCGTTACCAGACAGAAGGATTCCAGGAATGAATAGCGCCACCGTAACCGATGAACCGACCGCTCGGTCGTCATCGTGGCTTCGCCACGTTCCCGTACCGATCTTCGCATCGTCCATGGGTGTCACCGGCGTAGGTCTCTGCTGGCTCGAGGCTTCGCAATTGTTTGGCATCACCCCAGTAATTGGCAATTGTACCCTGATTTTCGCAGCCTTCCTCTTCGTCGTGGTGTGCGCCGTTTATCTGTCGAAAGCGCTTCGTCATCCGGACGCCGTCGCAGCGGATTGGCGCAACCCGGTGACTGCGGGGTTCTTTGCGCAGATTGCGATCGCCTCGCTGCTCCTGAGCGAGGCGGCTTTTCTCGTCAGCGAGCCTGTCGGCCTCGGACTCGCTTCGTTCGGCGGAGTAGTCGCCCTGTTCATCACGAAGGTGCTGTTCAGCCGCTGGGTAGCGGGCGAGTTCACTTTGGACAACATCTCGCCGGCCTGGACGGCACCAGGAATCGCTTGCTCGCTCTTTGCGCTTGTGTCGCCTCACTTCGGAAGTGCAGATCTCGGCTGGTTCTTTTTTGCCGTTGGGCTCGTGTCGTGGATCGTCATTATGCCTCTCGTCGGCTTGCGCCTGTTCGTCGGCGGTTCGATTCCGACGAAAATGCGTCCTGCGATGGTTATCCTCGTCGCGCCACTTGCAGTCTCGTTCCTCGCCTACGTCGTCTTGAACGGCGGAAGCGTCGATGCGTTCGCTCGGATCATGTTGTTCGCGAGCTTGTTCACAACGGCTCTCGTGCTGGTGAACTTAGGCTCGTTTCTCCGACTGCCATTCGCCATGCCTTGGTGGGCCTTCACCATGCCGGTGGCCGCGGTGACCCTGGCTGCTTACGACTATGCCGAGATCGTGAGAACGACCGCATCGTTTTGGATCGCAGGTCTTTTGCACGCTTTCGTCACTGTCGCAGTTCTTGTCGTCGCGATCCGAACGATCGTCGCGATCGGCCGTCGAACTCTTTTCGTTCCCTGACCGTAATTGCCGACCCTTCCACACCTCACAGTTCGGATGGCCCCACAATGATCAAGCTCTACGAACACCCGCTTTCTGGAAACGCCCACAAAGTGCGTATCCTCCTAGGCTACCTTGGCATCGCGTATGAAGGTGTGCACATCGACTTGCCTGTACAGCCTGAGAAGGCCGCCGATCTCTTGCGCCATAACCCACTCGCGGAAGTGCCGGTTCTGATAGACGGCGACGTCGTGCTACGCGATAGCCAAGCCATTCTGGTCTACCTAGCCCGCAAATACGGCGGCGAGACTTGGTTGCCGAGCGACGCCGCCGACCAAGCACGGGTGGTCCAATGGCTTTCGTTCTCTGCGAACGAGATCTACCACGGCCCGAACCTCGCCCGGGTGTACTATCTCTTCAATTTTGAACTAGACATTGAACTCGCGAAGAAGCGTGCGACGCGGGTCCTGCAGATTCTAGATGCGCGTCTCGCATCGCGGTCGTGGCTCGAACTCGACCGGCCCACCATTGCGGATGTCGCCTGCCTCCCCTACGTGGCGCTGGCCGGGGAAGGAAAGGTCGAACTTGCGGGCTATCCGAACGTAGTCGCATGGATCGACCGCCTGCGAAGCCGAAATGGTTTCATCCCGATGCCCGGGTTCGAGCGTCCTCTTGCCGTCTGATCTTTACCGATGATGGAGAGCGCTTTTGACTACAACGCACTCCTTTTGGATCTATGCGGATCAGCGAATGGTACCGACTCGCTAAAGGGCCGCTGCGCTGGCGCCTCCAAACCTCGACGGCCAAGGAGTGGATCATGCAGATGAAAGTTTACGACTACCCGGGTTTCCCGAACCCAGAGCGCGTTAGGATTGCCGCAGCGGAGAAGGGAGTGCTTGGTAACATTGAGTTCATCACGATCGACATCCCGAGTGGAGAGGGACGTAAGCCCGAGTTCCTCGCCAAGAGCCCTCTTGGGACCGTGCCCCTACTGGAGTTGAACGACGGCACCTGTATATCTGAGTGCACGGCGATTAGTGAATATCTGGACGGATTGCGCGGAACTCCGACTCTGACCGGCGTAGTCCCGCGGGATCGCGCCGTTATTCACATGATGCAACGGCGGTCGGAGGCGCTCATCGTCGATGCAATCGGCGCTTACTTTCACCATGCGACACCTGGCTTCGGCCCCCTTATCGAGACGAACCAAATTCCAGCTTGGGGCGAGGCTGGACTGCAACGAACCCTGTTGGGCATGCGGTATTTCGACAAGATCCTATCGAAGCAAAGCTATCTCAATGCCACTTCGTTCTCAATGGCGGACATCTCGCTCTTCACGGGCATCGAGTTTGCTCAAACATTGAAGATCGCCATACCTAAAGCGTGCGCGGCACTCGTCGAATACTGCGAACGCTTGAAGGAGAGACCGAGTTTCGCCGCGCGAATATCCCGCGCCGGTTCAGATACGGGTTTAGGATGGCGAGGCAATCAAGCTGAGAAGCCCCTCTAGGACCCGCAGGCGAGCGCTTCGGTACGGAAATATGTCCAAAAAGCGCGAGATTTATCCAACCGTCATTGATTTCATTCACAAAACGGATGCTTCGGGAGCTAGGGGCCGGAGGTTCGAATCCTCTCGCTCCGACCATCGGTAGAGCCGCGCGTCGTGAACCGGTCGCAAAACGAATGGGCGGCGGCTCTTCTGTCAGGCCGCGGCGCCTCCGCCCTCACGCGCAACGAAATTCGAGTTCTTCCGTAGCCCGCTAGTCGATGCGCGCAAGCCGCGCGCGCAGGCAGCGCATCGCCGCCGGAATCGGTTCGACGATCGGCACGGCGAAACGCGGGGCAAGCGCGCGCGCGGCGACGGCCAAGGGCCCGCCGCCGATCACGATCGCATCGGCGCCGTCTTCGGCGATCGCGCGTTCGCACGCGCGCGCAAGTGCGGCCTCGAGCGCCGCCGGATCGGCCATCAGGGCATCGATGTCGCCGACGGTCAGCCGCACGCCGCCGAATGCGGCACCGTGGCCGTAGGCGGCCGCCCGGCGTTCGATGGCGCCCACGAGAAGCGGGGTCGTCGTCACGACGACGAAGCGCCCGCCGCCCGCGGCAGCTTCGGCCATTGCCGCTTCCGCAATGCCGACGAGCGGAACCCGACAGATCGCGCGCGCGGCATCGAGACCGGGATCGCCGAATGCCGCGACGATGCCGCCGTCCAAGCCCGCAAAATCCGTCGCGCGCACCAGATCGACGACGGCTGTTGCGCCTTGGGCAAGCAACGTTTCGTCGACGAGCAGCGGAGCACCGGTGCGCACCGTCGCGCCGTCGATCCGCGCATGCGGATCCGACGCGCGCGCGATCTCGACCATCGCTGCCGTCGTCGCCCGGTTTGTGTTCGGGTTGATCAGCAGAACCTTCATGCCGGCTGCGCGTCGATCCAAGCCCGCGCGATATCCGCGCGCGTGGCGACCCAGACCCGGTCGCCGAGTGCGCCCAGATCCTCGAGAAAGCGTTCGACAGCCCAGAACCGCGCCGGGCGGCCCGCAATGCGCAAGTGCAAGCCCACGTTCATAAGGCGTGTGGCGCCCGCATCCGCCTCGGCCAGCAGCGTTTCGAGCGCGCGTCGCAGATAGAGAAGAAACTCGTCCGCGGTGCGGAAGCCAGTCGGGTGGTAGAACTTCATGTCGTTGGTGTCGAAAGCGTACGGAACGATCAGGATCGGCCGCGAACCCGATTTGCGGTCCCAATACGGCAGGTCGTCGTCGAGCGCGTTGGAGTCGTAGAGGAAGCCTTCCTCCACGAGCAGGCGTCGCGTGCGTGCGCTTTGGCTCGATCGGCACATGAACCCGACCGGCTTGATGCCGACGATGCGCTCGATCGCGTCGCGGCCGCGCCGGATCTCTGCGCGTTCGGCGTCGGCGTCGTCGAATTCGACGTGGGAGGTCCAGCGCCAGCCGTGCAATGCGGGTTCGTGCCCCGCGGCCACGCACGCACGGGCGAATTCGGGGGAGCGTTCGACCGCGCGGCCGCACATCATTAAAGTGGCTTTGGCCCGGTGTCTCTCGAACGCCGACAGGAACCGGGGCAGGCCCGCGCGCATGCCGTAGCCGAACACTTCCTCAAGCGTAAGGTCGCGTCGGCCGGCCGGCACGATGCTCTGCACCTCGCCGAACTGCTCGTTGCGCGCGTCGCCGTCGCCGACGGCAAGTTCCGCCCCTTCCTCGAAATTGAGATTCAGCGACACGGCGAGCCGCGCGCCGTTCGGCCAGACCACGCGAGGTGCCGAAAAACCGTAGCCGTAGAGATCGCGTTCGCGAGCGGTCATTTCAAACTTCCCCTTCTTCAACGCGCCGTTTGCGCCGCCGCCCATGCATCGAGCACGGCGCGCGCGTCTTCGGCGCGCCTGCTTTCGGCGGGCATGTCGCGGCGCTCGACCGGCAATCCTACTTGTGCTCGCAACGCCGCGGCCGACATGGTGTAGCGACGCACGTTCTGCGGCAGATGGCCCAGAGCCGCGCGCGATTGGTCGAGCGAGACGGCGTAGTAGAGCCGCGAAATGCCTGCGATATGCATCGCCGCCGTGCACAGCGCGCAAGGTTCGCAGGTCGTGTAGAGATCGCAGACGGAAAGATCGCGGCTCGCGAGATTGCGGCAAGCGTCGCGAATCGCCTCGACCTCGCCGTGCGACGTCGGATCGTGCAAGGCAGCCGACCGATTGAGCCCCTCGCCGACGATTTTGCCGTCCTTGACGACGACGGCGGCGAAGGGCTCGGCTCCCGGTTCGCTCAGCGCCCGGCGCGAGATGGCGATCGCGCGGTCCATGAAACGGTCTTCGTACATGCGTGCCTCACGGCGGTTCGATGCGGCGGAAGCCGCAAGTTTGCTCGATTCGGGCGGCGAGCGCCAACAACGCGGCGTCTTTGCCCGGCGCGCCGATCAATTGGATGCCGACCGGCAGTCCGTTCGCCGCCCGGCCCGCAGGCAGAACCACGACCGGGCAACCGACCAGCGAAACGACGAAAGTGACGGCCAAATAGTCGATCAGCGTAGGCAAAGCTTCGCCGTCGATCGCGGCGACGTCGCCGGCGTCGTTGGGCCAAGGCAGCACAGACGCCGCCGGCGCCACGAGCACGTCCCATTCGCCGAAGAAGGCGAGAAAGCGCCGGTAAAGCGCCGTCCGCTCCGCCTCGGCGGCGAGCCAATCGGCCGCTGTGGTCTCGGCGCCGCGTTCGATCCACCATCGCACCGTCCGCGTCAGCGCGTCGCCGTGCGCCTTGTAGTGCCGCAGATAGGCTTGGCGGATCAGCGGCGGGCGCAGCGTGTGGAACGTTTCGATCGCGTGCGTGCAATCGGGGTGCGCGGCGCGTCCGCCGAAGGCCGAATCGAGTTTTGCCATGGCCGCGCGAAACGGCGCGCGAACGGCGCGTGCCACCGGGGCGACGCCGAAATCTTCGGTCCAGGCGATGCGCGGCGGCCGTTCGGGCGAATGCGCCGGAGGAAAGTCGCGCACGGAGAGCGGGTCGCGCGGATCGGGTTCGGCCGCCGCTTCGAGCGCCAGGGCGAGATCGTCGACGCTCCCTGCAATGAAGCCGGCCGTCGCGAGCATGTCCCAGCCAAGCGCGCGCGTCGGATTGGCGAGGCGTCCGGGCGTTGGCCGCAATGCTGCCACGCCGCAGAAGCTTGCAGGCGTTCGCACCGAGCCGCCGAAATCCGTCCCGTGCGCCAGCGTCACCATGCCGGCGGCGACGGCGACGGCGGCCCCGCCCGACGAGCCGCCCGAGGTAAGCGCCGGATCGAACGGATTGCGTGTCGGCCCTGCGAGATCGTTGACGCAGACGGCGCCGAAGCCGAACTCGGGCGTCATGGTCTTGCCGACGATAACGGCGCCCGCGCGCTTGAGCCGTCCGACCACAGCATCGTCGGCCTGGGGCACGTGATTGCGATAGAGCGTGGAGCCGTAGGTCGTACGGATGCCGGCCGTATCCGCAAGGTCCTTGATCGCCACCGGCACGCCGTGGAGCGGGCCGACGATTTCTTTGCGTTCGTCGAGCGCATCGGCCGCCGCGCGTGCGGATTCGGCCGACACAGTCAGGAACGCGCATAAGGCGGGATCGCGCCGCGCGATCGCTTCGAGGCTTGCTTCGACGGCCGCGCGCGCGGATAGCTCGCGGCGCGCGAGCGCATCGCGCAGTTTGCGCAAGGCACCCGTCATCGCCACGCCGCAACGGCGCGGCGCGCGCTCTCGGGCGCCAACGCAACCACGTCGTCGAGCCCGTTCGCCATCGCGAATTTGAGGCGCTTGTGCCAGCCCGCCGAGACAGGCGGATAGCGCGGCGGCCGCTCCGGCGTGGCGCAGTTCGGCAGGCATTCGATCGTCGCTGCGGCATCGGGCATGTGGAAGAAGCCGAGCGACAGGCGCCCCCGGCCGCGGGTGTCCGCATCGACGGGCACGACGACGCGATGCAGCGTCGAACGCCAGCGGTCGTTCGACCACATGGCGAGCTGGTCGCCGAGATTGACCACGTAGGCGCCCTCGGGAAAGACGATGTCGCGCCATTCGCCGGATGCGACTTCGACCTGCAGACCGTCGGCGTGCGCTTCGCCGCGCAGCACCGTGACGGCGCCGTAGTCGGTGTGCGCGCCTGCGCGCAGCTGGCGCGCCTTCGGCGCCGACGCCAGCGGCGGATAGTGTTGGGCGCGCAGATTCGAATAGCAGCGCCCGGTCTTGGCGACGAGCATGTTCTCTGGCTGGTCGAGTGCTATCGCGAGAAGGCGCAACAGATCGTCGGCGACGCGCCGCATCTCGCGATAGTAGGCCTCCCAGACTGTCCGGAGGCGCGGTCGTTCGGCCGGCCACACATTTGGCGTATAGTGCGGGTAGGCATGCTCGCCGAGGTCCTCGGGCGCATAGGCGTCGATCGGGCCGATCGCGAAGGTTTCCTTGAGATCGAAAGCGGCCTCTGTGCCGAGGCTTTTGCCGAGCGCTTCGCCGCCCATCGCGGCGTAGCCGCGGCTTTCCTCGCGGCTTGGCCGCGCGCAGGCCTTTTTGGTCGGCTCGGGCAGTGCGAAAAACGCGCGCGCTTCGTCCATCGCCGCTGCGAACAAGTTTTCGGGCACGCCATGGCCGACCACGGCGAGAAAGCCAAGCTCGCGCGCGGCCGCGTCGAGTGCGGCCGCGGCCTCGCGTTTGGCGCTTGCATCCCGGCCGCGCACGCACGAAACGTCGATCAAGGGCAGCGCTGCCGCCATGCCGTCAACGCCCCGCACGGCCCGGGACGAACATCCGACGGTCGACGATCAGCATCACCGCCACCGTCGCGGCGACGATCACGCCGGACACGGCCGCCACGCGGACGTCGAGATTGGATTCGAGGATCGCCCACAGATGGATCGGCAGCGTTTCGGTGCGCGGGTCGGAGAGCATCAGCGAGACCGGCACATGGTCGATCGACGTGAGGAACGCGACGATTGCGCCGGAGACGACGCCTGAGCGGATCAGCGGCAGCGTGATCGTAAAAAACGCGTGGATGCGCGATGCGCCGAGGCTGGCCGCGCAATCGAGCAGGGCCGGGTTCATCTGTTGGGCCGCAGCCGAAACCATCCGGATCACGAACGGTGTGGCAATGACGACATGGCCGATCGCCAGCGTCAGCAGCGAAAGGCGAATTCCGGCGAGAGACAGCACGAGCAGCAGCGCCAAGCCCAGCGACATGGCGGGAAAGACCATCGGCGACATGAAAAAAGCATCGAGCGCCACCGACAGCCGGTCCTTGCGGCCGGCAAGCGCCACGGCCGCAAGCGTGCCGAGCGCGGTCGATACCAGCGTGGCAATCGCCGCGACTTTCAGGCTTGCGAGCGCGGAGGCGAGAATCTGCGGCGAATTCGTGAACAGCTCGAAGTACCAGCGCGCGGACCAGCTGCGCGGCGGGAAGCGAAGGGTGAACTCGTTGGTGAACGACATCGCCACGACGACGAGCGTGGGCAGGACGAGCAGAACGACGGCCAGAGCGCCGGCGATCCATACCGCGAGGTCGAAGGGGATGTTGCGCGCCTCACGCATCGACGCCTCGCAGGCGCGAACGCGCGAAGCGGTTGAAGGCGTACACGATAGTCATGACGGTCAGCGCGAAAACGACCGATGCAGCCGCGGCAAAGGCCCAGCGCTGCACGCCGAGCGCCTGCTGGTAGATGAAAAGCGGCATGAAAATCTGCCGGCCGCCGCCGACCAACGTCTGGGTGATGAAGGCGGTGGTGGCACCGGCAAAGACCAGCAGGCAGCCCGCAACCGCCCCGGGCAGCGAAAGCGGCAGGATTACCGTGCGGAAGACGTGGGCGCTGGAGGCCCCGAGGCCTTCGGCCGCGCGCAGCAGATTGCCGTCGATCTTCGCGAGGCTGTTGTTGAGGGGCAGCGCCATCAGCGGCAAGTAGATCTGCGCGAGGGCGATCACGAGTCCGGTGCGCGAATAGAGCAGCCGCAGCGGTTCGCTGGCGAGGCCGAGTGCGGCTGCGAGCGTATCGACCAGGCCGTTGCGGCCCAGGATCGCCATCCAAGCGAAGGTGCGTACGACCGTGTTGGTCAGCAACGGAAGCAAGATGAGGAACACAAGCAATGCGCGCATCCGCGGACCCGCGCGCATGTAGACGAGGCCGAGCGGATAGGCGATCAGCAACGTCACGAGGACGACCTGCAGCCCGAGCCAAAGCGTGTCGAGCAGAATCGACAGGGTAAAGCCGTCGCCGAGGAACGCCGCGTAGTGCGCGACCGTCCAACCGTCCGCGCGCAGATCGGGGCGGAACGAAACCGCCCCCAGGATGGCGATGGGCAGAAGGAACGCGAGCGCGAAGAAAAGGGCGAGCGGCGCCGCCGGCAAGTACGCTGCTGCTTTGCCGCCCGCCCGCCGCATCAGACGCGAATCTCGCGGTTGAAGCGTTCGACCCATTGCGGCCGGTTGCCGATGAAGGTCTTCCAATCGAGGAAGGAGCCTTTGGTCATCAGCGTGGCGAGATCGGGCACGAGTTCCTTGTTTGCGCCGGTCAGCGCCACGCCGGGCCTGGCCGGGAACGTTGTCCATGGGGCGGCTTCGAGCTGCGTCTGGATCGCCGGATCGAGCATCATGTCGATGAAGCGCGCCGCGGCCTCCGGATTTTTGGCGTTCTTGATCAGCGACAGCGTGATGGTTTGGATCTGCAGCCCGGAATCGGGGATGGCGAATTCGATGTCGACGCCGCGCGCCTTCAGCACGGCGGCGTTGTTGAAGTACATCGGCGCCATATCGATCTGGCCCTGCTGGAAGGCGGTAGCCAGCGCCCCCGGGTTGGCGGGGATGGCCGCGAGATTCGGCAGCAGCTGCTGCAATGCGCGGAAGCCGGGCTCGACATTGGTGGGCGATCCGCCGCGCAGTTTGGCGATCTCGACGAGGAACGCCGTGCCGAGATTGGACGCGGGCCCGACAATGCCGACCTTGCCCTTGTTCGCGGGCTTCCAGAAATCCTCCCACGAGGTGGGCTTGCCGGCGATGCGCTTCGGGTTGTAGGCGATGCCGATCATCGTCACGGCGAAGGCGGGGCCGTAGCCGTCCGGATCGACGAATTGCGCGGGCAGGCCGCGCATGTTGTTCATCGCCGATTGGGGGAACTTCTCGAGCAGCCCCGCTTCCTTGGCGAGGATCAACGGCCCGTTGTCCCACATGCCGACGTCGAAGGGCGGGTTCGCACCCGAGGCCTGCAGACGGCCGATGACCTCGGCGTTGAGCAGCGGCGTGAAGGTGGGCGCGACGCCGAGCCGGCTGCGGACTTGCGGTCCAACCACCTGCTTGAAGCTTTCGTCGACGGACCCGGGATAGGTCACGACGAACAATTCGCGGGCTTGCGCGCGCGCGTCGAAAGCCGCGGCGGCAAGCCCGCCCGCGGCAAGACCCAGCATCGAACGACGGTCGAGTTTCATGGCTTTTGGCTCCTTGCTTAGAGTGGAAATCAGGCGACTTGCGGGGTGCTGGCAGTGGAGAACACGCCGCAGCCGCTGGGATCGCGCACCGCCAGACGCAATGCGGCACCTGGCTCGAATGCCACGCCGCCCACAGCGTGCGGCAGCGAAACCTTGAGCGCCGTCCCGCTCGGCAGCACGACTTCGATCACATCGACTGGGCCGAGCGGCAGGATCTGTCGAACGGTTCCGGCGAACGGGCCTTGCGGATCGGGCACGAGATTCTCGGGCCTCACGGTCACGGTGAGGGCCTGACCCGACGGATAGTTTTTGTCCGTGGGCACGGCGATCCGGCCCACGCCTGCGACGTCGATGGCGAGTGCCGGCCCTTCGCGGCCCAGCAGGCGGCCTTCGACGACGTTCACATGGCCGATGAAGGTATTGACGAACAGCGAGCGCGGCGCGTCGTAAAGCTCCGCCGGATTGCCGATCTGCTCGATCTGGCCCTGGTTCAGCACCACGATGCGGTCGGCCATCGACAGGGCCTCTTCCTGATCGTGGGTGACGATGATCGAGGTCACGCCCGATTGCTTGAGCAGCGACTTGACTTCGATCTGCATGTCGAGGCGCAGCGCCTTGTCGAGTGCGGAGAACGGTTCGTCGAGCAGCACAATGCGGGGCGAGACGGCGAGCGCTCGGGCCAACGCGACGCGTTGCTGCTGGCCGCCCGACAATTCTGCCGGCAGGCGCTTGGCGAACTTGGCCATCTTGACGAGGCGAAGCATCTCCTCGACGCGCGCCTCGACCATCGGGCCCGTTGCGCCTTGCGCCCGCAGCCCGTAGCCGACGTTGCGCGCGACGTCCAAATGCGGAAACAGGGCGTAGTTCTGGAATACGATGCCGACATTGCGTTTGGCTGCGGGCAAGTCGTCGATGGAAACGCCGTTGACGAGAACCGAGCCTTGGGTCTGGCGGAAGAAGCCTGCGATGATGCGCAACAGCGTGGTTTTGCCGCAACCCGAAGGGCCAAGCAGTGCCGTGAGATCGCCGGCTGGCACTTCGAAGGAAACGTCCGCCAGCGCCGGCACGCCGGCATACGCGTGCGATACGTTCGAGATCGTCAGCTTTGCGCCCGCCGTCGTCACGATACGGGCCTCGGGGCGATGTTGTTGCCGGTCATCAGCGCTGCGTAATGGTCGTGCGCGATCGGGCACGCGAGTGCGCGCAGGTAGACGCGCATCAGTGCGTCGTGGAACGGCGCTGCATCGGCCTGCGACGCGACGAGCGTGTCGGCCATCTCGGCATGTGCGGCCTGCATTTCGCGGAGCAGCTTGGTTTCGTCGACCATTGCGTTGCGCCCGTTGCGGATCACGTGTCGGCCGTCGACGAAAACTTCGCGGATCGCGGCCCCGCGCTCGCCATAGACGATCTGGCGGACCGGATGGTTGAGCGGGGTGAGCGTCGTCGCGTCGAGATCGTAGCAGACGAGATCGGCCTTGAAGCCGGGCTCGATCCGTCCGAGCCGATCGCCGAGACCGAAGGCGCGCGCGCCGCCTTCGCTGCCCGCCCGGTAGATTTCCTCGGCCGTCGGCCAGCGTGCGGCATCCGGCGTGGCGATCTTCGGCAGGACCGCGCCGGTGCCCAGCGTATTGAGCATATTGACGCCGTAAAGCAGCCCGCACCCGTCCGAGCCCATCGACACGTTGATGCCTGCGTCGAGGCACGCGCGCACCGGTGCCAGGCCCGAGCCCATGATCGCGTTGCTCCATGGATTGTACTGAACCGATGCGCCGGACCGCGCGATGATCTCGATGTCGCGTTCGGAAAGCCAGGTCGCGTGGATCAGCGTCGTATTCGTCTTGAGGAAGCCAAGCGAGTCCAGGTGCGCCACGAGCGAGCGGCCGTAGAACTCTTCGGCAGTGATGAGCTGCATGCGCGTTTCCTGGCAATGCGTCATCACCGGCAGATCGAGTTCGTCGGCGAGGCGCCGGCTCGCGACCAGGAACCCGTCGGTGCAGCGATGCGGCGCCGACGGCGACACGAGCGTCGATACGCGCGCCGATTTGGGATGTTTGCCCGCGCGCACGAGGTCGCGCACGAGGCCGAGCAGCTGGTCGGCCGTCGGGCGCGGCAGGCCGCGCAGTTCGGCCAGCAGCGGGGACGGAAACTCGGCCTCGCCGAACGGGTAGGAATCGACGACCGCGCGGTCGATCATCGAAAAGCCGACCATCGCGCGCGTGCCGGTATCTTCGTAAGCCTGGAAGGCCGCATCGATGTGTTCTTGCGAAAAGAGCTGGCCGAGCGACAGATCGTCCACGATCGTCGTCGCCCCGGTGCGCAGCGATTCGAGCGCGCCGACGACCGTGCGCAGATACATCTGCCGCGGCGTGATCGGCACCGCTTTGCGCGGCCGGATCAACGACATCGCAACCTCGGTCGTCAGATTCTCAAGGCAGCCTTTGAGGTAATGGTCCCACGAATGGACGTGGCCGTTGACGAGGCCCGGCATCACGAGCAACCGTGTACCGTCGAGTGTTTCGTCGGCACGCGTGGGTGCGACTGTCCCCGGCGCTTCGATCGCAGCGATGCTGTCGCCATCGATCAGCAGATCGGCGCGCTCCCAAGCGCATCCGTGCGGTGCCTTGCGCACCACCAACGCACCCGCAATCAGCGTTCTTCGGACCTGCTGCGACACAGCTACTCCCTAAATTTCGAAGACAAAACTGCAAGCGACATGCCACCGCTTCGGGCGCGCGCGTGCACGCGACGTCGAAATGATGCACAAATTTTGAGCAATGGCAGATCTGCTTTGGGTCAGTGCTGTCCGAGGCGCGCAAGCTCGGCGGCGGCTTGGGCGAGCGCGCCCTTCGGATCGGCGAGCGTTTCAAGCACCGAGAAATGATCGCAGCCGGGAATGGGCATTGAACGTACGTGGCGGCCGAGTGCCTCAAGACAAGCCGCGTAATCCGTCGATTGGCGTCGGATTTCCGGTCGCTCGTCGGCACCAAACGCGAGGATCGCGGGCGCGGTGCGCGACGGCACAGCGTGCAGCGGCGCGCATGCGCGCGCTTCGCCCGCGTCCATGCCGATCGCGTCGTTGAGCGCCGACAAGCGGATCGGCTCCAGATCGTAGATGCCGCTGATCAGCAAAGCGCCGCGCACGGCCGCATGCCCGAGTGCGAGGGCCATCAAATGGGCACCGGTCGAGATTCCCGACAGGTACAGCCCGCCTTCGCCGAGCCCGCGCGCGGGCAATTCGCCGGCAAGCCATTCCACCATGGCGTTCGCCTCGGCGCAGATCGCCGACATGCGCGCTTCAGGTGCCAAACTGTATTCGCCGATCGCCACATCGAACCCGTGCGCGAGCAGGCCCTCGGCAACGAAGGCCTGGCCTTCCTTGTTGTTCCACTGCCAATAGCCGCCGTGCAGAAACAGGATCGCGGGCGCCCCCCGCCGGCCGCTCGGGAAAATGTCGATCCGCTGGCGGGGACCCGGCCCGTAGCGCAGATCGCGCAGCACCGGCCGCGCGGCATAGAGCGCGTCGCTGCGCGTGCGCCATCGGTCGAGATAGCCCTGCCAATCCGGCACGACGGCACGATTGTTGTATGCGACGTCGAGTGCCGCGCGGTCCATGCCGCGATAGAGTTCCATGGCTTTCCTTCCGGCAGGCGTGCCGTTTTCCGTGGGGTCGATGCAATCATGCTGCCAGACGTTCCCGTCTTCGATCTGACCAGATTTCGCGCGGGCGATTCGGCCGCCGCAACCGCTGCGGCGATCGACGCGGCAAACCGTACGGTCGGTTTCTTCGCGATTGCCGGACACGGCGTGCCGACCGCGGCCCTCGACGCCGCATTCGAAGCCTCCGCGCGTTTTTTTGCACGAACGCCGGACGAGAAGGCGGCTTTTGCCCCGGCGCCCGGCGCGCGCCATCATGGCTACCACCGGCCTGCCGGCTCGGGCCTGGCGGCGAAAGAGGGCGTCGAGCAGCCGCCCGATCTGCGCGAATACTTCATGGCGGGGCGCTTCGATCTCGATGATCCCTATTTCCATACGGCCGAGGCGCGCGCCTTCCACCGGTCCAACCGGCTGCCGTCCGAGCTCGCTGTCCCGGTCGCGAGGTATTACGCGCACATGGAGCGGCTCGGTGCCGAACTGATGCGGCTATTCGCCAGCGCGCTGGCGCTGGCACCCGATTGGTTCGGCGACAAGATAGACCGGCATTTCTCGATCCTCAGCACGATCCATTACCCCGCACAGATTTCCCCGCCGCTGCCCGGCCAAGTGCGTGCAGGCGCCCATACCGACTATGGCGCGCTGACGATTCTCGCCCAAGCGCCGGGCGGGGACGGTCTGCAGGTCAGATTGCGCGACGGCACCTGGATCGACGTCCCGTGCCGACCCGAGCTGTTCGTCGTCAACATCGGCGACATGATGGAGCGCTGGACCGGCGGACGCTGGGTTTCGAATCTGCACCGTGTGGCGAACCCGCCGCCGGGCGCGCCGCCGCGCGCACGCCAGTCGATCGCCTATTTTCTTCATCCAAACCACGATGCGCTCGTTGTTCCCGTCGCGGGCGATGCACAAGGAGGCGCGGCGCCAATCCGCGCAGGCGACTACATGCTCGACAAGGAGCGCGCGATCGATGGGGGCTGAGCCGGGGGTATCGAAAACGCGCTGAGGACGCATTCGGGCGGATCAAAGCGGAAGCGGGAATGGCCAAGACCGAGTTGCGGGGGCGCTTCGTCGTTGCCAACGCGCTTCGCCCCTTTCGTGCGATGCGTTTCTGAAGAACGGCAGGTTTCT
>JAIXXA010000024.1 GCA_027490975.1 Rhodospirillaceae bacterium
AGCGGCTCCTTGGATACGCGTTCGGGCAGGATCACATGGTCGCGCGGGTTGGTCAGCAGCGTGCGCTGCGCGGCGAGGGCCGCGAAGTCGTTGGTGTAGACGTCGCAGCGGCCCGCGTCGTAGGTGCGGCGCAGCTCGTCGAGATCGGCCACGACGACCGGACGGAACGTCATGTTGTGCTGGCGGAAAAAGTCGGCGAGGTTGAGCTCGGTCGTCGTACCCGGCTGCACGCAGACGGTGGCGCCATTGAGACCGCGCGCGCTGGTCACGTTGAGGCGGCGCGGCACCATCATCGCCTGGCCGTCGTAGAACACGACCGCAGGGAAGTTGAAGCGGTTGACGTTGGTGTCGCGCGTCAGCGTCCAGGTCGAGTTGTTCGACAGCATGTCGACTTCGCCCGCGGCCAGCGCCGGGAAGCGGCTCTGCGTCGTCACGGGAACGAACTCGACCTTGTTCGGGTCGTTGAAGATCGAGATCGCAACGGCGCGGCAGATGTCGACGTTGAAGCCCGACCAACGGCCTTGCGTGTCGGGCACGCCGAAGCCCGGGTTGCTCGGCCCCTGCACGCCGCAGCGCAGCGTGCCGCGCTGCTTGATGGCGTCGAGCGCCGGACCGGCGAGAACCGCGGCCGGTGCGAACACAAAGAATGCGGCCGCGGATGCGGCAAAAATCGTCGCGAATTTCACTGGTAGCCTCCGTTCATGCGCCCCTGTCGTCGGGGCTTGGGGGGATTTCCGTCGGCGCCCACGCCTGCCTTCCAAGACAAGAAACGGGCACTGTCGGTCGTGCGTGCGGCCGGGGCAGAGATTGTCCCGATACACGTGCTTCGGACATATGAGCAATTCGCGGGCCATCTTCAAGATGGCGCGAAGCCGATATTTCGCCTTGGTTACAGTCAAAAACCGTCGAATCTGCCTAAATATTTTTCCGCGTGAGAATTGTAGTTTTCGAAATGCCGCGAAAGCAGGCGTTCGATTGCCCGGCAGGTCGCACTCCATCGGCCGGCGCGGCAGGGCCCGCGAGCGCTCAAGGCTTCGGGCTTGCCCAGTGCGCTGCGATCGCGTCGCTCGTTGCAAGCCACACGTCGGGATATGCCGTACCGATATGGCGCAAAGCGGCCTTGAGCTTGCGCAGGCGAAAGGGCTGTCCTGCGACATAGGCATGCAATGCAATGCCCATCACAAGCGGCTGGTCGGTCGCCTGATCGCGCATTTCGTCGAACTGGTCGACGATCATGTCGGCGAAATCGGCGGCACTGTGGCGCCGCGCCACGATGGCGTTCGAATCGTTGAGCTCCTGCGGATAGGGCACGCTCAGCAACCGGCCGCCCTGCACGTTGAGCCAGATCGGCTGGTCGTCCATGCACCAATCGAGCACGTAGGAAAAGCCCGCCGCGCGCAACAGATCGGGCGTGCGCTGCGTTTCGGCGATCCACGGCCCGAGCCAGCCTTGCGGCGGTTTGCCTGCATGTGCGGCAATCACGTCGCGCGCTTCGACGATGAGTTGGCGCTCGGCCGCTTCGTCGAGCCCGGCCTGGCTTTCGGAATTCGTGCGCCCGTGTGCGACGATCGCCGCGCCGGCGTCGCGAAACGCCTGCGCCAATTCGGCATGGCGCCCATAGATCGCCGAATTGACCAGAAGCGAAGGTACGATGCCGCTTGTCTTGAAAGCATCGAGCAGCCGCCAAGCGCCCACGCGGTTGCCGTATTCGCGCCACGACCAGTTCAGCACGTCGGGCGTGCCCGCGCCCGGCACGATGTCTTCCGACAGGCCCTCGCCGAACGCGTAGCTTTCGAGATTGAGGGCCACATACACCGCCAGGCGCTTGCCGTGCGGCCATGCCGCAGCCGCGCGCCGCACGATCGGCACATCGTCGAAACGGCCGGGGTGCGGCAGATCCATCGCCTAGCCTTTTAGGTGCTCGGCCTTGAAGCGGGCCGCAAGAGCCGGCGTCAGGCCGACAGTCTCGCGGCCCACGGGCAGCGCGTAGCTGCCGGTGCGCGGCTTCGCCGGACGGATGCGCACGAGCGCTTCGAGCAGCGGCACGCCGGTCGTGATGCCGTCGAACATCGGCACGGGGATCTGGTCTTGCAGGCGCGCCGGCACGCCTGCCATCACGGCCCCGGTCAGCACGATCGCCTCCACGTGGTCGCGCTCGACGAGATCGTTGGCGGCCGCGACGATCATGCGCTCAACCTCGCTCTGGTCGCCGGGCGCGTACGGGGCCGCACTTTCCAACGCGCGCCACCCGGCCACGCAGCCGCCGAGCCCGGTTGCGGCCACGGTGTCGCGATAGAGCCCGAGCACGCGCTTGCCGAACAGGATCGCGCCCACGCGCCGGCCGACAAGGGTCGCCACATGCAGCGCCGCCTCCGTCATGCCGAGCACGGGGACCGACAGCATCTCGCGCGCGGCCGTCACGGCCGTGTCGTAGGAGACGACGATCAGAACGCCGTCGCAATCGCCCGCATGTTCGGCGACGAGCGCCATCGTCGAATGTTCGGCGATCGCGTTTTCGCTGCGCGAACCGATCACGCGCGCGCCGAAACTGCCGGTAACGGCGCGAATTTCGGTGCCTGGCGCCGCCGCGAGGCGCGCGGCCTCGGCCACTTTGCCCGTCACGAATTCGGAGGTGTTGGAATTGACCAGCAAGAGACGCATCGCAAAACTCTTTTCGACGAATGTTCAGAACTGCGTTCGAGCCTAGCCGTCGCGGCCGCGCCGGTCGAGGCCCACGTCGCGCGCCATCGCGCGCAGATAGACTTCGCGATAGTAAGGTTCGAGTTCGCTTGCCGCCTGGCGCAGCTCGGCCATGCCGGCGCCAAGGGCGGGCGCAAGTGCGGCGACCTCGGCGAGGATCGCGGCCTCGTCGAGCGTCAGCAGCTTGCCGTTTTCGACGACGAGGTTGCCGCCCACGACCACGTCGCGCACCGACGATCCGGTCTCGCAATAGACAAGCTGGCGCTCGAGATCGTTGAGCGGCGTGAACGCCGTGGTCGCAAGATCGAGGAGTGCGACGTCGCCCGCGGCACCTTGTGCGAGGCGCCCCAACGGCACGCGCGCGCGCGCGGCACGCGCCCCGCCGAGATAAAGCGCTTCGAGAATCTCGGCCGCTTTGGGCCAGTCGCGATAGTCGGTGCGCGTCAGCGTGTGCACAAGGGCTGCCGACTTCGCGACAAGCCAGAGATTATGCGTGTCGTCGACCGTCGCCTCGTCGGTGCCGAGAGCAAGCGGCACGCCTGCGTCGCGCAAACGCCGCCACGGCATGATGCCGCTGCCCAGGCGCAGATTGCACACCGGGTTGTGCGCGACCGTGCAGCCCGACTTGGCGAGCAGATCGATGTCGGCATCGTCGATCCAGATCGCGTGCATCACGAGCATGCGTTCGTCGAGCAAACCCAGATCATGCACGTAACGCACCAGCGACTTGCCAAGCTTTTCTTCGCCGAACACGCGCTGGGTCTTGGTTTCGAGGATATGCACGAAGAACGGCAGATCGCGTTCGCGCGACAAAGCGCCTAGCCGCGCGAAATAGTCCTGCGTGACGCGGTGCGGGGCCGAGCACGAGACGGCCGCCCCCAAGCGCCCGCCCTCGGCCCCGTGCCAGCGCGCGACCAGATGCGCGTAACACGCCATCAATTCGTCGGCCGATTGGCGCGGGGCAGCATCCATGCGCGCGCGGATCGCGGGCGGGATAAGCTCGGCCAGGAAGGGCTGCTTGTCGTATTCGACGATGTTGGGCTGGTCGAGCGCCATCGTCGCGCGCATGCCGCTGTCGCGATAGGCTTCCATCACCGCGTCGATCGCGTCGGGCGTAACGGTCGGCACGTAGAACGCGTCGTCGAGCACCGTGGTGATGCCGAGTTTCAGCATCTCGATGGCACCCAAAGCCGTGCGCAAATAGGCAAGCCGCGTCCCCTGCCCTTCGGCCGCCAAAGGCGGCACCTCGTAGAGCATGAACACTTCGAGCGGATAGCCGTCGAGGCAGCCGCGCATCAGATTGCCCGGCGAATGCACATGCGCGTTGATGAGGCCGGGCAGCGCCAACTTGCCGCGCGCATCGAGTGTGCGGATGCCGTCGGGCACAAGATCGGGAGGCACGGCGCCGACGGCCGCAATGCGGCCGCCGCGAATCAGAATGTCGCCCGCATCGATATGGCGCGGCGTATCCATCGTGAGAATGCGCGCGCCGCGTATCAGCAAATCGCCGTTCATCCGCGAAACTCTATCGGGTCGCGCACTGTTCGGGTACGGAAATTGCTAACGTCCGGCGCATGGCAATCCATCCTTCGCAGCACAAACGTATCGGCATGCTCACGCCGTCTTCCAACACCGTGTTGGAGCCGGTGACGACCGCCATGCTCGCGGGCCTGCCGGACGTAACCGCGCATTTCGGGCGCTTCCGCGTGACCGAGATCTCGCTTGCCTCGGCGGCCCTCGCGCAATTCGAGTTGCAGCCGATCCTCGATGCGGCCTTGCTGCTGGCCGACGCCAAGGTCGATGCGATCGTATGGAACGGCACCTCGTCGGGTTGGCTCGGCCTCGAACGCGACCGGGATCTGTGTGCCGCGATCACGGCGGCGACGGGGGCCAAAACCGGCACCTCGGTGCTCGCCCTTGCCGAGATTCTGCGCAGCACAGGTGCATCGCGCATCGGCCTTGTGAGCCCCTATCTCGACGAGATCCAGAACAAGATCGTCGCGAATTTCGCGGCCGAGGGCTTCGCTTGCATTGCCGAGCGCCATCTGCAGGACCGCGGCAATTTCTCGTTCTCGCAATACACGGAAGCGACGATCGCCGATCTCGTGCGCGAAGTGGCGAAGGAAAAACCCGACGCGATCGCGGTTTTCTGCACCAATATGCGCGGCGGGCCGATCGTCGAAGCGCTGGAAGCCGAGATCGGCATTCCGATCTACGACTCTGTCGCCACCGCCGTGTGGGCGGGTTTGCGCGCGGCAGGCGTTGCCCCTGCGCGCGTGCAAGGCTGGGGTCGTTTGTTCCGCGAGGTGCCGTAGATGTCCCAGGCCGCCGCGTTCGAGACGCATAAACATTTTCTGGCGACCGTGACGCCCTCGGGCAACACGGTCGTCGAGCGCGCGACCTTGGCGCTGCTGCGCGATTTCCCGAGCGTATCGCCGCATTTTTCGCGCTCGCCCGTGTTCGGTGCGACCGACCCCTATCCGGACGCCTACGACTGGACGCACATGCTGCGCGCCGCCGAACTGCTCGGCCACGCGCGGCCCGGCGTGGTCGTGTGGAACGGCAGCAAGGGCGGTTCGGTCGGCATCGCGGTCGAGCGCAAACTGCGCACGCGCCTTCAAGAGAGCGCCAAATGCCCGGCGACGACGTCGCTGTTTGCCGCGATCGAAGCGCTGGGGCTGCTGGGCGCTTCGCGGCTTGCCTTCGTGACGCCCTATGGCGACGCCTATCAGGCCAAGGTCGAAAAGAATTTCGCCGAAATCGGCTTTGCGACCGTGGCGCGGGAGAATTCGCGCATGGCCGACAATCTGAGCTACGCGAGCGTGCCGCTCGCCGCGATCCGCGCGATGGCGCGCAAGGCTGCTGCGGCAAAGCCCGACGCGATTCTGGGCTGGTGCACGAATTATCCATCGGCCTGGGTCGCGGCCGAGATCGAGGCCGAAACCGGTATCCCGTTCCTCGACGCGACCACGGTCGTGCTGTGGCAGGCGCTCAAAATGCTGGGTGCCGATCCCACGCCGGCCGCGCGCGACTGGGGCCGCGTCTTCGCCCTTTAGACGCCCAAAAAAGCGCCGAGATTTTGCGCACGCGGCAGTGCAGGCCTGCGGCCGTCGCGGCGGCGAAGCAAGCAGAATCGGCATTGCAGCGCCGTGGCATATCGCTTGCTTTGCAGAGAAACGACCGTCGGTCTCCCCCCCAAGACAAAAGGTCGCCATTCGGCATGCCTGCGGCCTTTGGCCGCCCATGAACCTTTGAGGAGCCCGCCATGACCATCCGCCATCTTCCCAAACTCAGCCGCCGCAGCGTTCTGGCCGGTGCGGCCGCCCTGTCGGCCGGCAGCCTCGCAAGCCCGTCGGTGATCCGCGCGCAGACGCGCGAACTGGTCGTGGGTGCCGCCTCGAGCCAGCGCAGCTGGTCCGAAGAGATAATGATCCCGGCCTTCGAGAAGAAATACAACGTGAAGGTCGTGTTCGAGGGCACGCGCTCGCTCGTCAATCTCGAGAAGATGCAGAAGAACAAGGACAAGCAGTATCTCTCGGTCGTGCAGATGGACGATCCGGTGATGATCCTGGCCGTGCGCGAAGGCCTGCTCGAGCCGATCACGGCCGCCAAAGTGCCGAACTCGGCGTCGCTGAAGCCGGGTGTCACGCACATGGACGGCATGTGGGTCAATTACCTGCAGCCGTGGGTCGGCATCGCCTACAACACGACGCGCATGGCCGCCCCCACGAGCTGGGCCGAGATCTACGATCCCAAATACAAAGGCCGCGTGATTCTGCCGTCGCTGCAGAACACCGAGGGCGTCATGAACCTTTTCTTGGCCGCGTTCCTCAAGACCGGCAAGCCGATGGCCGAAGCGCAAAAAGATATGGACTCCGCCTTCGCCAAACTCAAAGAGATGAAGGCCAACATCCTGATGGCCTACACGCAGGAAGGCCAAGCCTACAATCTGCTCGAACAGGGCGAAGCCTTCATGGTCGCAGGCGCCATCTCCACGCTTGCACTTGCGCGCAAGGCGCGGGGTGCGCCGATCGAACTCGCAGCCCCCAAAGAAGGCACGTTCTCGATGCCGTCGGGCATTGCGCTTGTGAAGGGGGCACCCCTGCCCGAGCTGGGGGCGGCCTATGTCGACATGCTGCTGAGCCCGGAAATCCAGACCAAGGTGACGGAAGCGACGTTTGCGCTGCCGACCAACCGCACCGTGCCGGCCCCGGCCGGGCTTTCGAGCCTCACCGTGCATCCGGTCGACTGGGCCAACGTTTCGGAGAACCGCGCGGCGTGGGTTGCGCGCTGGGACCGCGAGCTGTCGCTCTAGGGCCGCAGCAAAGCGCCGCGCGATGAGTCCGGGCGAAGCTTTTCTCGACATTCGCGGCGCCGAAAAATCGTTCGCCGGCAACCGCGTGTTGGGCGGCGTGGATTTTGGCGTCAACCGCGGCGAGTTCGTCTCGCTGCTGGGGCCTTCGGGCTGCGGCAAAACCACGCTGCTGCGCATTGTGGCGGGGCTGCTCGATGCCGACCGCGGCAGCGTGCGCCTGGCAGGATCCGAGATCGGCAATCTGCCCACGCACAAGCGCGGCGTGGGCGTGGTGTTCCAGAACTACGCGCTGTTTCCGCATCTGTCGGTCGCCGACAACGTGGCGTTCGGCCTGCGCGCCCAGCGTCGGCCGCAAGCCGAGATCGCACCGACGGTCGCGAAGTTTCTCGACCTCGTGCATCTGACAGAGATGGCCGCGCGGCCGGTGCGCGGGCTCTCGGGCGGCCAGCAACAGCGCGTGGCGGTGGCGCGGGCACTCGCGGTTGCCCCCAAATTGCTGCTGCTCGACGAGCCCTTCTCGGCCCTCGACCGCAAGCTGCGCGAGACGATGCAGATCGAACTCAAGCGGCTGCTGCGCGACGTCG
>JAIXXA010000195.1 GCA_027490975.1 Rhodospirillaceae bacterium
CATCCAGTTTTGCGCAACCACGACGGCTGCCTGCAGCGTGCCGTTTACGTCGAGATCGCGGTCCACACCATCGGCCGGGAGCGCGTAAACAAAACGCACATGGTTGGGTGCCGGAACCGCCTCGTCCAAACGATTGCGCCAAATCAGAAGCGGTGCCTGCGCCTCGGCAATCGTCGGCGCAACTGAAACAAGCACGAAGAAAAGAAAGCAAATGCGCCGCGCATTCGAACGGAACCATCCAGATACCGCAAACTCTGAATTCGGCAGATTTAGAGCCACGCCTCCACCCCATCCGACTGTCAAAGCTTCCGCCCCCACGCCAATCTTCGATAGCGCATTCGACGAAAGTGCGCAATGAAATATGCACGCAGGACGAGTGTATGGCTTCGATCGCCCTTCCCGCTCGCCGATCGCGGGATTGCGTTGCCCCCCGATCCTTCGCGGGCGGTTGCAGCGCAGACGAGCGAAGCGAGAAAACGCCAGCGCCCAATCGGCGCTCAAAGCATCTCAAGCGGCGTTACGCCGCGCGGCGGCGGGAAGGCCGCATCGAGGATGGCGAGATCGGCCGCATCCAGACGCAACCCCATCGCCGCGATGTTTTCGGCGAGATGTGCCGTGCCCGTCGCTTTGGGGATCACAATTGTGGTCGGATCGCGCGCGGCCCAGGCGAGCATGATCTGGGCTTGGCTTGCATTGTGGCGGCGGGCCACGTCGGCAAGTGCTGCTTTGCGCGGAATGCGCGCCTGGTCGAGCGGCGAATAGGCCATGATCGGCATTTTCCGCTTGGCGCACGCCGCCGCGAGGCCGCCTTCGATGCCGCGACGCGCGAGATTGTAGAGCACCTGGTTCGTGGCACACGCCTCGCCGCCTGCAATGCGGCCAAGCGCCTCGATTTCCGAAATGTCGAAATTGCTGACACCCCAGCTGCGGATTTTCCCCGCGCGCTTCAATTGTTCGAAACCCGCCACCGTCTCTTCGAGCGGATGGCGGCCCGGCCAATGCAGCAGATAGAGATCGATGCGGTCGGTGGCGAGACGCTTCAGCGAGCGCTCGCAAGCCGCAACCGTGCCGGCCCGGCTCGCATTGTGCGGATAGACTTTGGAGACGACGAACACATCGTCGCGCCGCCCGGCCATCGCCGCTGCGACGATCGTCTCGGCCTCGCCCTCGCCGTACATTTCGGCCGTATCGACGAGTTTGACGCCGGCATCGAGCCCAGCTTGCAGCGCTGCGATTTCGGCCGCGCGCGTGGCCTTCGCTTCGCCCATGCGCCACGTGCCCATGCCGAAGGCGGGGCATTCGATGCCGTCGGCCAAGCGGACGGAGTGCTTGAGCGGTGCGGCGGAAGCCATCCCGGTCAGTAGATCAAATCGTCGTCGCCGCCGGCCCCGCCCTTCGACAGCACGATCTCGTCCTTGGCGGCGAGTTCTTTGGCGACATTGACCATCGCGGTCTGCGCTTCGGCCACGTCCTTGCCGCGCACGGGGCCGAGCGCTTCCATTTCTTCCTTGAGCATTTTGCCCGCGCGCTCGGACATGTTGGACAAGAACAGGTCGCGCACCTGTTCGTTGGCGCCTTTCATGGCGATGGCAAGCTTCGATTTGTCGACCGCGCGCAGCAGCGTCTGCACCCCGCCCGGATCCAGCTTGCCCAGATCTTCGAACTTGAACATGAGCGCCTTGATCTTGTCGGCACTGTCGCGGTTGCGCTCTTCGAGGGCGGTCGTGAAGCGCGCTTCGGTCTGGCGCTCGAGCGAGTTGAAGATTTCGGCCATGAGCTCGTGCGTGTCTTTGCGGCTCGTCTTGGCGAGGTTCGACATGAACTCGTTGCGCAGCACGCGTTCGACGTCGTCGAGCACTTCTTTCTGCACCGTCTCCATGCGCAGCATGCGCATGATGACTTCCATCGCGAACGCCTCGGGCAGCGTGCCCAGCACGCGCGCGGCATGGTCGGAGCGGATCTTGGCCAGCACCACGGCCACGGTCTGCGGATATTCGTTCTTGAGATAGTTGGCGAGCACGGCTTCGTTGACGTTGCCGAGCTTGTCCCACATCGTGCGGCCGGCGGGCCCGCGAATGTCGTCCATAATGCCGGCCATGCGGTTCTTGTCGAGAATCTTGCCGAGCAGGCGTTCGGTCGAATCGAACGAACCGACGAGCGAGCCGGTCGCCGATATCTGGTCGGCGAACTCGACGATGAGACGCTCGATGATCGAAGAATTGACGTTGCCGAGGCTCGACATCGACTGCGAGATCTCCTTGATCTCGTCGTCGGTCATCAGCGCAAACAGCTTTGTCGCGACGTTTTCGCCGAGCGACAGCAGCAGGATCGAAGCTTTGTCTTGGCCTGTGAGGGTGCGATAGTCGTCGCGGACACGCATGGCACCGCTCCTGTCGCTTGCCCGCAGCCGGCGCGCGACGAAAATCGCGCGCGCAAGACAGGCGACTCGAAGCCTAGCACACTCGCACCGCGCAACCTAATTGCGGCCCGGCCTATTGCTGGCGGATATAGTCGAAATCGAAGCCGCGATAGTGGAAGGCGAGCCCGACCAGCCGATCCTCGCGGTCGTACCACGCATCGAGATTGAGCCACGGCTGTTTCTGGCGCTCGCCCTTGCGGATCTCGTAGCCGCGCATGGCGTAGCGGCGCGCTTCCACTGGCTTGCCGGCGACCTGGCGGGTCTCGGGCCCGCGCGGCTCGACCGCGAGATCGGCAAGCGAACCCCACTGCACGTCGAACCCGCGCGGCGCGCGCATCACCGCGATGTTCCAGTAGCTGAGCGGTTTGATGCCGACCGGCACGACGTGCAGTTCCTGGTGGCCGTCGAGGCGCAGCACGCCGTCTTTCGCGGCCCCGCGCAGGCGGAACGGCGTGCCGTTGTCGTCGATGTCGCTTTCGATGGCGACAAGCACGCCGTCGCGCCAGGTCTCGCGCGTGCGCTGCACGTAGCGATAGACCGTCACGAAAGCGAGGCGCAGCTGCAGTTTCGAGTCGGTTTCGACGACCAAGGCGCCGTCGCGCTCGGTGAACGAGATGCGATGCGTGCCGACCTCCGAGCCCGATTTGCGCACCGAAAAGAGCATCGACCCCTCGGGCGGCACGCCTTGCATGGCCGCCGCCGTCGAAGCACCCCCGATCGCGGCCGCAAACAACAGCGCCGACGCGCACAAGAATTCTCGGATCATGGTGTCGAATGTGGGGAGCTTGCTGCACCTGCACAAGCGAAATTCCCGTGAAAATGCCGGCCGGAGTTGCCGAAAACGCCGTTTCGCCTTATATGGAGGTCAAGGATTCCGGCCATGAACGTCGAAACCAGCGTTCTTACAAAACTGCTTGGCGTCACCGCCATTTTCGTGGTGGTGATGGGCGTGCTTGGCTATCTCGCTACGCTGTTTCCGGGTTTTGCCGACGGCGCCACGCGGCTCACCAGCAGTTTCTCGGCGGTCGAGCGCCCGGTTACGGTCACTGAGCCGCAGACCTATCGCTGCCGCATCACCAAGGAATTCGAGCTCGAAAAGACCGGCAGCCAGGTGCGCACCACGCACCAGCTGACCGCGTGCGGCAACGAGGCCACGAACAAATAACGCGCGCGGCTCAGGCCAGGATCTTGCGGGCGGCTTCGGCGTCGCGCGCGATCTGGTCTTTGAGCGCCGCAAAATCGGCGAATTTGCGCTCGGGCCGCAGAAACGCCGCGAACGCGACGCGCAAGCGGCGCCCGTAGAGATTGCCCGCAAAATCGAACAGATGCGCTTCAAGCTGCGGCGCCAAGCCGCCGCCAAGCGTGGGGCGCACGCCGAGATTGGCAACCCCGGCGATCTTCTGCCCGGGAACGGCACCCTCGACGCGCACGGCATACACGCCGAAAGCCGGCGGCACATGGGCGCCCAAGCCCAGATTGGCGGTGGGAAAACCGATCGTGCGCCCGCGTTTGGCGCCCGCGCGCACATGCCCGTCGATCGCGTAGGGCCGGCCGAGCAGGCGCGCTGCACGCTGCGGATCGCCCGCCGCCAGGGCCGTGCGCACGGCGGTCGACGAATAGATGGCCGCCCCGTCGGCTGCATCGTCGGCCTTGGCGGCCGCAACGATAGCCGCACTGCGCCCGGCCTGCGCCATGCGCGCAACGAGGGTGGCCGACGTGCCGCCGCGCCCGCGCCCGAAGGCGAAATCCCAGCCGGCCACGATCGCCGCCAGATCGAGCCGCCCCAGCAGGATCTCGTCGACGAACGCATCGGCCGAATGGGCGGCCAGCGCCGCGTTGAAGCGCAGCGCAAACACGTGGGCGACGCCGCACTCGGCGAGCAACTCGAGCTTGCGCCGCACGCTCGCGAGCCGAAAGGGCGGCGCTTCGGGCTGGAAGAAGCGGCGCGGATGCGGCTCGAACGTGACGACCGAAAGGGCTGCCCCCTGGCGGGCTGCTGCCTCGGCGGCGGCGGCGATCACGGCGCGGTGGCCCAAATGCACGCCGTCGAAATTGCCGATGGCGGCAACCGTGCCGCGCGCGGCCGGCGGCAGGCGATCGAGATCGCGATGGAGGCGCAAAGCCGGAATCATGGCGGGCTGCGTCGGGCGGCCGGATCAGGGGGCGCTATTCGCCCACCTCGGCGGCAACGCGCGCGGGCTGGGCGGCGACCGGGCGTGCGGCCACCAGCACCACCGCCTCGCCTTCGAGCACGACCTTGTCGTCGACCGAGATCGTGGTGGTGAGCGTGCAGCGGCGCTTTTCGGGCAGCAGTTCCTTGACCGTGGCGCGCGCCACGACCGTGTCGCCCGCGCGCACCGGCGCTTTGAAGCGCAGCGTCTGGCTCAGATAGATGGCGCCCGGCCCCGGCAGCTTGGTGCCGAGCACGGTCGACACGAAACTCGCCGTCAGCATGCCGTGCGCGATGCGCCCCGAGAACGGCGTCGCCGCCGCGAACACCTCGTTGATATGCACGGGGTTGTTGTCGCCGGTGAGGCCGGCGAACAGCACGATGTCGGTCTCGGTCACGGTTTTGGCGAAGATGGCCGTTTGGCCGACCGCGAGGTCCTCGAAATAGAGGCCGTGCAATTCTTCGAATTGGTTCATCCCAAATCCCCCTCGCACCCCGGCGACCGACAGAGCCCCGCACCTGTTGCGCTGCAGCATGCCCCTTCCCCGACTATAGACGAGGTGCTGCAAGCCGGGCAACGTATGTCGCAGAAGGAGGGCCCGCCGATGTCGCCAACACCCCCGACCGCGCATCCGCCTGCCGCCCGCAGCTTGGCCAGCGTGGCGCTGTTCGCGGACCTGCCGGAGGCCGCCCGCCGGCAGATCGAAAAAGCCTGCCGCTGGCGCACCTACGACGCCGACCAGACGATCATCGCGCGCGACGACGCCTCCGACGACGTGTATTTCGTGGTGGCGGGCCTCGCGCGCGTCGTCCTCTATTCGGCGGCCGGGCGCGAGGTGAGCTTCGACGAAATCGGCCCGGGTGCGTGCGTCGGCGAACTTGCCGCGATCGACGGCGGCACGCGCTCGGCCGGCGTCGTGGCGCTCGCGCCCAGCCTCGTTGCGATCCTGCCGCGCGCGGCATTTCTCGCAACGCTCGCGGCCGAGTCCAAAGCGGCGCTCGCCCTGCTCAACCGCCTTGCCGCCGCTTTGCGCCAAGCCACGAGCCGCATTTTCGAACTTTCGACGTTGGGCGCCTACAACCGCGTCTATGCCGAACTGCTGCGCCTTGCCCGGCCGGCCGCGGGCGGGCGCATCGTGATCCGCCCGATCCCCGCGCACGGCGACATTGCCGCGCGCGTCTCGGCCACGCGCGAGACGGTGGCGCGCGCGCTTTCCGATCTCGCCAAAAAAGGCATCGTCGCGCGCGAGAAGCAGGAACTCGTGCTGCGCGACCCCAAACGCCTCAAGACGATGGTGAGCACCTTCAGCGAGGCGTGACGGGTGCCGCTTGGTCGGGCGCGCGCAGCCGCGAAAAGACGCGGGCGAACAGGCGCGACAGATCGTCCATCACGAGGAAAAACGCCGGCACGAAGATCAGCGACAGGCCCGTCGACACGATGAGCCCGCCGATCACCGCGACCGCCATCGGCGAGCGGAACTCGCCGCCGTCGCCGATCCCGTAGGCCGACGGCAGCATGCCCGCCGCCATCGCAAGCGTGGTCATCACGATGGGCCGCGCGCGCTTGGCGCCCGCATCGACGATCGCCGCCACGCGGTCCACGCCGCGCGCGATTTCCTCGACCGCGAAATCGACGAGCATGATCGCGTTTTTGGTCACGATCCCCATCAGCATCAAGATGCCGATCACGACCGGCATCGACATCGGCTTTTGCGTGAGCAGGAGTGCGATCGCCACGCCGCCGAAGGACAGCGGCAGCGAAAACAGAATCGTGATCGGCTGCAGGAACGAGCCGAACAGCAGCACCAGCACGCCGAACACCATCAGGATGCCGGCCCCCATGGCGAGCGCGAACCCTTCGAACACTTCGCCCATGATCTCGGCGTCGCCCGTGGTGCGGATTTCCACGCCCGGCGGCAGCTCGCGCGCGGTCGGCAGCTGCAGGATCGCCTCGATGGCCCCGCCCAGCGCGTCGGTGCCGAGCAGATCGGCCTCGACCGCAATCCGCCGACGCCGGTCGAAGCGGTCGATCGCGGTCGGGCTCTGGCCGAATTCGATGTCGGCCACGGCCGCGAGCGGCACAGGCCCGCTGCGCGCGGTCGGCACTTTGAGCGTTTCGAGGGTTTCGCGCTCGCTGCGCGCGGTCTGCTCGAGCTGCACGCGGATCGGCACCTGGCGCATGCCGACGTCGAACTTGGCGAGATTGGCGCCGATGTCGCCGATCGTCGCCACGCGCAGCGTCTCGGCGATCGTGTCGGTCGAAACGCCGAGATCGGCGGCGCGCTCGGGCTTCGGGCGCACGCGGATTTCGGCGCGGTCGAGGGCGGCCGTCGAGATCACGCCCTGCAGCATCGGCAGCGTTCGCATTTCCGCGGCAAGGCGCGAAGACACGTCGGCCGTCACCTTGGGATCGTCGCCCGCCACCAGCAGCGACAGGCCGCGCTGGCCGTTTTCCGCCAGGCGCCAGAAGCGGATGTCCGGCACGTCGGCAAGCTCGCGCAGGATCTCGGCCTCGAGCTCTTTCTGTTTTTTGGGGCGTTTGCTCTTGTGCACGAACTCGATCGTCAGCGTCGCCCTGCGCACTTCGCGCCCGCCATTGGGCGAGCGGCCCCCATCCACGAAGACGCTCAGCACTTCGGGCCGCGCCCGCAAGCGCTCGGCGATGGCGCTCGTTTTGGCTTCCGTATCGACAAGGCGCGCGCCGGGCGGCAACTCGACCACAAACAGGCTGCGCGCCGTATCTTCGCCGGGCAGGAATCCGGCGGGCAGCGCTTGCGTCGACACGACCGAGCCCGCGAAGATCGCAAGCCCGAGCCCGACGGTCGCAAAACGATGGCGCGCCGACCAGCCGATGGCGCGCAGATAAAGCGCCATCACGCGCCCCGGCGGGCCTTCGCGATGGACGACGGGCCGCATGAAATAGGCCGCCATCATCGGCGTGATGAGGCGGGCGACGAGCAGCGAGAAAAACACCGCCGCCGCCACCGTAAGGCCGAACTGCTTGAAATACTGGCCGACGATGCCGCCCATGAAGCTCACGGGGGCGAATACCGCGATGATCGTGAGCGTGATCGCCACGACCGCAAGGCCGATCTCGTCGGCGGCTTCGAGCGCGGCCTCCCACGGCGATTTGCCCATCTGCATGTGGCGCACGATGTTCTCGATTTCGACGATCGCGTCGTCGACGAGAATCCCGGTCACGAGCGTGATCGCCAGCAGCGACACGAGATTGAGCGAGAACCCCATGAGGAAAAAAGAGAAAAAGGTGGGAATGATGGCAAGCGGCAGCGCGCAGGCGGTGATCAGCGTGGCGCGCCAGTTGCGCAAGAACACCAGCACCACGACCACGGCCAGGAGCGCGCCCTCGACGAGGCTGGCCATCGCCGAATAGTAGTTGCCGAGCGTGTAGGCGACATAGGTGTCGATCTGCTGGATGGCGACGTCCGGATAGCGCGTCTGCAGGGCGGCGATGCGCGCCTGCACGAGCTTGGCCAAAGTGGCGTCGCTGGCCCCTTTCGAGCGGCTCACCGCAAACGCCACGACCGGCTCGCCGTTGATGCGCGCGAATGTGCGCCGCTCGGCAGCGCCGTCGGTCACGTTGCCGAGCTCGTCGAGCCGCACCTTGCGCCCGCCCGACAGGGCGATCGCGGTTTCCGCAAGCTCGCCAAGCGTGTCGGTGCCCGCAAGCGTGCGGATCGACTGTTCGCGCCCGGCGATCTCGCCGCGTCCGCCGGCAAGATCCACATGCGTTGCGCGCAATTGGCGATTGACCTCGGCCGCCGTCACGCCGAAGGCGGAGAGGCGGTCGGGATCGAGCGTCACCCGGATTTCGCGCTCGACCCCGCCCACGCGCTCGATCTTGGACACGCCGCGAATGCCCTGCAGATCGCGCGCGATCACGTCGTCCACGAACCACGAAAGCTCTTCGACAGACATCTGCGGCGCCCGCGCCGCATAGGTCACGATCGGCAAGCCTGCAATGTCGATGCGCTGCGTGATCGGCTCGTCGATCGTGCGCGGCAGATCGGAGCGGATGCGCGCGATCGCGTCCTTGACGTCGTTGAGGGCGCGGTCGGCCGAGACCTCCAAACGGAACTCGATCGTCGAAGTGCTGACGCCTTCGCTGATGCTCGACGTGATGTGCTTGACGCCGAGCAGGCCCGCGACCGCGTCTTCGACCTTCTTGGTGACCTGCATCTCGAGCTCGGTCGGGGCAGCACCCGCTTGCGTGACCGTCACCGACACGAACGGCGCGTCGATGTTCGGAAAACGCGTGATCGGGAGTTTGGCAAAACCGTAGAGGCCCAGCACCGTGAGCACGAGGAACAGCACGATCGAAGGCAGCGGCTTTTTGATGGCCCAAGCGGAAACGGGGAATGCCATGGCGCGTTACTCCGGTGCCGTTTGGGTGCGCACGCGATCGCCGTCGCGCAGGAAGGGGGCTGCGCGCGCGACCACAAGATCGCCCGCCGCGATACCGCTTTGGATCTCGGCCCAGCCTTCGGCGATGAGGCCGAGGGCCACTTTGCGCACGACGATCCGTCCGTCCACGACGATCTGCAGCGTCGCTTGCCCCTCGCCGTAGACGACCGAGCCCGCCGGCACGGCCAAAGCGGTTCTGCGCGCCAGCTCGACCGTGCCGCGCGCGAACGTGCCGATGCGCAGACCCGCCTCGGCCGCCTGCGGCGCAGCGGCAAGCGCAATGCGCAGCTTGCCAAGGCGCGTGGTGCGGTCCACTTCGGCGGGCACCAAGCGCACCCTGCCCGGCACGTCGGTGCCGTTGGCGGCATGGATCGTGGCTTTCATGCCTTCGCGCATGCCGGCCAGGCGCGTTTCCAGCAATTCGGCCTCGAGCTCGATTTCGCTGTCGGCAAGGATGCGGAACAAGGGCTCGGTGCCGCCGGTCATCTGGCCGATGCGCGCCGAGCGGCGCGACACGAGGCCGCCGCGCGGCGCTTTCACCTCGCTGCGCTCGGCACGCACGGAAAGTTCGCGGCGCTGGGCTTCGATCTGCGCGCGTTCGGCAGTGGCGAAGGTAAGCCCGTCGCGCGCACCCGCAAGCCGCCCTTCGGCCGCACGGAACGTCGACAGGCGCTGCTCGACGGTCGCTTCCGTCGCATTGCCGTTGGCGCGCAGCGCGCGCGCGCGCTCGAGTGCGGGCACCGCTTCGTTGTAGGCGGCCTCGGCCTGCACGATCTGGGCGCGCGCTTGCGAGATCGCGGCCGTGGCGCGCTGCAATTGGGCGGCGTTCTGGGCAAGCTGGGCGTCGAGCAGATCGCGCGACAGGCGCGCGAGCACTTGGCCCTGCGCGACGACGCTGCCTTCGTCGACGAGCACGTCGACGATGCGCACGCCGTCGTTTTCGGCGAACACGAGCACGTCTTCGCGCGGAACGAGCGTGCCGGTCACGCGCTGCCGGTCCACGAGTTCGCGGGTACCTGCCGCGGCGACCGTAACGGTCGGCGCCGGTGCCGCCGGCGGATTGGCCGCTTGGGCGCCGAAGGGCAGTGCCGCACCGAGCGCGGCGACGAACAGAAAAGCGGCACATTTCATTTGGGGGCGACTCCGACACGAGAAGGCGGCATACGCAGGCGGCGCTGCGTTGGATCAGGGCGTTTCGTTTTGGCGGGCAGCAGATCGGCGCGCAGCAAGCGCATCGTGTGCGCGATGTCGGGGCGCGGATCGTAGTCCGGCACGCGAATCAGTTGCACAACGAGCCCGTCGAACAAGGCGATCAGGAACATGGCGATGCGCCGGGGGGCGCAGTCGGCGCGCAAGGCGCCCGCCGCAATGCCCTGGCGCACGATGTCTTCGAGCATGTCGCGGATGAAGCCGTGCACGCGCAATCCCAGCGCCGCCACCGCGGCATTGCGCGTGCCCTCGGCGGTCGTTTCGGCCCACAAGGCGTAGTCGGCGCGCTCCGAACCGCACAGATGCTGGACCATCAGCGCTTCGAGCGAGGCCAGAATATCCGCGCTTCGGCGCACTTGCGCGAAGCCTGCGGCGGCCTCTTCCATGTCGCGCGCGCAGAGCCCTGCGATCAGCGCGTCCTTCGACGGAAAATAGCGGTAGAGATTGCCCGCGCTCATGCCCGCCGCCGCGCAGATCTGCTGCATCGAGGCGCTGTGGAAACCGTGGCGCACGAAACATTCCTTGGCGGCATCCAAGATGCGCGTGCGCCTGTCGGCGCGGTCATGGTCGTCGAGCTTGGGCATGGCGGCATCTATAAAATGAATGTTCGTTCATTTTGTCAAGCGATGTTTGGCAGCGCGGTAACGAGGGATAGAAACCGACCGCCTCAAACCCGTTTTGCGCGTCGCGTGGCCCATTTTGCCACGTTGGCCGCCATTTTTTCGGCGATCCAGGCCGTCGCGATCACAAGGCGCTTGTCGGCATTGTCGCTCGCCCGCAGGGCGACATAGTCCGTGCCGTCGCGCCGAAAACCGTGCGGTGCGACGAGACGCCCGGCTTCGAGATCGCGCGCGACCATATGCACCGAGGCGAGAGCCACCCCCTGCCCCGCCTCGGCGGCCTGCAAGGCGATGTAGAAATGCTCGAAAGGCACGCCGTCGCACCGGCGATCGGCCGACGGCTTGTCGCCGTCCCAGGTCGCCCACGCGTCGGGGCGCGTGGCGCTGTGCAGGCGAACATCCGAAACGCCATGCGGGTTGCGGACGGGTCCCATCCATTCCCGGCCGACACGCGTGGCGACAGCGCCGACGGGCAACGGAAAGTCGTTGCGCCGAATGGCAAGATCGACGCGGTCGCGCACAAAATCGACCGGGCCTCCGGCGGCGAGCACGCGCACCTCGGCCCCGCACGCGCGTTTGAGATCCGCAAGAGCCGGGATCAGCAGTTTGAGGCACAAGGTCGGCTCGCACGAAAGCGTCAGAACGGGTGCGGCGGTCTGGGCGTCGAATTCACCTATCGTGCGATCGAGCCCGGCGAAAAACGGCGCCAGCCGCGACGCAAGCCACGCGCCGCGTTCGGTCAGATGAACGCCGCGATTGCGGCGCTCGAACAGGGCCGCACCAAGCTCGGCTTCGAGACTCTGAACCTGTTTGGACACGGCACCATGGGTGACGTGGAGTTCGCCGGCGGCGGCCACGAAACTGCCGTGCCGTGCAGCGGCGGCAAAAACGCGCAGCGCCGAAAGATTGGGGAGGCGTTTGGGCGGCATACATCACCTGTGAGAATTTCTCACGCTTATACGCGACAAGCTTTCGTTTTTGGAAGCGCGCGCAAACCGCTATCGATGGGCTGCAGAAAAGGCGCGGGCGGGCGTATGGAGCAGTTCATCTTCTTTGCGGGCATTGTGTGGCTGGCGGTCCTAAGCCCCGGTGCGGATTTTGCCATGGTCTCGCAGCTGAGCTTCAACGCCGGGCGAAAGGCCGGCTTGATGGCGGCCGCAGGCATCGCACTCGCGTGCTGGTTCCACGTGTTCTACGCGGTTTTCGGGCTGGGCTTGATCCAAGCGCAATTCCCGCAGTTCCTTGCGGCGATGAAGCTGCTCGGCGTCGTCTATCTGATCTATATCGGCCTGCGCATCGCAATGTCGGCGCCGACGCAAGACGAAAACGCCGACATGCGGAGCCGTCGCGGATCCGGCCTTGCCGCTTTTGCGACGGGCGTGCTGACCAACGGCCTCAATCCGAAAACGGCGATTTTCGTCGCGAGCGTCTATGTCCAGGTCATCGGGCCGGAGACGCCGCTCGCCCACAAGCTCGGCTACGGCGCCTTCATCTCGCTGTCTCACCTCGCGTGGTTTGCGGCCGTGGCGCTGTTTTTGTCGCAAGCCCACATGCGCCGCTTCATGCTGGCGCGGCAGCGGATTTTCAATCGCACGATCGGGACGGCCCTCGTGGCGCTCGGCGCGATGCTCGCCCTGTCCGATCTTGGCCCGAGCGTGTCGTCGTGACCGGCCTTGCGACAGACGCGATCACGGCTCGACTCTGGCACCTGTCGCACCGATGTGCGATCTCGCACGGACGGGCATTGCCTGCGGCACGCGCGCTCGGCACGGGTTCGGACTCGCTGCTGCGGCCGACGGCATCGCGGTCTCGACGCGCGGCCTGCGCGTCTTTGGCCGGACCAGTCGGCTCGGCAAGGGCCTGCCGCGCCTTCACATCCAAGCCTGCCAGAAGCGCGGGAATATCATTCCATATTGCATCCGCTGCGGCATGTGCGGCGGGGCGCTGTTTCTCATCGTGAAGAAGAATTTTCGCGGTTTTGCAGGGTTATTCGGCGCCTCGCCGCACGTGCGCGTTTTCAAGTCGGCCGAAATCGGCTGCCGACCCGAAAAATACCTCGAAAAAAAGAGCTAGACGCGCGCCGCGCGCATGGCCTTCAGCTTGCCGACCACCGGCACCAGCATGCAGGCGACCGAGATCGCGAGCAGAAGGGCGGTGATCGGGCGCTCCCACAGGAAGGCGAAGGAGCCGTCGTTGACCAGCAGCGCGCGGCGCAGATTCTCTTCCATCAGTTTGCCGAGCACGAAACCGAGCAGCAGCGGCGCCATGGGATAGTCGACCAGCCGGAGGCCGACGCAGATCGCCGCAAGCCCGATCAGCATCCACAGATCGAACGTATTGAACGAAACCAGATAGACGCCGATCAGGCAGAAAAACAGGATCAGCGGCACCAGCATCTGCTCCGGGATCGCGAGCGTGCGGGCGATGTAGGGGATCAGCGGCAAATTGATGACCAGCAGCACCAGATTGCCGAGATACATCGAGACGACGACCGTCCAGAACATCTCCGACTGCTCGACATACAGACGCGGACCCGGCTGCACGCCCAACGCCACGAGCGCGCCCAGAATGACGGCCGTGGTGCCCGAGCCCGGAATGCCCAGCGTCAGCAACGGCACATAGGCGCCGCCCGCGGACGCATTGTTGGCGGTTTCGGGCGCGGTCACGCCGCGGCGCGAACCCTTGCCGAATTCGGCGCGGCGCGCGCCGGTCGCAAGGTTGCGTTCGACCGCATAGGACATGAAGGCGGCGATGGTAGCACCCGCCCCCGGCAGCACGCCGACGACGAAGCCAAGCACCGACGAACGCGCCATGGTGGGCGCGACCTCGCGAACGTCGTCGCGCGTGAGTTTCAGCGAGCCCACGTCGCCGCGCGCCGCCTTCTTGGCCTCCTCCGACACTTTTTCGTTGCGCAAGGCCGCCGTCAGCGCCTCGGCCAGCGCAAACGCGGCCATCGCCAGCAGCACGAAGGACAGTCCGTCGGAAATGTCCGGAATGCCGAAGGTGTAGCGTTCGACCCCGTCGGCGACGTCGGTGCCGACGGTCGCCAGCATCAGCCCGACCACGGTCATCAGCAGCGCCTTGACAACGCCGCCGCCCTCGGTGAACGCCGCGACCGCCGTCAAACCCAGCACCATCAGCGCGAAATACTCGGGCGCTTGGAACGACAGCGCCCAACGCGCCAGCGTGGGCGCCGCCAGCATGAGCAGCAGCGTGGCGACGGTGCCGCCGACGAACGAACCCCACGCGCACAGCGCCAGCGCTTTGCCGGCCTGCCCGTTTCGCGCCATGGGGTAGCCGTCGAACGTGGTGGGAACCGAGCTCGACTCGCCCGGCGCGTTGATCAGAACCGACGCGGTCGAGCCGCCGAACATGGCGCCGTAGTAGATCGCGGCCAGCAGCACCATCGCGGTCGCGGGCTCCATGGTGAGGACGACCGGCACCAGCAGCGAAACGGCCGTGACCGGCCCCAGGCCCGGCATCATGCCGATGAACGTGCCCATCACGCAGCCGAGCACGAGGATGCCGATATTCGTCGGCGACATCAGCGTCCAGAACCCGATCAGCAAGCCTTCGATCATCAGAACATCCGCCCGAAAATGCCCCAGTCCAGCTGGACGTCGAGGAGCGTGAACATGGTCCAGAAAGCGAGCGCCGTCGTCGCCGCGATCGGCAGCAGCACTTTCATGCGCCGCTCGCCGAGAACGTAGAATCCGGCAGCCAGAAAGAGCGCCGAGGTAACCACGAAGCCCAGACGGTCGATCGCCAACGCATAGAGCGCCATCAGGCCCACGAGACCCAGGGCGCGCGCCCAGGCGAGGCCCCGGCCGACATCCTCGCCGCCCGGCGGCTTCAGCAGAAGCGCCAGCGACAGCGCCATGGCAAGCGGCCCCAGCACCAGCGGAAACGTGCGCGCCGAAAACGGCGTTTCGTCCGAACTGGGCGGCAGCTTGATGCCGAACGCCAGCACGAAGTAGGCGAGCGAAAAAAGCAGGATCAGCAGCGCAACGAGGCGCTCGGCATTCACGCGAGTCATGTCCCGCACCCCCCGGTGCTTTGGCGCAGTTGCCGGCCGCGTCGGCTGGCGGCAACTGCGCTTGGCATGGTTCCTACCGCAATTTGCGCGTCGTCAGGCTTTGATGAATTCCAGTTCCACGAGCATGCTGCGAATGTCTTTTTCGTGCTGCGCGAAGAAGTCGGCCGTCGCCTGCCCGCGCGTGAAGAACACGTTCCAGCCGTTGCGCGCGCGCACCTCTTCCCAGGCCGGCGTCTTGATGAGCCGCTCCATGAGATCGGCGAAAGCAGCGACGCGCGCGGGCGGCGTGCCCGGCGCCATGAAAAACGCGCGCACATTGGCGAGCGACTGGCCCGGCACGCCGGACTCCGCAAGCGTGGGCACGTTGGGCACGTCCGACACGCGCTTGTCGTTCATGATGGCCAGCATTTTCGCCTGCCCGCCTTTGATCTGGGTCAGCGCTTCGGTGAAGGGCATCACGAGGCATTGGATCTCGTTGCCCAGCAGGCCCGCCATTGCTTTGCCGCCGCCGTCGTAGGCGATGTACTGCATGGCCTTGGGATCGACGCCGGCGTTCTTGAGATAGAGCGCCGCCGCCAGATGGTCGATGCCGCCGCGCGGACTGCCGCCGCCGAAGCGCACGGCACGCGCATTGGTTTTCAACGCGGCCGTAAGCGCCTTGATGTCGGCGTGCGGCGAGGTCGGACTGACGATCACGCCGAAAAGTTCGGCCGTGATCGTGTTGACCATGGTCACGTCGCGGAAGGTCTGGCGGAACTCCCCGCTCAACGAACGCTGGACGATCGAGGTGCCGTTGACCATCAGCGTGTTTTGCTGGCGCGCAGCCGTTTCAACCAGATGGGCGATGGCGACCGAGCCGCCGCCGCCGGTGCGGTTTTCAACCGAAACGTTCGCGACCAATCCCGATTTCTGGAGCGCTTCTTGGGTGCCGCGCGCCGTCTGGTCGAACCCGCCGCCGACGCCGAAGCCGACAAGAAACTGCACGCGGTCGATCACCTCTTGCGCCGCGGCATCGCGCGGAAGTCCCAGCGCCGCAAGCGTTGCCGCTCCCCCAAGCAAGACGTCGCGGCGCAGAATCGGATTGTCGGTCGATGGCATGGCGTGCTCCCTGGATTTTTTGGACGACGTTCGTTGCCGAACATTCTTTGGCGAAATTAGCATGGCGGTCGCGCCCGAAACAAGGCATCGCGCCGCCGCGCGAATACATGCGCAGGTCCATTCGGCGCGGCGCCGCGCCCTGCAACACGTGCGATCACGGCCCGCGCGGGCACGGCCTTAAGCGGCAGCGTCCGCTTGCCCCCTGAAGGCAACCGGGTCGCACAGCGCCGAGCTTGCCGGAAGCACAGGAATATGCTTCTATACTGCATCCGCCGCGGCATGTGCGGCGGGGCGCTGTTTCTCATCGTGAAGAAGGAATTTCCCGGTTTTGCAGGGTTATTCGGCGACGCAACACGAATCGGCGCCGTGGCGACATCCCTGCAAAATCAAAGGAATATATAGGTTGCCGTCGCGCTTCGTCGCTTTTGGTAACCTATTTCAGGCCAGCGAATCCAGCTGCTGGCGGGCGGCCGCATAGTCGGGGTCGAGCGCCAAAGCACGATCGAACGCGGCGCGCGATTCGTCGAGACGCCCCAAGCCCAGCAACGCTGCGCCGCGCCCGAAATGGCCGCGTTTGTCTTTGGGGGCGGCTTCGGCCAGCATGTCGAGCAGCGTCAGCGCTTGGGCGTAATCGCCGTAGCGCATATAGGCGATCGACAGATTGACCACGATGTCGGGCTGGCCCGGCATCAGCGCACGCGCCTGCGACAGCAGGCCGATCGCCTCGAGATAGTTCCCCTGGCTCATGCGCACGAGGCCGAGATTGTTGGCGGCCAAGCCGTTGCCGGGCTCGAGATCGAGGGCGCGCCTGAAACACGCCGCAGCCTCGTCGTTGCGATCTTCCGCGCGGTAGACGGCGCCCAGATTGGCGTGCGCGTCGGCGAAATCGGGCGCGAGCGCCAAAGCCTGTTTGAGGCGCGCGATCGCCGCCGCGCGCTTGCCCAGCGCATGCAAGGCGAGGCCGCCGAGGTTGAGCGCGTCGAGATCGTCGGGGTTGGCGTTCAGCAGTTGCGCATAGATCGCCTCGGCCTCGGCGATCTTGCCTTTGGCGTGCAGGTCGAGGGCCGCACCCAGCGTGGCTTCGGTCATGCTTTCTCCTCGGGGGGTGCGTCGGACCCGCGCCCCAGCGGGCGCTGCATCATCACGATATCGACCCAGCGCCCCTGTTTGTAGCCGATCGCCTCGAACACGCCAACCATGCGAAAGCCGAGCGCTTTGTGCAGGCCGATCGAACCGGCATTGGCGCTGTCGCCGATCACGGCCACCATCTGGCGTGCACCCCATGCTTCGGCGCGCGCGAGGAGTTCGACGAGCAAACCGCGTCCGATGCCGCCGCCCGCCGCATCGGGCGCCACGTAGATCGAGTCCTCGAGCGAATAGCGATAGGCCGCGCGCGGCCGGAACGGCCCCGCATAGGCGTAGCCCACGATCTTGTCGGCGCGTGTGGCCACGATGTAGGGCAGCTTTCTGGCAAGCAAGGCCGCGCGCCGCTCGGCCATCGTTTCGATGCCGGGCGGCACTTCCTCGAAGCTGCCGAGGCCGTGCGTCACGTGGTGCGCGTAGATCGCCTGGATGGCGGCGATGTCGGCATCGGCCGAATCGCGGATCGAAATCGGTGCGGTCATGCGGCCTGCGGCTCCAGCGTGCGCGAGAGATCGGCGAGCGTGCGGACCAGCACGCCCAGATCGGCCGCGAGCTTCGCAAAGCCCGGCGCTTTGGCGATCGCGAGCTCGTCCATGTAGAGGCCGCGATTGATTTCGATCTGCAGCGCATGGCGGGCGGCCGACGGCGTGCCGTAATGGCGCGTGATGAAGCCGCCCGCATAGGGATCGTTGCGGCCCACCGCGTAGCCGAGATCGCGCAGGCAGCTTTCGGCCGCCGCGATCACGGGCGGCGCGCAGGCGGCACCAAAACAGTCGCCGAGCACAAAATCGAGGCGGCGGCGGCCGGGATCGCGGTCCATCGGCCCGCCGACCGACGGCATCGAATGGCAGTCGACGAGCAGGCAGACGCCGAACTGCGCCTGGGTCTGGGCCAGCAAAGCTTCGAGGGCGGCGTGGTAGGGCATGTAGAGCGCTTCGATGCGCCGCCGCGTTTCGGCGAAATCGAGCTTGCCGCGGTAGATCTCCGCCCCGTTCGAAACGACGCGCGCCACCGTGCCGAGCCCGCCGGCCACGCGCGGCGACTGGCGGTTCACGAAGGCCGGCAGCGGCCCCTCGAACATCGCCGGGTCGAGCTCCCACGGCTCGCGGTTGGGATCGACGTAGGCGCGCGGAAACAAGGCTTTGATGAGGGCGGCCCCGTTTGCCGCGGCGGCGGTGGCGAAAAGTTCGTCGACGAACGCGTCTTCCGAGCGGCGCAGCACGGTGGGGTCGAGGCGCGAGGCGGCCAGAAAATCGGCCGAATAATGGGCGCCCGAATGCGGCGAAGAGAATACGAGCGGGGCGGCCGGCGCCGGCGCCGGCGCGATTTCGAACGGCGGATCGGGCTCGTAGATCGGTGTCGGCGGACGCGCAGAAGAGGTGGGCGAAGAAGCGGGCATCGGGATGGGGTCGTTTCGAAGGCTTGCCAAAAAAGCGAGGATCGGTATATTCCGCGCCTTCCCGGTCCGGATGGGCGCTTAGCTCAGCGGGAGAGCACTACCTTGACATGGTAGGGGTCACAGGTTCAATCCCTGTAGCGCCCACCATCCGGACCGAAGCGGCCTTACATGGCCGGATCCGCGTCCATCGCGCGGTCGAGCATTTCCGACACGTTCCGGCACAGATCGTTGTAGGGCTGCGAGGTGCGGAAATCGGTGCCGCGCGGATAGGGCGCCGGAACGGCAAGTTCGCCCACCACGCGGCCGGGCCGGGCCGCCATCACCACGATGCGCGTCGAAAGATAGACGCTTTCGTAGACGCTGTGGGTCACGAACACGACCGTCCAGCGCTGCTTCTCCCACAAAGCCAGCAGGTCGTTGTTGAGCTTGAAGCGCGTGATTTCGTCCAGCGCCGCGAACGGCTCGTCCATCAGCAGCACTTTGGGCCGCAGCACGAGCGCACGCGCGATCGACACGCGCATCTTCATGCCGCCCGATAATTCGCGTGGATAGGATTTGGCGAAGCGGTCGAGGCCCACCATCGCGAGCGCCTCTTGCACGCGGGTCGCCACGTCGCCCTTGGGCCGGTCTTTGAGCGTGAAGGGCAAGGCCACATTGTCGAAAACCGTCGCCCACGGCATCAGGGTCGGCTCCTGGAACACGAAGCCGATTTCGCGCTCGGGCCTGCCGGCCGCGTCGTAGCTCGAAGACGGCCAGTCGATGCTGCCTTCGCTGGGTTCGCCCAGCCCTGCGATCATGCGCAAGGCGGTCGATTTGCCGCAGCCCGAGGGGCCGAGCAGCGAGATGAACTCGCCGCTGCGCACGTCGAGATCGAGGCCGCGAATGGCCTCGGTGCCGTTCGAGAAAACCTTGCGGATGCCGGCAAGGCGCACGAGGGGTTTGGTCTCGGACATGGGCATGCCGGCGCTCAATTCTCGCGCCGCACCTGGCTCTCGTGCCAGCGATGCAGGAGCGCCCATTGCAGCCACATGGTGAGATAGAACAGCACGATGCCGAACACCGACAGCATCAAGAGGGCGGCAAACATGCGCGGGATATTGAGCATGTTGCCGCTTTCGACGATGCGCCAAGCAAGGCCCGTCGCGGTCCCCGATCCGGCCACGAACTCGGCGACGACGGCGCCGATCAGCGCCAAACCGCCCGACACGCGCACGCCGCCGAGAATATAGGGCAATGCCGACGGGAACTGCAGATAGCGGAAACGCTTCCAGCGCGAGGCGCCGTAGAGTTCGAACAGATTCTTGAGCCCGTGGTCGGCCGAGGCGAGGCCGATCGTGGTGTTGGAGAGGATCGGGAAAAACGCCACGAGCCAGGCAAGGATCAGCAAAGCGAGCCACAGTTTCTCGAACCCGACCCAGATGATGACCAAAGGCGCGATCGCCACGACAGGCGTCACCTGCAGCATCACAGCATAGGGCCACAGCGTGCGCTCGAGCGTGCGGTTGAGCGTGAACAGCACGCCGAGGCTGATGCCCGTCGCGACGGCCGAGAGAAATGCCCCCAGCGTCACCTTGGTCGTGAACCACAGCGACTGCATCAGCGAGGGGCCGTCGTTGATCAAGGCGGCCGCAATCAGGCTCGGCGCGGGCAGCACGAATTTGGGCACGTTCCACGCCGCCACCGCCCATTCCCATGCGGCGAGGAAGAGGATGCCCGCCCCGGCCGGCAGCGCGTAGCGCGAATGGCGGGCCCAGGGGCCCTCGGGGCCGCTCGAACTCATTCGGCGGCGATGGGCGGGATGGGCGGGGCAGCGCGCGTTTCCTGCTCGCCGTGCGCTTCGAGGAGTTCGCGCAGCTTGCGGCGCATCGCAAGGCCCGGCCGGTCGGACGGCATGTGGAACTCTTCGCCATCGACCACGGCCAGCGGCACGTCCCAGCTGCAGCCTTCGAGGATGCGGCGGTCTTCCTCGATGATTTTGCGGTCGAAGGCGATGACCTGCTCGGTCGAGGCCATCTCTTCGGTGTCGTTGCGGAAGCAGAACTGCACGAGCATCGTGCGGTCGTCGGCGATGGGCGTTGCCGCCGTCACGATCGTGTGGCGCAGGCCGTTGGGGTAGGTGATGCCCAAGCGCCGCACGAACGGCATGTACCAGGTGTTGGTGCGGCGGCGCGTGGTGGTGCCTTCGGCCACTTTGAGCGTGTCGGCGGCGTCCGGCCCACGCACCGAAACCTCGCTTTCGACGAAATAATCAAAGCCCCACTTGCCTTCGACGACGGTCGGCAGTTTGGGCGGCAAGGGGCGCGAAGTGTCGCCGAATGTGCTGCGATGCACGAAGGCCGGATGCGCCACGTCGAACGAATTTTCCATGAGGCGCAAAGCGCCGATCGCCCATTCTTCGTAGAATTGGTCGATGCGCCGGAAGCCCGGATCTTCGGCTTCCGGGACGTGCGGCAGTTCGCACAAAGGCTCGCCCAACGCCACCCACACATGGCCGTAGCGTTCGACGGCCTTGTAGCCGTCGACCGCGATGCGGCCGGTGTTCTCGGGGTTTTCGCGCTGCGGAATGCGCACGCATTTTCCCGTGCCGTCGAAGGTCCAGCCATGGTAGCCGCACACGATATTGCCGCCTTCGAGATAGCCCAGCGACAGCTTGGCCGTGCGATGGCAGCAGCGGTCGGCGATGGCGGCCAAGCTGCCGTCGGGCTTGCGCCATACGACGATGGCCTCGCCCAGCAGCGTGAAAGGCTGCGGGCCCGCCTCGAGGCGTCCCGTCGGCATGACCGGATACCAGAAGCGGCGCAGCACGGGCTGTTGCGTCGGCAGCATGCGGTGCGTGCCCTTCCTATTCGGCCGCCTGGGCCGGGCGGCGATGGCGCGTCGCTTCCGTTTCGCCGTGCCGCGCCAGAAGCTCGCGCAGCATGCGCCGCATGCGCAGGCCCGGCATGTCGCTCGGCATGTGCGTCTCGAAACGCTCGTCGAGCGGCACGTCCGGGTCGCACGATTCAAGGATGACCTTGTCCTCGAGCGTGACGAGCCGGTCGAACGCCACGATGTCGGCGGCCGGCGCCTGTTCTTCGGTGTCCGAGCGGTAGCACCATTGCACGAGCATCGTCGTGTCGTCGGTCATCGGCGTTGCAGCCGTGATGATCGTGTGGCGCAGGCCGTTGGGGTACGTGATGCCCAAACGCCGAACGAACGGCATGAACCACGTGTTCTTGAGCTTTCGAACCGTGTCGCCTTCGCCCGCGCTCAGCACTTTGGTCGCCAGATCGCCGCGGATTTTGACCGGGATTTCGGCGCGCAGATGGAAGCCGTAATCGTATTCTTCGAGTTCGTTCTTCGCCGGGATCGGCTCGGAAGCCTCGCCGAACGTCTTGCGATGCGTGAAGGCCACGTGCGCGTTGTCGAACGAGTTTTCCATGAGCCGCAACGCGCCGATTTTCCAAGGCTCGAAAAACTGGTCGATCTGGCGCAAGCCAGGCTCGTCGGCTTCCGGGATATGGGGAAGATCGGCCAACGGCTCGCCCAGCGCCACCCACACATGGCCGTAGCGCTCGACCGCGCGATAGCCCGACACGCCCATCTTGCCGGTCGCCTCGGGGTTCTCGCGCTGCGGAATGCGCACGCATTTGCCCGACGCGTCGAACGTCCAGCCGTGATAGCCGCACACGACGTTGCCGCCTTCGAGATAGCCCAGCGAAAGCTTGGCCGAACGATGGCAGCAGCGATCTTCGATGCAGGCGATCGAACCGTCTTCCTTGCGCCACAGCACGATGGGCAGGCCCAGCAGCGTGAAGCCGTAGGGCGCATCGCCGAGCTTGCCCACGGGCATGATCGGATACCAAAAACGGCGCAGAACCGGCTGTTGCGTGACCAGCATGGGTCGCTCCTTCTCCTAAAGCCTCACAGGCCGCGGCGCTTGTTGATGAAGTCGAGCGTGAAGGCCTGCCGCCAGTCGAAATCCGGCTTGTAGAGGCCCTCGTCGCGCATCATCTCGAAATGGCCGCGAAAGCGCGCCTCGGTCATCGCCCCGATGCCCAAGCGCTTGGTGTCTTCGGTTTCGACGATACCGTAGCTCTTCATTTTGTCGATGGCGTAGGCGATCAACGCGTCGGTATTGTCCGGATTGTCGCGCTTGATCAGCGCCGACGCGGGCGCCGGATCGCGGAAGAAATCGATCCAGCCTTCGATCGTCGCGTCCACGAAACACTGGATCGCGCGCGGCTTCTCGCGAATCGTTTTGGTCGGAAAGATCGGCATCGACGAGTAGCTGAGATAGCCCAGATCCGACAGCATGAACACGACGGGTTCGACATTGGCCTCGGTGCGCACCTTGAACGGCTCGCTCGAAATGAAGCCCTGCTGGATCGCCATTCTGTCGACGAGCCACGGGCCCATCTGGAAATTGTAGGCGCGGATCTGCGCGTCGGTGAAGCCGTAGCGCGCGCGCAGGAACGGCCAGAAGGTGGTGCGCGAGCTCTGCCCGATCATGATCGGACGGCCCTTCATGTCTTCGAGTTTTTCGATGCCGTTGCCCGGATGCGTCATCAGGATCTGCGGCGTCTTCTGGAACGAGGCCATCACGGCCTGGGCCGCAAAACCCGCCTCGTTGAGGCGGAACGGATCGTCGGTGAACGAGCCCATCATGCCGTCCACCGCCCCGCCCGCGAGCAGCGCTTTGGCGTCCGTGCCGGGGCCGCCCATGCGGATCGCCACGTCGAGACCGCAGGCGCGGTACATGCCCTTGGCCACGGCCTGGTAGTAGCCGCCATGTTCGGCCTGCGCGCGCCAACTGCTGAGGAACGTCATTTTTTCCTGGGCTTGCGCGATTTGCGGGGCGAAGAGGGCGGCCGCGAGAGCAAGGCCAGTTGCCAGGCGAGCGATCATCGAAGGGCTCCCACCGAAAACGAGCGCAAGCGCCCAATGCGCCTGCCGACGCCGTCGAACGCAGCAAGCATTGTGCCAGCGAGCGAACAATTGGGGCGTGCGCTTGGCGCCGTTGTTGCATTCTTTCGAGCCTGGGTGCGGCACTGCGCGCCCAAAAAATCAGCATTCCGGCGGAAGGCGCGAAATGGCCGAATCCATCTCGAAACGCGATGCCGAAGATGCGGCCCGTTTGGAACGATTTCGCCATGCGTTGGGCGCCATCACCTACAGCGACGATGCGCAGACGCTGAAGGCGATGAGCCGCGACTGGTCGGCCGTGAGCCCGCTCTTGCGCAAATCGCTGCGCGGCCGCATCGCCGACGCGATCGTTGCGCCCACCACGCGCGACGAGATCGGCGCGATCATAAGGGCGGCGGTGGCGCACGGCATCAAGCTCATCGCGCGCGGCGGCGGTACGGCCAACTACGGCCAAAGCGTGCCGCTCGACGGCGGCGTGCTCGTCGACTTCCGGAACTATGCGGGTATCGTCGGCGTTACGGCGACGCATGTGCGTGCGCGCGCGGGCACCAACATGGAAGCGCTCGACACCCAGCTGCGCCCGCTCGGTCTCGAACTGCGCATCCACCCTTCCACGCGCCACGCCTCGACCCTCGCGGGTTTCATCGCCGGCGGCTCGGGCGGGATCGGCAGCATTCGCTACGGGCTGCTGCGCGATCGCGGCAATATCTCGGCGATCGAATTGCTGAGCATCGAAGCCGAGCCGCAGACGGTCGAATTGCGCGGCAAGGCAACGGGCCTCGCGCACCATGCCTACGGCACCAACGGCCTCATCACCGAAATCGAACTGCCGCTCGCACCTGCCTGGGAATGGCGCGAGACGGTCTTTGCGTTTCCGGATTTCGCGGCGGCCCTTGCCTGCGGCGTGCGCGCAGGCTCGGAAGACGCATTGCTGCTCAAAGTGCTGTCGCTGCAGGAATGGCCGATCGCCCAGCTGATGCCGGCGATGGCCGGTATTGTGCCCGAAGGCCACACGATGCTGTCGGCGATGGTGGCAAAGCAGCATCGCGACGAGCTTGTGGAACTCGCCGAAGAGTTCGGCGGCAAGCTTGCGAGCGACGCCGGCGAAGGCCAAGGCCCCTACGGCGAGCCGCTCTACAAGTTCTGCTACGGCCACAGCCTCGCGCAGGTGCAGAAACGCGAACCCAAATTCACGAGCGTGCAAACGCTGTTCGCAAACGCCGATCTCAAACGCCAGATCGGCGATCTGCATCCGCTGTTCGCCGGCCGCCTGCCCTTCCGCCTCGAATTCCAGAAATCGCAAGGCCGCCTCGTCGCCGTGGGCTCGCCGCTGTTCGTGTACGAAAGCGAGGCGCAGATGGCCGCGATCGTGGCGCAGATACAGGCGGGCGGCGGCCAGGTCGCGAACTCGCACACCACTTCGGTGCGCGCGGTCGGCATGAAGGTGGTGTCCGACGCCGACATCGCGTTCGTGCGCCGCATGGATCCGCACGGGCTGCTCAATCCCGGCAAGATCGATCTTGCGGCCGACGAAACCGATGCGCTCAAGACCGGTCTCGCCACATCGGGCTGGCATGTCGAAGAACGGGGGTTCGATGCGGCCGGGGCGCGTGCATCGGACGTCAGATCGGCCTAGGCTTGGCCCCATGGAACGATTCGAATTCGGCAATCGGCATTTGCGGGCGGAAGCGCTGCCGGAACTGGGCGGGCGGCTTTCCCGCCTTCAATATCTCGCGGGCGAAACGACGCACGACGTGCTGGTGCCGATCGGCGCCGACCCGGCCTTGCCGCCGAGTTGGCCCAAGGGCGGGGCCTATCCGCTGATCCCCTATTCCAACCGCATCGCGGATGCGCAAGTGCTGCACGCGGGCAAAACCCATGCGCTTGCGCCGCATCCCGATGCCAGGCCGCACACGCTGCACGGCCACACGCAATTGCGGCCCTGGCGCGTTGCGGACAGCAGTGCAGCCAGCCTCACGCTCGCGATCGACCATGGCGGCGACGCCCACTGGCCATGGGCGTTTTCGGCCACGCAGCGTTTTTGGGTCGAGGACGCAACGCTCCATGTGGCGCTCGAACTGCGCAACAACGCAACGGACGACGCACCGGCCGGGATCGGCTGGCATCCGTATTTTGCAATTTCGGGCGATCCGGCGATCGTTCTGAACGCCGCAAACGAGTGGCTGCAGAACGACGCCAATCTGCCGACCGGCGAAACGATCGCTGCCCCGCAAGGCGGGCTCACGCTCGACCGTGCTGGCGGGACGCGTTATTTCGGCGGATGGGACGGCACAGCCCGGCTCGAAACCGGGCTCGGCCTCGGCCTCACGCTGCGCGCAGACAGAATCTTCGGGCAGATGGTTGTCCATCGGCCGCGCAATATCGATTATTTGTGCCTCGAACCCGTTTCGCACGTCGCAAACGGCTTCAATCTCGCGGCCAAGGGTTGGCGCGAAACGGGTACGATTATTCTGAAGCCTGGGGAATCGGTTGCCGGTCGAATTGCCCTCGCAGCGGAGCGCAAATGACCATTGAGGGCAGCTGAATCGAAACCAGCGCTGCACCGCAAGAAGCGCCCACCCCGACAGGATTTACCTGGTAGGGCGGGGCGCGTCGTTGCCGCAAGCCCCCCGAGGGGGCCTTGCGAAGCCAAAAAAGGCTTAGATGACCTTCAGATTGTCGGCCGAAGTCTTGCCCTTCTTGGGATCGGGCTTTTCTTCGTACGACACCTTCTGGCCTTCATTCAGACCGCGAAGCCCAGCGCGCTCGACCGCCGAGATATGAACGAACACGTCAGCGCCGCCGCTTTCCGGCTGGATGAAGCCGTAACCCTTGGTGCCGTTGAACCACTTGACCGTACCTGTAGGCATATTGATCACTCCTAGATGTCAGTTACCGGCTATGTCCATAACCGCTTAACAAAAATTTAGCAACAAGCGCGATTCGCATGGTTCCAGCGTCGGGAGCAGCGTTTTGCGCGTGTCACGCCCCGGGCCGGGCGACGGCCGACCGGATCCCGCTACCGGAATCGATTGCCATTACAAGCGCTTGCTGCGGAAACGACGCTAACGCGGCGGTGCCGGCGGCGGGCATTTCCGCAAAACCGTACCGATGGCGCGGCGGGCCGTGTTTTCGATAGTCGGGTCGCTTGCCTCGATATTTGCGATCGTCATGCGCCCATTTTCGCCGGGCAGATTGAATGTCTGGGCCAATCGCACCCCGCCTTGGCCGTACTCGATGCGCATCGCCGCAGGCGTGGGCTGCGAATAGGCGGCATCGAAACTCTGGCGCGTGGCGCCGATTACGGCCGTGTAGCGGCGGCGTTCGAACTCGACATAGTTGGTGCCGCAGTTCGTTGCCGGATTGCCGATGGCCCAGCGCCCCTCAATATCGGGCGGCGGCCCCGAGAGAATCGCTTCGGCCTGCAGCTCCGCATCGAGGATCGGCGGCAGCACCACCAGAAGCCCGACTGCGAGGGCTGCAACCGCGAAGCTCGCCCCCGCCACGAGATATTTGCGCCGCCGTTTTGCAGCGAGGCGGGCGGCGACCGCGCGAAACAGCAACGGCAGCTCATCGCGCTCGAACGCCTGGGCGCGCAAAGCAAGACTATCGTCGGCAGTGCCAAGCGCGCCGGCAAACACCGTGACTTTCTCGGCAGCCGGATCGCCCGGCACATGGCCCACGATATGGACCTCGATCGCCGCGCCGACCTTGCCGAAATTGGCGGTGCCGAGCGCCATGCGCAGACGCTGGGCCGTGACGAGCGCCCAGTCGGCGGCGGCATCGGCGGCGGCGAAACTGCGCGTGGCCAGCCGTTCCTGGCCGTTGCCGACCGACAGCGTCGCACGGCATACGAGTTTAAGGTCGTTTGCGGTCACGCGGCATTATAGCGAGCGAACCTGCCAGCACCAGCGCGCCCGCACGCCCGCAAATCAGCCGCGCTCGCGCGTGGTGCGGAAGGTAAGGCCCGGCCAGTCGCTCTGGATGCGGTTGAGCTCCCACGCATTGCGCGCGAGAAAAACCGGCGCGCCGTCGCGGTCGTCGGCAAGGCTGCCGCGGTTGCCGTCGACGAATTTTTTGAGCGCCGCCGCATCCCCGCTCGAAACCCAGCGTGCCGCCTCGAACGGGGCGGGCTCGAAGCCGGCCTTGACGTCGTATTCGGCGGCAATGCGGCTTGCGAGCACGTCGATCTGAAGGGCGCCGACCACGCCGACGATCCATTGCGAACCCAGCATCGGGCGGAAGACCTGGGTGACGCCCTCTTCGGCGAGATCCTCGAGGGCGCGGCGCAATTGCTTGGCCTTCAAAGGATCGTCGAGCCGCACGCGGCGCAGGATTTCGGGCGCGAAATTGGGGATGCCCGTGAAGCGCAGCGCTTCGCCTTCGGTGAGCGCGTCGCCCACGCGCAAAGTGCCGTGGTTCGGGATGCCGATGATGTCGCCGGGCAGCGCTTCTTCGGCGAGTTCGCGCTCCTGGGCAAAAAAGAAGATCGGGCTGTGGATCGCGATCGCCTTGCCGGTGCGCACCTGCACGAGCTTCATGCCGCGCTTGAAGCGGCCCGAGCACAGGCGCAGGAACGCGATGCGATCGCGATGGTTGGGGTCCATGTTGGCCTGGACCTTGAACACGAAACCCGTCACGCGCGCTTCTTCCGGGTCGATGTTGCGCGGCTCGGCCGGTTGGAAGCGTGGGCTCGGCGCAAACTCGGCCAACCCGTGGATCAGCGACTCAACGCCGTAGTCTTTGAGCGCGCTGCCGAAGAACACCGGCGTCATGTTGCCGCTGCGATAGGCTTCGAGATCGAACGTGGGATAGGCGGAAAGCGCGAGACCGGCCTGCTCGCGAAACTCGCGCAGGGGCCGTTCCGCGACGGCCGCGTCGAGGGCCGGATCGTCGATGCCGCTTGTCGCCTGCGTGCGCTCGTAGTTGCCGCCGACCTTGCCGGTCAAAAACGCGTTGCTGCGCAGATCGAAGCAGCCGTGGAAATCCGAGCCCATGCCCACCGGCCACACCATCGGGCACACGTCGAGCTGCAGCGTCTTTTCGATTTCGTCGAGCAGGTCGAACGGATCGCGGCCTTCGCGGTCGACCTTGTTCACGAACACCGAAATCGGAATGTCGCGCAGGCGGCAGACCTCGAACAGTTTTCGCGTCTGCGTTTCGATGCCCTTGGCCGCGTCGATGACCATCACGGCCGAATCGACCGCCGTCAGCGTGCGGTAGGTGTCTTCGCTGAAATCCTCGTGGCCCGGCGTGTCGAGCAGGTTGAACGTCGCCCCCGCATAGTCGAACGTCATGACCGAGCTTGTGACCGAGATGCCGCGCGCCTGCTCGATCGCCATCCAGTCGGAGCGCGCGCGCCGCCGTTCGCCGCGCGCTTTCACTTGGCCCGCAAGGCGGATCGCCCCGCCGAACAGCAGCAGCTTTTCGGTCAGCGTGGTTTTGCCCGCGTCGGGATGCGAGATGATGGCAAAGGTGCGGCGCGTGGCGGCACCGCTCTGGGGGCTTTGCGGCATGAGTGGGCTTGCACATAGCCCCCGGGGCCTGCGGCTGCAAGGCCGAAAATGGACGGTCCGCTACAGCGGCAGGCGGATGCGCACGCGTGCCCCGCCCATCGGCGATTCTTCGATGCGCACGTCGCCGCCATGGCCGCGCACCACGTCGCGCGCGATTGTAAGGCCGAGCCCCACGCCGCCGGTCTGGGCGTTGCGCGCCGGGTCGAGGCGGAAGAAGGGCTTGAACACGTCCTCGCGCGATTCGGCCGGGATGCCGGGGCCGTCGTCGTCGATCGCGATTTCGACTTCGCTTGCGTGCCGCACGGCCACGACGCGCACCTGGGCGGCGTGGCGCACCGCGTTGGCGATCAGGTTTTCGAGGCAGCGTTTGATCGCGTGCGGGCGCACCGGCAGCGTGAGGTCGCCCTCGATACTCAACGCCACCGAATGGCCGCCGCGCTGGGTGGCGGCGATGAGCCCGTCGAGCAGCGCGGCAAGATCGGTCGTTTCGATCTGCTCCTCGCCCTCGCCGCGCACGAAAGCAAGATAGGACTCGACCATGCGCGCCATGTCGCCCACGTCGGCCTTGAGGCCTTGCGCCGAGGGATGGTCGCCCAGCATCGCAAGCTCGAGTTTCATGCGCGTGAGCGGCGTGCGCAGATCGTGGCTGATGCCGGCCAGCATTTCGGTGCGCTGGGCCATGTGGCGCGCAATGCGCTCGCGCATGGTGAGGAAGGCCGCCGCCGCCTGCCGCACTTCGCTGGCGCCGTGCGGGCGGAATTCGGTGTCGATGCGGCCTTTGCCGAAATCGTCGGCGGCCTTCGCCAGAAGCCGGATCGGCCGCACCTGGTTGCGCATGAAGGTCGAGGCGACCGCGATCAGGATCAGCGACGTCCCGACCATGAACAGCAGGAACACGTAGACGTTCGTGGTGAACACGCGCTGGCGCGAGGCGACGAGATGCAAGACCCCGTTCGGCAGCTGCACGGCGAGCTTCAGATCGGCCGGATCGCCCCACGCATCGAGCAGAAAAGGCCGCCGCACGCGCTCGTTGAGGCCCGAGACGAGATAGTGCTCGAGCAGCGTATCGGGCGCTTCCGGCCCCGTGCGGTCGAGGATGGCGCCGGGCTCGAAACGATAGATGGAGCCGTTCGCCAGATGCATCGTTTCGAACAGCCAGGCGCGATCGGCGCCGTCCGGAAAGCGGCCCAGCGTCTGCACGACCGCGGCCACCTCGCCCGCCAGCGCGTTCGACAGGCGGCGCGAGACCGTGTCCCAGACGCGGTCGTAGAACACGAGCCCGGCGACGAGCTGCACCAGCACCATCGGCGCGACGATGATGATGAGGGCGCGCGCATAAAGCGTGCGCGGCAGATATTGGCGAAGCGTGTTGCCGAAGGAGCCCATCGTGATGCGGTCAATCCGTGCGCAGGAGGTAGCCGGCCCCGCGCACCGTCTGCAGGAAGCGCGGATTGCGCGGGTCTTCTTCGATCTTCGGACGCAGGCGCGTGACGGTGACGTCGACCGTGCGCACATTGCCCGAAAGGCGCGAGCGGCGCAGCAGCTCCTCGCGGCTCACGGGCGCGTTGGCCGCACTCGCCAAGACCTTCAGCAGCGAGACTTCGGCCGAGGTGAGCTTGATCTGCGAGGTGCCGCGCGTGAGCTGCTCGCGCGCAATGTCGAAACGGAAGCCGCCGAAATCGACGGCGTCGGGCGCTTCGCTGGGCGGCGGGGCGCGGCGCAGAATGGCGCGGATGCGCAGCACGAGCTCTTCGGGCTCGAAGGGTTTGGGCAGATAGTCGTCCGCCCCCGAGGCGAGACCCGAAATGCGGTCGGCGGTTTCGCCGCGCGCCGTGAGCAGCACGATCGGCACGTCGCGCTTGGCGCTGCGCAGGCGCTTGGTGAAAGTTATGCCGTCTTCGCCGGGCAGCATCACGTCGAGCACCACGAGATCGAAGGCAAGCGCGTCGATCTGCGCCTCGGCCTCGGTCGTGTCGGCGGCGGTCGCCACCCGATAGCCCTGCTCGGCCAGGAACCGGCGCAGCAATTCGCGCGTGCGCGTATCGTCGTCGACGACGAGAAGATGGGCCCCTTCAACCATGGCAATGAATTTAGGGCTGCGGACCGCCCCTGCCAACAGACCATTTGGCGACAAATCAAGGTGCCGGTTCACGCGCGGCGGGGGGTCGCGAGCGGCGGCGCCTTGGCGGGCTCGGCGGCGACTTTGCGCCGGTCGCGCTCGTCGATGAGGCCCAGCATCACGCGCCGGAAGCCTTCGACGGCCGCCGGCCCCGCCGCCCGGTAGGCCGCCGCAATGCGCCGACGCTGGTTTTCGGACAGTTTGCGCTCGAGGGCAGCACCCTGCTCGGTCAACTCCAAGCGCCGCTGGCGACGGTCGGACGTGCCCTGGCGCTGCAGGATGTAGCCCTTGCGCACCAGCTCGCCCAGCACACGCGACAGGCTTTGCTTGGTGATGCGCAGGATCGCCAGCAATTCGCCGACATTGATGCCCGGATAGCGGCCGACGAAATAGATGGCGCGGTGGTGCGCGCGCCCGAAGCCGATTTCCTCGAGCATCCGGTCGGGTTCGGCCGTGAAGTCGCGGTAGGCGTAGAAAAGCAGCTCGATGCCGAGGCGCAGATCTTCGTCGCGCAGATAGAGATGCTGGAGGCCGGGGCGCAAATCAGGCATGTGGTTTTTTCATGCTCCGAATATGTCAGTGTTGTTGACATATATGCCGCAAGAGTGTTTCTTTGCGCAAGCCCAAAACGGGCCGGAAATTGCGCCTGCAGCGTCGCAGGCGAAACGAAAGACCCCTTTAGCGAGGAAATCTGCCATGGCTCTGGTTCCCTTCGACGATCGCGACGGTTTTGTGTGGTGGAACGGCGCTCTGGTGCCGTGGCGCGATGCCAAGCTGCATGTGCTGTCGCACGGGCTGCACTACGCCTCGGCCGTGTTCGAGGGCGAGCGCGCCTACAACGGCAAGGTTTTCAAGCTGCGCGAACATTCGCAGCGCCTGCTCGATTCCGCGCGCATCTTGGGCTTCGAGATCCCCTACACGGTCGAACAGATCGACGAAGCCACCAACGCGGTCGTGGCCGCCAACGGCCAGCCCGACTGCTACGTGCGCCCGATCGCTTGGCGCGGCTCGGAGATGATGGGCGTGTCGGCCCAGCAATCGAAGATCAACGTCGCGATCGCGAGCTGGGCCTGGGGCAGCTACTTCTCGGACAAGGAGAAGGGCATCCGCATGTGCTGGGCCAAATGGTCGCGCCCGGCACCCAACACGGCCCCCACAAGTTCGAAGGCCGCCGGCCTCTACATGATCTGCACCATGTCGAAGCACGAGGCCGAGAAAAACGGCTATGCCGACGCGCTGATGCTCGATTGGCGCGGCCAGATCGCCGAGGCGACGGGGGCCAACATCTTCCTCGCGATCGACGGGGTCTTGCACACGCCCAAGCCCGACTGCTTCCTCGACGGCATCACGCGCCGCTCGGTTATCGCGATGGCCAAGGCGCGCCAGATCCAGATCGTCGAACGCGCGATCTGGCCCGACGAATTGGCGCACGCGCAAGAAGTGTTCTTGACCGGCACCGCCGCCGAGATCACGCCGGTCGGCGAGATCGACAAATACCGCTTCACGCCGGGGCCGATCACCAAAGCGCTGCTCGAAGATTTCGGGCGCGCGACGCGCGGCGAGGTCGATTTCCCGATCGCCTGATGCCCGAAAACTTGGTCCCGGCGGCCGAAATCGCGGCCCGCTTTGAAGCCGCCCGGGACCGGTTTGCGCGCACCTATCCCGAACCCGCCGCAGGCCCGCGCCTCGTCGATCCGCTGTTGCGGCTGCTCGGCAAAGATTCGCAAAGCTATGCGCGGGCCGAGCGCGCGCGCGCGCTCGACCGGCTCGCGCGCGACGCGGTGTTGGCCGCACTGATCGGCGAAGGCATTGCCGCCGACGCGGCGCGCCAAGCGCTCGACGCGTTTATTCAGGGTGCGCGCGGCAAATAGCGGTCGGCGAGCATGAACAGCGCCGCCACGCCGACGCCGAACATGCCGTTGATGAAAACGCCGCGCGCCATGTTCTCGAGCACGAAACCTGCCGCGACGGGGTTCCCGCGCAGCGGTGCGAGCACAAACCAGCCGAACATCGTCGGCCCCAAGATGCCGAACACGAACCCCATCGGCAGCGGATGCAGATTCGCCGGGAAACGATGCCGCAAGGCGGCATAGACGAGTGCCCACACCCCGCCCCAGAAGGCCGCATTCATCACCAAGGGCACGCCGAGCGGGCCGACGGGACGCATCTGGTAGGGCGGGTTCGCAAGGATGCCGGATTTGAACAGCGCATGGATGGCCCCTTGGTGGAACACCAGCACCGCCAAAGCGCCGCACGCAAACGCAAGCGCCACCCAGTAGGGCGAGAGATCGCGCAGTCTCATCGATTCTGCTCCCAGCGGCGGGCCGCTTCGTCGTCGCTTGCCTTGGCGCTGACCCATTGCGGGCCGGCATCCGTGTCTTCGAGCTTCCAGAAGGGGGCCCGCGTCTTGAGCCAGTCGATCAGAAAATGGCATGCGGCGAAAGCGGCCTCGCGATGGGCGCTGGCCGCCGCGCACAGAACGATGGGCTCGCCCGGTTCCATGCGCCCGTAGCGATGCACGATCAGCGTGGCCTGCAGCGGCCAGCGGCGATTGGCTTCGGCGTCGATTTCGGCGAGCTGTTTTTCGGTCATGCCGGGATAGTGCTCCAGCGTCATCGCCCCGATCGCGGCATCGCCCGCCATGTCGCGCACGAGGCCCACGAAGCTCGTGACCGCACCGATATCGGTGCGCCCGGCCGTGAGTGCGGCAAGTTCGGCGCCGAAATCGAACGCTTCGCGCTGAACGCGGATTGCCATTTCTAGCCCCCTGTGACCGGGGGGAAGATCGCGATTTCGTCGCCGTCGGCGATCGCGTGGTCGAGCGGCACGTACGTCTGGTTCACCGCGACGCGCACCACGTCGCGGCGCGCAAGCGCTTGCGCATGGCCCGGCGAGCGGGCGGCGAGCCAATCGAGCAACTGGGCGACCGTTGCGATCTCGGCGGGTTTGGCGAGGATCTCCTCGCCCGCGCCCACGCGCGTGCGCAGCCAAGCGAACCACAGGATCTTCACTGCGCAACCTCCGTATAGGGCAGGAAATCGACGAGGCTGCCCGCCGCCACCGCGCGCGTGTCTTCGTCGAGTTCGATGAGGCCGTCGGATTCGACGAGCGAGGTCAAGATGCCCGCGCCGTCGCGCGGGAATTTGTGCGCGACCGGAATGCCGTCTTCGCCCGCCACCAGCTTCGCGCGCAGCCATTCGCGCCGCCCGGCCTTTTTGCCGATGTCGGCGGCCGTGCGCACGCGCTGCAGACGCGGCACCACGTCGGCCGCCCCGGCCAAGCGAAGCAGCACGGGGCGCGCGAAGCGCAGGAACGTGACCATCATCGCGACAGGATTGCCCGGCAGGCCCAAAAACGCCTTGCCCGCAAGCGTGCCGAACGCGACGGGCCGGCCGGGGCGAATGGCAAGGCGCCAGAAATGCAACGCGCCCTGCGCTTCGACAGCGGCGCGCACATGGTCTTCCTCGCCCATCGACATGCCGCCCGACGTGATCACGGCATCGTGCGTTGCGGCGGCCGCAGCCAGCGCTTTGCGCACCGCCTCCGGCCGGTCGGCGAGGATGCCGAGGTCGCTCACTTCGAAGCCGAGCCGTTCGAGGGCGGCCAACAGCACGAAGCGGTTGGCGTCGTAAACGGTCCCGGCCGGCGCTGCGTGGCCCGGCTCGCGCAATTCGTCCCCGGTCGAAAACACCGCGACGCGCAATCGCGCATAGGCGTCGAATTCGACATGGCCCAGCGACGCGATGAGGCCCACGTCTTGCGCGCGCAGACGGTGGCCTGCTTTGAGCACCGTCGCCCCGGCGGCAATGTCTTCGCCCGCCTTTCGCCGATTGCCGCCGCGTTTGAGACCCGGCGGCAGCACCGCGCAATCGCCCTCGACGCGCACGTCCTCCTGCATGAAGACCGTGTCGGCCCCAAACGGCATCGGCGCGCCCGTGAACACGCGCGCGGCCGTGGCGGCGCGCAACGGCTCGGCCATCGGATGGCCCGCGGCACTGCGCCCGACGATGGGAAGGCGCGTGGCAGCGCTGGGATCGAGATCGGCGAACGCGACCGCATAGCCGTCGACGGCCGCATTGTCGTGCGGCGGCACGCTGCGCGCAGCGACGATATCGCGCGCGAGGATACGCCCGACGGCGCCGCGCAAGGCGGCGCGTTCGACGCCCGCAAGCGGCGTGGCGCGCGCGGCGAGGATCGCGGCGGCTTCGTCCGCGCGCATCAACTCGCCGCCGAAAGCAAAACAATCGTCGGAGAGCTGCGCCATCAGCCGAGCCCCGTGCGCTTCGCGACGAAATCGGCGATGGCGGCCGTGTCGTCGAGATCGAGGCGCGGCACCGCCAGGCCTTCGAGCGCGACGTCGCTGGCGACAGCCACGATATGCGGATCTTCGGGCGCAAGCAGCTTCTTGCCCACCGACGGGCGATGCACTTCGATCTTGTCGTGCGCGTGGCGCTTGAAGCCTTCGACGATCAAGAGATCGACCGGGGCGAGGCGCGCCACGAGATCTTCGAGCGTGGGTTCGGGCGCGTCGCGCAGCTCGTGCATCAGCGCAAAGCGGCGCGCCGAGGCGACGAGCACTTCGTGGGCACCGGCGGCGCGATGTTCGTAGCTGTCCTTGCCCGGCCGATCGACGTCGAATTCATGGTGCGCGTGTTTGATCGTCGATACGCGCAGGCCGCGCGCGACCAGCACGGGCAGCAGCCGGACCACAAGCGAGGTTTTGCCGCTGCCGCTCCAGCCCGCAAGTCCGATGATGCGCATCGCCCTCAGACCGACTGGCGCGCAGGGGCGGCGGGCTTGGATGCCGGCGGGGCCGGGGGCTTCGCCGGCGCCGGCGCGGCCTCTTCGTCGACATGCTTGAGGCCTGTCGCGAGATAGTCGTAGCCGGTATAGAGCGTGAGCGCGGCCGCGATCCACAAACCGATTTCGCCGATCGGCAACACCGGCAGCATCGCGGTGGGGGCAGCGTCGCCGACGATGAGGAAACCCAACGCCGTCATCTGGATGCCGGTCTTCCATTTGGCGAGTTTCGAGACCGGCAGCCCGACCCGGATTTCGGCCAGAAACTCGCGCAAGCCCGAGACCAGCACCTCGCGCAGAAGGATCACCAACGCCGCCAGCACGGTGATCCCTTCGACGCGGCCGAACGCGACAAGCAGCAGAATCGTGGCGGCAACCAGAAGCTTGTCGGCGATGGGGTCGAAGATGCGGCCAAGTTTGGATTGCTGCGCCCAGGCGCGCGCGAGATAGCCATCGAGCCAATCCGTCGCCGCGGCGATCGTATAGACGCCGCACGCCACGTAGCGCCACAGATCGCCGTCCAGCCAGAACAGCGCGACGATCACGGGAATGGCGAAGATGCGGCTCAAGGTCAGCCACATCGGCAGCGAAAAAGACATGGGCCTCGCGCGGGTCAAAACGGGGTGGCAGGGGGAGCGAATTCGAACGTTCTATTTTACCCGCCGCCGTGGAAGTGGTCATAGATTTTTTTGGCCGCCGCCTTGCCGACCCCGGCCACCGCCTCGAGATCGGCAAGGCCGGCGCGCTTGACCGCGGTCGACGAGCCGAAATGCAGCAAAAGCGCCTTTTTGCGGCGCGGACCGATGCCCTCGACCTCATCCAGCGACGAGCTCGAAATGGCCTTGGAACGCCGTGCGCGATGGCTGCCGATGGCAAAACGGTGCGCTTCGTCGCGCAGGCGTTGCAGATAATACAGAACCGGGTCGCGCGGCTCGAGCTGGAAGGGCGCACGCCCGGGCAGAAAAAACCGCTCGCGACCCGCATCGCGGTCCGGCCCCTTGGCGATCGCGGCAAAGGGCAGATCGTCGATGCCGAGCTCGGCCAGCACGGAAGCCACGGCATTGAGCTGGCCCTGGCCGCCGTCGATCAGCACGAGATCGGGCCAGGTGCCCTCGTCGCGGTTCGGATCTTCGCGCAAGGCGCGCGAAAAGCGCCGCTCGAACACTTCGCGCATCATCGCGTAGTCGTCGCCGCCTTCGCCCACGTCGGACTTGCCCGCACCGCGAATGTTGAATTTGCGGTATTGGGCCTTCGCAAAACCTTCCGGCCCCGCGACGACCATCGCACCGACGGCACCCGTGCCTTGGATATGGCTGTTGTCGTAGACCTCGATGCGCGCGGGCGGCGCATCGAGCCCGAATACGGTTGCGACGCCGTCAAGCAGCTTCGCCTGCGCCCCCGATTCGGCCATGCGGCGGGCAAGGGCTTCGCGCGCATTGGCCAGCGCATGCTCGACCGGTTTGCGCTTTTCGCCGCGCTCGGGCACGGCGATGCGCACGCGCGATTCCGCACGCGCGGTCAGCGCTTCTTCGATCAAGGCGCGCTCGGCCACGTCCTGCGACAGCAAGATCGCCGCCGGCGGCGGCTTGTCGGCGTAGAACTGGCCCAGAAAAGCCGCCAAAACGTCGGCCGCATCGACGAGCTTGTCGTGGCGCGGGAAATAGGCGCGGTTGCCGTAGTTGCGCCCGCCGCGGAAGAAGAAGACCTGGATGCAGCTCTGCCCGCCCTCGGCATGGATCGCGACCACGTCGCAATCGCCGAGATCTTCGAAATTGATGTCCTGGCGCGCCTGCACGGCCGTCAACGCGCGAATGCGGTCGCGATACATTGCGGCCGTCTCGAAATCCATCGCGTCGGCGGCATGCTGCATCTTGGCGACGAGTTCGCTCTGCGCGCCGCGCGAGCGGCCTTCGAGAAAATCGATGGCCTCGTCGACGAGGCCGCGATAGTCGGCCGCCGAAATGCGGCCCACGCACGGGGCCGAACAGCGCTTGATCTGGTAGAGCAGGCACGGCCGCGTGCGCTGGCTGAAGATCGCGTCCGTGCACGAGCGCAGCAGAAACGCGCGCTGCATGGCGGTGAGCGTCTGGTTGACGGCCCCCGCCGACGCGAACGGGCCGAAATAGCGGCCCTTGCGCTCGCGGCTGCCGCGATGTTTGGCGACCTGAACGAAATCGTGGTCTTCGAACAGCGCGATGTACGGAAACGATTTGTCGTCGCGCAGCAGCACGTTGTAGCGCGGCATCAGCCGCTTGATGAGATTGCTCTCGAGCAGCAGCGCTTCGGCTTCGGTATGCGTGGTGACGATCTCGAGGCGCCGCGTTTCGGCGACCATGCGCAGGAGCCGGTTGGGCATGCGCTCGAACTGCAGATACTGGGCGACGCGTTTGCGAAGCGCGCGCGCCTTGCCCACATAGAGCGCGTCGCCCTTGGCATCGAGCATGCGGTAGACGCCGGGGCTCAGCGGCAGCGTTGCCAAGGCCGCGCGCAGCACGCCCGCCCCCTCGGCGGCGATCGGCGGCGGTTCGAACTGCAGAGCGTCGTCGTCGGACGGATGTTCCATGGCTGCTTTGCGTTAGCCCAGTCCCGCCGCGGCGGGCAAGAGGCTGCGCGCTGTGGCGCATTGGCCACGTGCCTGCACGTGGGGCAGGCAATGCCGATTCGACGGTATTCTTCTATCCACGAAGTCTGTGGATAAACTTGTGCAAAACCGCCTTCGAGGCCCTTCGAATCGAGCAAAAACGGTAATTTATGCCGTCTTGCCTAGTTTTTAGACATTTTTGTTAAGCCGCTGATTTACATTGATATAGAGGTTAACAATCGCCCTCGATGCTTCATATTTCCTTCAGAAACCGCTGAATTCCGCCATTTTTGTGGCTAGTTCCTGGCGGTGTGCACAAGTTGCGAATCGCAAATCCTGTACGCGCACCTCCCGCATCAAGCGTTTTTTCGGAATATTTCGATGCCGACGGCGGCCGCGTCGGGGGCGATGTCGAGCTTCTCGACGCGCACGCGCACCCATAGCACTTCGGAGATCGCAAGGCACTGTGCGGCCACGCGTTCCGCCAGCGTTTCGACGAGATTGACATGCCCGGCATCGACGATTTGGCGAATGCGGTCGATCGCATGGTCGTAACGCACCACCTCGCGGATCGAATCGCGCTGCGGCGGCCGGTCGGGCACGCCGAGTTCGATGTTGAAGCGCACGCGCTGGGCAGCCCCTTGCTCGTGCGCAAAAACGCCGATGCGCGCATGCAGCACCAGATCGCGGATCAGCACGATTCGGCAGTCGGGCCGGCAGTCGGGGCCCCAATCGCGCGCGTTCATTCGTCGGGCTGATGGGTGCCGGGCGCACCCCAGTTGAGATGCTGGCCGCCGTCGAGGGCGATCATCTGGCCCGTGACCGAGCGCGCCGCCACCAGGAAGCGCACGGCGGCGCACATCTCGTCGAGGGAAGGGGCGCGGCGCAGCGGCACGCTCGCCACTTGGCGCGCGAACTGCGCGGGGTCCTGGCGGATATTCGCAAGCGTGGGCCCCGGGCCGATCGCGTTCACGCGGATGCGCGGCGCAAGCGCCAACGCCAGCGTCTGCGTCAACGTCCACAGACCGGCCTTCGACAGCGTGTAGGTCGTGAAATGCGGCGTGAGGTTCCACACGCGCTGGTCGATCAGATTGATCGCAACCCCTTCGGCATCGGCGGGAAGACGGCGCGCCATCTCCTGGATCAGCACGAAGGGGGCGCGCAGATTTGCCTCCATATGCATGTCCCAGCTGGCGCGCGTCGCGTCGTCGATTTCGTCGCGCTCGAAGGTCGAAGCGTTGTTGACGAGCACGCCGACGGGCCCAAGTGCGGCATGGGCATCGCGCGCGAGCCGTTGGACTTGTGCTTCGTCCGCAAGATCGGCCTTGAAGGCGAAGGCGCGGCCACCGTCGGCGCCGATCTCGGCCACAAGCGCCTGCGCTTCGGCCTGCGACTGCGCATAGTGGATGCCGACGGCAAAGCCCTGGCGGGCAAGGTCGCGCGCGATGGCGCGGCCGATGCGCTTGGCGGCCCCCGTGACGAGGGCGGTGCGCGGCAGATTGGGGGGCAGGGTCATGGCGCTCCGATACTCTTCGCGCGCGCCGCGCGCAACAGCGCCGTGCCGAACGCGGCGGGGGCTATCGCGGCGATCAGATAGGCAAGCGCATAGGAGTCGCTCAGCAGCACGATCGACGCGAACAGGCTCGGGATCAGCGCCACGCCGCCGAACGTGAACAGCCCGATCGCCCCCGTGGCTTCGCCCACGCGGTCGGGCGGCGCAATGCGCGCGACCTCGCCCAGATAGACGCCGTTCCACGACATCGCCGTGGCGCCGAACAGCATGCAGGCGAGCAGCAGCACGGGATAGCTCAGCGTCGGCGCCGCGACGCCCACGAATGCGCCGAGGGCCGCCATCGCCAAACCCAGCAATCCCAGCACGCGATCGGGCCGGCCGCTTTTGTCCGCAACCAAGCCCCACACCACGCGGCAGACGACGCCGGCGGCCTGGGCCGCCGCCAACACGCCCGCCGCCGCGACCAGATCGAACGTCGTGTCGTGCACGAGAAACGCCACGAGGAAACCCGCAAGCGAACCCTGCAGGCCCGAGTAAGCCGCCGACGCAAGGCCCAAGCGCCGCAGTTCTTTGACGGCCCACAGCCGTTGCAGCGGTTCGACGAATTGCGCGCGCAGCGAGAAAGGGGCATGCGTCGCCGTGCGGCCGCTCGCAAACCGCGTGCGCCACGGCGTGAGCGCCAGGGCGGCTGCGAACAGCACGCATGCCGCAACCAAGGCCGCCCCGCGCCAGCCCAAAGCCAGCGCGAGCGGCGGCATGCTCAACGCCGCCAGCATGAAGCCGCCGGGCACGCCCGTCTGTTTGAGCGAAAACACGAGATTGCGGTTGGCGGTCTGCGTGTTGCCCACAAGAATCGCCGACGAGGCCGGCGTCGTCGGTCCCAGGCTGATGCCGCAGGCGACGGCAGCAAGGGCGACGCTCCACGGCGTGCCGATCGCCAGCAGCAATTGGCCGGCGGCACCGCTGCACAGCGTCACCTGCATCGCGCCGAGCGCGCCCAGACGCTGGATGAGGCCGCCGCTGGCGATCCCGGCCACGGCCGCAACGCCGTAGAGGGCGGCGACGTAGTAGCCCACGCCGGCCGTCGGCACACCCAAATCGGGGCCGACGAGCGGAGCGAGCACGGCGACCGTAAGGCTCGCCCCGCTCACCAGAATCTGCACGCCCAGCGTCAGGACAAGCGGCAGCCAGAACGCGTTCACTTGCGCGCACCGCCCGGCGGCGGACGGCGCGCGCGGCCCTTGCGCGAATTGACGGCGCCCGCAGTCGAGCGCGGGCGCGGCCGGTCGGGGCCCGACTGGTAGCCCGCTTGCGCGCCCTCGCCCACGCCGCCCGGCATTTCGAGCTCGATCGATTCGAGGCGTTTGATTTCGTCGCGCAGGCGCGCGGCCTCTTCGAATTCGAGATTGGCCGCCGCCTCGCGCATGCGCGCTTCGAGGCCGTTAATGTGGCTGCGCAGATTGTGGCCGACGAGATGCTGCGTGCCCGCGTCGCCGGTGCCGACCGTCACGCGGTCGCGCTCGTAAACGCTGCCCAGAATGTCGCCGATCTGCTTGCGGATCGTCTCGGGCGTGATGCCGTGCTGCTGGTTGTAGGCGACCTGTTTGGTGCGGCGGCGGTCGGTTTCCGCCAAGGCCGCTTCCATCGAATCGGTGCGTTTGTCGGCATAGAGGATCACGCGCCCGTCGACGTTGCGCGCCGCCCGGCCGATCGTCTGGATCAGCGACGTGCGCGAGCGCAGATAGCCTTCCTTGTCGGCGTCGAGAATCGCCACGAGCGCGCATTCGGGAATGTCGAGCCCTTCGCGCAGCAGATTGATGCCGATCAGCGCGTCGAAGGCGCCGAGCCGCAGATCGCGGATGATCTCGATGCGCTCGAGCGTCTCGACGTCGGAATGCATGTAGCGCACGCGCACGCCGTTTTCGTGCAGATACTCGGTCAGATCCTCGGCCATGCGCTTGGTGAGCGTGGTCACGAGGGCCCGCTGGCCCTTTTTGGCGACGGCCTTGAGTTCGCCGAGCAGATCGTCGACCTGGCGCTCGGTCGGGCGGATCTCGACCGGCGGATCGACGAGGCCGGTCGGCCGGATCACCTGCTCGACGAACACGCCCTTGGTGCGCTCGAGCTCCCAATTGCCGGGCGTGGCCGAGACGAACACGGTCTGCGGGCGCATCGCGTCCCATTCTTCGAATTTGAGCGGGCGGTTGTCGATGCAGGACGGCAGGCGGAAGCCGTATTCGGCCAAGGTCGACTTGCGCATGTAGTCGCCTTTGTACATGCCGCCGATCTGCGGCACCATCACGTGGCTTTCGTCGCAGATCAGCACCGCGTTTTTGGGCAGATACTCGAACAGCGTCGGCGGCGCCGCACCGGGCGCGCGGCCCGTGAGGTAGCGCGAATAGTTTTCGATGCCGGCGCACGAGCCCGTGGCCGCCATCATCTCGATGTCGAACGTCGTGCGCTGCTCGAGGCGCTGGGCTTCGAGCAGCTTGCCGCCGGCGTTGAGCTCGGCCAGGCGCAGCTTGAGATCGGTTTTGATCTGCGAAATCGCCTGTTCGAGCGTGGGCTGCGGCGTCACGTAGTGCGAATTGGCGTAGAGTTTGGCCGTAGCGAGCGTGGCCTTCTTCTCGCCGGTCAGCGGGTCGAATTCGAAGATCGCCTCGATCTCGTCGCCGAACAGCGACACGCGCCACGCGCGGTCCTCGCAGTGCGCCGGGAAAATCTCGACCGCATCGCCGCGCGCGCGGAAGGTGCCGCGCTGGAAGGCGGCTTCGTTGCGCTTGTAGTGCAGCTTCACAAGCTCGCGCAGCAGCGCGTTGCGGTCCATGCGCTGGCCGGTCTTCAGCGTGAGCGTCATCGACGAATAGGTCTCGACCGAGCCGATGCCGTAGATGCAGCTCACCGACGCCACGATGATCGTGTCCTGGCGCTCGAGCAGGGCGCGCGTCGCCGAATGGCGCATGCGGTCGATCTGCTCGTTGATCGAACTTTCCTTCTCGATATACGTGTCCGAGCGCGGCACATAGGCTTCGGGCTGGTAGTAGTCGTAGTAGCTGACGAAATATTCGACCGCGTTGTTGGGGAAAAACGACTTCATCTCGCCGTAGAGCTGGGCAGCGAGCGTCTTGTTGGGGGCAAGGACCAACGCGGGGCGCTGCAGATTCTGGATCACATGCGCCATGGTGAAAGTCTTGCCGGAGCCCGTGACGCCGAGCAGCACTTGGTCCTTCTCGCCGCGCTGCAACGCTTCGGTGATCTCCGCGATCGCCGTCGGCTGGTCGCCGGCCGGCACGTAGTCGGAGACGACCGTCAAACGCTCGGGCGGATGCGCGTCGGAATCGACCGCAAGCGGCGGCGCCGGATTCTGCAGCGCGTCAGGCAACGGAGCGGATATTTTGGGAAGAGCCATGGCGAGGCGCACTCTAGCGCGTTGCGTTCGCCCGTCAACGCGCGCGAAGGGCGCGCGCGCTCAGGCGAGCGTCACCACCACGTTGCCGACCGTTTGGCCGCTTTCGACGGCTTCGTGCGCGCGTGCGATGTCGGCAAGGACGAAGCGCTTGGCGATGCGCGTTTTGAGATGGCCCATCGCGACGCGCGAATTCACGTAGGCGCAGCCGTCGCGGCGCTGGGCGGGCGACAATTCGTACATGATGAAACACGCAAACGTGAGATTCTTGGCGATCGCCGGCATGAAGGGCAGCTGGAACTCCGCCTTGCCCGAGCCGTAGATCGCGGCAAGGCCGCCCGGTTTCAGCGACGCGACGGTCGCGGCCGCGTTGGCCGCAATGTCCATGTCGATCACGCGGTCCACGCCCTCGCCGCCGGTGAGTTCGCGTATCCGTGCGCCCACGTCTTCGCGGCGATAGTCGATCGTGGCGTCCGCCCCTGCTTCTTTGGCGATCGCGGCTTTTTCGGGCGACGAGACGGTCGCATAGACGGTCGCCCCTTCGTATTTCGCGATCTGGATGGCGGCATGGCCGACGGCCCCTGCCCCGCCGGTGACGAGCACGCGGCGCTGGGCGACCCCGCCATTCATCGTGACCGCGCGCCACGCGGTCAAAGCCGGGATGCCGAGACAGGCGCCTGTGTCGAAATCCGCATTGCTCGGCAAAGCGGGCGCCAGTTCGGCCGGCACGCAGACAAAGTCGGCGGCCGTGCCGTCGGCGCGCTGCCATTGCGCATTGAACACCCACACGCGCGCGCCGATGCGCGCCGGATCCACGTTCGGCCCCACCGCGTCGATGATGCCGGCCCCGTCCGAATGCGGGATCACGCGCGCATACACGCTGTTGCGCGAAGCAACCGCGCGCGCTTTGACGTCGGACGGATTGACGCCGGAGGCCGCGAGTTTGACGCGCACCTCGCCCGGCCCCGGAACGGGATCGGGCAACACGGCCAGCGACAGAACTTCGGCCGCCGGCCCGAACGACGAATAGATCGCAGCGCGCATGTTTCTTTTCCCCCGCCTTTCGCTATGGGCGAATCGAAGCGAGGGCCGAGTTTAGCGGTTCCGCGCCTGCCAAGCGCGCATTTGGGCGATTTCCCTTTCCTGGTCGCGGATGATTCCTTCGGCCAGCGTGCGGATCTCGGAATCGGACCCGTGCTGGATCACGATGCGCGCCATCGCAACCGCACCCTCGTGGTGCGCGATCATGCCGGCGACAAAATCTTTGTCGGCATTGCCGCTGTAGCGGATGTCCATATCCTTGTGCATTTTGTCGTTCGCTGCGCGGTAGGCGCGCGTTGCGGGCGAATCGTTGGCCGAGCCGCCGCGGTGGCCTGCGTGCTGGGCAACCGCCGGGCCGCCGACGAGAACCGCCGCCACGAAGGCGGCAAAAATGCTTCTGCGAATCATCGCGTCTGGGTCTCCTTCGATTGTTGCGCGATTGTGCGCGGACAATGTTTTAGCCACCCTGCCCCGCAGGAAGGTCAAGCCGATTGCCAGCACCGCTTGAGGGGTCTAATTTCCACTGTCTTTTTTCTGTTCTTTCGCTCCCGAGGAAGCCCCTATGTCGATCGTCGCCGACCGTCTCCAGCGCGTGAAGCCGTCGCCCACCATTGCCGTGTCGATGAAAGCGGCCGAGCTCAAAGCCGCCGGCAAGGACGTGATCGGCCTCGGTGCGGGCGAACCCGATTTCGACACGCCGCAGAACATCAAGGACGCCGCCAAGCGCGCCATCGACGCCGGCGACACGAAGTATACGGCCGTCGACGGCACGCCCGCGCTCAAAAAGGCGATCATCGCGAAGTTCGAGCGCGAAAACGCCCTCAAATACGCCGCCAACCAGATCACGGTCGGAACGGGCGGCAAGCAGGTGCTCTACAACGCGCTGATGGCCACGCTGAACCCCGGCGACGAAGTCATCGTGCCCGCCCCCTATTGGGTGAGCTACCCCGACATGGTGATCCTCGCCGAGGGCACGCCCGTCGAAGTCGCGTGCTCGGAGAACCAGAATTTCAAACTCACGCCCGAAGCGCTCGAAGCGGCGATCACGCCCAAGACCAAATGGGTGATCTTGAACTCGCCCTCGAACCCCACGGGCGCCGCCTACTCGGCCGCCGACCTCAAAGCGCTCGCCGACGTGCTGCTGCGCCATCCGCATGTCTGGATCATGACCGACGACATGTACGAACATCTGCTCTACGACGGTTTCAAATTCGCCACGATCGCCGCCGTCGAGCCCAAGCTCTACGACCGCACCTTGACCGTGAACGGCGTGTCGAAAGCCTATTGCATGACCGGCTGGCGCATCGGCTATGCGGGCGGCCCTGCCGCCCTCATCAAGGCCATGCAGGCGATCCAGTCGCAATCGACCTCGAACCCGAGCTCGGTGAGCCAGGCCGCCGCCGTCGAAGCGCTGAACGGCCCCAACGGCTTCATCGCCGAGCACAACAAGGCGTTCGTCGAGCGGCGCAACATGGTCGTGAAGATGCTGAACGAGGCCAAGGGCCTGCGCTGCCCGATGCCGGACGGCGCGTTCTACGTGTTTCCGTCCTGTGCGGGCACGATCGGCAAGAAGACGCCCGACGGCAAGACGATCCAGACCGACACGGATTTTGTGACGTATCTGCTGGAGAGCGTGGGCGTCGCGGTCGTGCAAGGCTCGGCCTTCGGATTGGCGCCCTATTTCCGCATTTCCTACGCCACGTCGTCCGAAGTGCTGCGCGAGGCGTGCACGCGCATCCAGAAGGCCTGTGCGGCACTGACGTAAAGCCGCGACTCGGCGGGGGAGAGCAAGCGCGTGAAAATCGTATTCGTCGGAGCCGGCGGGGTCGGCGGCTATTTCGGCGCGCGCTTGGCCGCTGCAGGGGCAGACGTGGCGCTGATCGCGCGCGGACCCCATCTTGCCGCCATTCGCGGCCAGGGCCTGGCGGTCGAATCGCCGCTCGGCAATCTGCGCCAGAAGATCCGCGCCGAAGCCGATCCGGCCGCCATCGGCCCGGTCGATCTCGTGCTGCTGGCCGTGAAACTGTGGGACGTCGAAAGCACAATCGACCAGATCCGCCCGCTGATGGGGCCGACCACGCACGTGGTGTCGCTGCAGAACGGCATCGATTCGCCCAAGATGCTGAACGCCGCCTTCGGGCCCGAGCGCGTGCTCGGCGGAGTTGCCCATATCGCAACGACGATCGCAGGGCCCGGCACGATCCGACATACCGGCACGTTGGCGCGCCTCACCGTCGGCGCGTTCGGCAATCCGCGGCACGAAAAAGCCGCCGCCTTCGCCGCGGCCGCGAAAGCCGCCGGCATCGACGCCGTGCTGAGCCCCGACATCGCGCGCGCGATCTGGGAGAAGTTCGTGTTCCTCTCGGCCTTTTCCGCGATCACGGCCGCCTCAAGGCTCGCCAAAGGCGTGTTGTGGCGCGAGGCGGCTTCGCGCGGTCTCTACGAAACCTTGGTGCGCGAAGCGGTCGCCGTCGCACGCGCCGAAAAGATCGACTTGGCCGCCGACCAAGTCGAAAAGACCGTGGCGCAGGCCGCGGCCTTGCCGGACGGCATGAAGGCCTCGATGCTGCACGACCTCGAACGCGGCGCGAAGCTCGAACTGCCGTGGCTGTCGGGCGCCGTGGTGCGCATGGCCGAGGCGCACGGGCTCAGCGCAGCCTCGCATGCCGCCATCGTCGGGCTGCTGCAGCCGTTCGCGCAAGGCACGCCGCATGTTCATTCGTGAAATCGACGCGCTTCTGAAAAAACACGATCCGCGCTGGCGGTTCGCGCTTTTTCTGATTTTCCTGATCGCGTGCGTGCAGTCGGTCGCGATCGTGGCGCGGCCCTTGCCGATCAACGCGCTGATCGAAGGGGCCAAGCCGCAAAGCTGGTGGGGCGGCATCGAGGCCGCCCTCGTCGGCGACGGCAATCGCATCTGGTTCTACGTCGCGCTGATCTTCGCGATCGAAATTCTCGTCTTCGCGTTCTTTCTGCTGTCCGAGTACCGCACCTCGGCCCTGTCCGAGCGCATCATCCGGTCGATCCGCGGCTCGATCGCCCTCAACCTGCTGCGCGGCCCCTATGCGCAGCTCTCGAAACTGGGGGCCGGCGGCGTGCTGGCGGCGGCGGCCGGCGACCTCGAAGCCGTGCAGCGCCTGCTGCGCGAGGCACTCGTGCATGCCGGCGTGGCCGTGCTGCAGATCGGCCTGATGCTGGTCGTGATCTTCTTCGTCGAAAGCTGGCTCTTCTACATCCTGGTCGTCGAGATCGCGCTGCTTGCGGCCGGCATTGCGATCTACGCCAATTGGCGCAAGCAGCGCTATCTCATCAAGATGGGGCTCGACCAGGGCTATCTCGGCTATCTCGCCGCCCTCTACCAGAAGAATCTCGACCTGCGCTTCACGGGCCTCGGCGCGATCTATCTCGTGCGGCTGCTGTCGGGCGCGCGCCGCTTGATGCGCATCAACCTGCTGCTGTGGCGCCGCCATGCGCTCTATCACGGGCTCGTCGAGTTCGTGATCGGCATGTCGGCGGCCGTGTGCTTGGTGCTGCTGTTCGTGACGTCGGAAGGCGGGCCGCCGCCCATCGGCAAGTTCCTGATTTTCGCCTACTACACGATGCTGATCTTCCCGAATCTGAGCCGCATCGGCGAAGCCTGGCCGATGATCAACGACGCGCGGTTGGCGCTGAAGCGCATATCGGCTTCGACCGACGGGCTCGACGAAGTGCTCGCCGACAAGGCGCAGCGCCCGGCCGCCTCGTTCGGCGAGATCCGCTTCGAAGAGGTGGGGCTCGTCTCCGAGCGCGGCGAAACGCTTTTGCATCCGTTCTCGCTGTCGATCCGGGCGGGCGACAAAATCGGCCTGTTCGGCGACTCAGGGGCCGGCAAAACCACGCTGATCTTCATGCTGCTCGGCATGCACCGGCCGTCTTCGGGACGCGTCACGGTCGACGGGCGCGACGTGACTTCGCTGAGCCTTACCGACCGCAAGCGCATTTTCTTCTTCGCGCGGGCCGCAACCGCGTTCGTGGCCGGCGACGTCGAGGACAACGTCGCGATCCACCGGCATCTGTCCGAAGCGTTGTGGGCGCAGACGCTCGAGCGCGTGCGCATGGACAAGCGCATCGAGGCCGAGCCCGAGCGGCGCAAAGCCGCCGTCGGCGACAAGGGCGAACCTTTTTCGGGCGGCGAGCAGCAGCGCCTGGCGTTTGCGCGCGCGCTGCTCACCGATTCGCCGTGCCTGATCCTCGACGAGACGCTGGCGTCGCTCGACGAGGACACCGAGATGTACATGCTCGGCCGCCTGCTGGCCGACTTCCCGGAAAAGACCTTGATCTGCGTGTCGCACCGCAAGCAGGTCGCAACCCTGTTCGACCGCCGCATCGAAGTGAAGCGCGGCGGCTTCGTGCGCATGATCGAGGAGCCGAAATGACCGCCGCTTTCGACGCAAAAGCCTGTGCCGCCGCTTTGTTCGCCGCGCGCAAGGCGGCACGCAAGATCGACTGGCCGACGACCGGGCCGCAGACGCCCGCCGACGCCTATGCGGTGCAAGCCGCACTCGCCGCGCTTTCCGGCGGCACCGTGCCCGGCTGGAAGGTCGGCAATCTCACGGCAGCACAGCAGGAAAAATCGAACATCCATAGCGTCACCACGGGCGCGTTGCTCGCCCCCTGGTTCGGGCCAAGCCCCGTGCGCTGGCGGCTCGCCGATTTCCTCGTGCCGAAACTCGAATGCGAGTTCGCGTTTTCGCTTGGCGCCGACCTGCCGAAGCGTGCGGCCCCCTATTCGCGCGACGAAGTTGCGGCGGCGGTTGCCGCCTTGCATCCCGCGATCGAAATTTTCGACACGCGCTTGGCCGTCGCCTCGCCGCTGGACGCGCTCGCCGATTGCATGGCAAGCGGCGGCTTCGCCTACGGGCCCGGGCTTGCCGATTGGAAGCAGCTCGATCTCGGCAAGCACACGATGACGCTCGCCCTCGACGGCGTCGAAGTGGCAAGCGGGCGCGGGGCCGAAATCCTCGGCGATCCGTTTGCGGCCCTCGTGCTGATGGCCAACAACCCGCCCGCCTTCGCAAGCTTGCGCAAGGGGGCGGTCGTCACCACGGGTTCGTGCATCGTGCCTTATCTGGCATCCAAAACAGGCACTTACACGGCCGATTTCGGCGTTCTCGGCAAAGTCGAAATCGCAATGTTTTAGCGCACCTTGACAGTAAATTAGAATAGTTCTAATCTCCAAATCGAAGGAGAAGACCCATGAAAGTCGACATCGGCCTCAAAGAGAACGCGCGCAAGACCGCCGCCGAAGCCCTCGGCCGCGTGCTGGCCAGCAGCTACATGCTCTACGTCAAAACCCAGAGCTTCCACTGGAACGTCGAAGGGCCGCTCTTCGCGCCCCTGCATGCGCAGTTCGGGTCGCAGTACGAAGCGCTGGGCGACGCGATCGACGAAATCGCCGAGCGCATCCGCGCGCTCGGTTTCGCCGCCCCCGGCAGCCTCGCGCAGTTCAAGAAACTGTCGGCGGTCGAAGAGCAGACCGGCACGCCGAAGGCCGACAAGATGATCGCCGAACTCTTGGCCGACCACGAAACGCTGGCCAAGCTCGCGCGCGCGACCAAAGACATCGTCGAGCGCGTCGGCGACGCGGAGTCGGGCGATCTCATGGTCGAGCGCATGACCGAGCACGGCAAGACCGCCTGGATGCTGCGCGCGCAGCTTTCGTAAGCGAAAGCGCGTCAGCCGATCCAGGCGATGCGCAGAATGTTGGTTGCCCCCGGCGTGCCGAACGGCACGCCGGCGGTGATCGCGATCGTGTCGCCGGGATCGGCGAATCCTTCGGCCTTGGCGACCTCGCAGGCCTTTTCGACCATTTTCGTGAACGAAGCGAACTCGTCCGACACGTGCGTGTGGGTGCCCCAGCACAGCACGAGGCGGCGCGCGGTGCGCACATTCTGCGTCAGGCACAGGATCGGCGCTTCGGGCCGTTCGCGCGCGGCGCGCAACGCGGTCGAGCCCGAGGTGGTGAAGGTCACGATCGCCGCGGCCTTGATCGTGCGCGCGACTTGGGCCGCCGCCGCCGTGATCGCATCCGATGCGGTCGCCTCGGGGGCCGAATGGTCGGCGTCCATGATCGGCCGGTACAGAGGGTCGCGTTCGACGCGGCCGATGATGCGCTCCATCATCGACACCGCCTCGACCGGATGTTTGCCCGACGCGGTTTCGGCCGACAGCATCACGGCGTCGGCCCCGTCATAGACGGCCGTCGCGACGTCGGAGGCTTCGGCGCGCGTCGGCGTGGGCGCCTCGATCATCGATTCGAGCATCTGCGTCGCGACGATCACGGGCCGGCCGAGCTTGCGCGCCGTGCGCACGATGCGCTTCTGCAAGGCCGGCACGTCTTCGGGCGGCATTTCGACGCCGAGATCGCCGCGCGCCACCATCACCGCATCGGCCAATTCGACGATCTCCTCGAGCCGTTCGATGGCCGAGGGTTTTTCGAGCTTGGCGCACACGCCCGCACGGCCTTGCACGAGCTTTTTGGCCTCCGCCATGTCGTCGGGCCGCTGCACGAAAGAAAGTGCGATCCAGTCGACGCCCAGTTCGAGCGCGAAATCGAGATCGCGGCGGTCTTTTTCGGTGAGGGCCGAAATCGGCAGCACCGTGCCCGGCACGTTGACGCCCTTGCGGTCGGAGATGGTGCCGCCGACCAGCACCTTGCACAGCGCGTGGGTGGGCGACGTTTCGAGCGCTTCCAGGCGCAGCTTGCCGTCGTCGACGAGCAGATGCTGGCCGGGGCTGAGGGCCGCGAAAATCTCGGGATGGCGCAACGGGGCGCGGCCTTCGTCGCCCGGCGTTGCGTCCATGTCGAAGCGGAACATGGCGCCCGCGACGAGTTTCGCCGAACCCGCCTTGAACGTGCCGACGCGCAGCTTGGGCCCCTGCAGATCGGCGAGGATGGCGATCGGGCGGCCGGTTTTCGCCTCGAGGGCGCGCAGCTGGTCGTAGCGCTTTTTGTGGTCTTCGTGCACGCCGTGGCTGAAATTGAGCCTGAACACGTCGGCGCCGGCTTTGAACAAGGCTTCGATCGTCGCGCTGTCGCTTGTGGCAGGTCCGAGCGTGGCGACGATTTTGGTGGCGCAGATGCGGCGCATGCGGCGGTTCGCTCCGTGTCGGGCGGCCTTCGGCGACCGCGTTCAGCCTATCACTATAGCGCGAAAATCGTTGACGTTGGTATGGGTGGGACCGGTCGCGACCAAATCGCCGAGCTTCGCAAAGAAACCGTAACCGTCGTTGTCGGCCAGCATGTCCGGCGCCGACAGACCAAGCGCCGCCGCGCGCGCCAGCGTGTCCGGGGCGACCACGGCACCGGCATTGTCTTCCGTGCCGTCGATGCCGTCGGTATCGCCGGCGAGCGCCCAGACGCCGGCAAGCCCGTCGAGGGCGACCGCCAACGCAAGCGCGAACTCCGCGTTGCGCCCGCCGCGCCCCTGCCCGCGCACCGTCACCGTCGTTTCGCCGCCCGAAAGAAGCACGCAAGGTGCCGCGACCGGCCCCTGCCCCGCCTTGATGCGGCGCACGAGATCGGCATGCGCGTTTGCGACGTCGCGCGCCTCGCCCTCAAGATCGGGACCCAGCGAATGCACCGCAAAACCGGCGGTGCGCGCCAGATCTGCCGCACGGTCGAGCGATTGGATGGGGGCCGCGATCATGCGGTAGGCCGCACGCGGCAGCGTCTTGGGCGTTTCGGCCGCCGGATCTTCGAGGCGGGCGGCGATCGCGGGCGCGGGCGAAATGCCGTATTTGGCAAGAACGGCACGCGCATCGCCAAGCGTCGTCGGGTCCGGCACGGTGGGGCCCGAGCCGATCGTCGACGGATCGTCGCCGGGCACGTCCGAAATGCCGAGCGTCAGCACGCGCGCCGGGGCGGCGGCGGCGGCCAAGCGGCCGCCCGATATCGCCGACAGGTGTTTGCGCACCGTGTTGATCTCGACGATGTTGGCCCCCGATTTGAGCAAGGCCGAAGTGAGGGCGCGGAACATCTCGAGCGTCACCGGCGGGGTCGGGTTGCTGAGCACGGCCGAGCCGCCGCCGGACATCAGCGCAAGCACGAGATCTTCGCGGCCGAGACCGCGCACCAGCTCCATCATGCGCGCGGCGGCCGCCATGCCGGCCGCATCCGGCACGGGATGGGCGGCCTCGACGATCTCGATGCGGCGGCACGCAACGCCGTGGCCGTAGCGCGTGACGACAAGCCCTTCGAGCTTGCCCGGCCAATTGTCTTCGACCGCGCGCGCCATCGCGGCCGACGCTTTGCCGGCCCCGACCACAACGAGGCGGCCCTTGGGTGCGGGCGGCAGAAAGGCCGGAATGCGCAAAGCCGGTTGGGCGGCCTGGATGGCGGCTTCGAACAGCGACAACAGAAGGCGGCGCGGATCGGTCATGTGTCCGTCGGTCGTTTGCGAGGGGGCGAGCCTAGCAGGTACGCGCCGTTGGACGCTATACTCGCCCCCGAATCATGGATCTGTTGCCGCTTCTCGAAGCCGACGAGCTTCCCGTTTTCTTCGCGCGCCCGGCCGAGCGGCCGACGCCGCTGGTTCTGCTGTGCGACCATGCCGGACGCGAGGTGCCGCGCGCCCTCGGCGACATGGGCGTGCCGCGCGCCGAGTGGGACCGCCACATCGCGTGGGACATCGGCGCATTGGCGGCCGCCCAGCATCTCGCCAAGCGCTTCGGCTGTGCCTTGATCGAGAGCCGCTATTCGCGCCTCGTGCTGGACTGCAACCGCCGCACCGACGATCCGGGCCTGTGCCCGGCCGTCGCGGACGGCACGCCGGTTCCGGCCAACCAAGCTTTGACGCCAGCCGCGCGCGCGCGCCGCGTGGCCGAATTGCATGCGCCCTACCACGACGCGATTCGCAGCGTGCTCGCAAATGTGCGCGCGAGCGGCCACGTGCCGGTCGTCGTGTCGATGCATTCCTGCACGCCGGTCTTCAAGGGCGTGGCGCGGCCCTGGCATATCGGCGTGCTGTGGCGCGCCGATCCGCGCCTGCCGGTACCCTTGATGGCGGCGTTGCGCAGCCGCGGCGACATCGAGGTCGGCGACAACCAGCCCTACGATGCGCGCGACGGCCACGGCTTCACGATGCGCGAGCATTGCGAGCAGGCGGGCTATCCGCATGCGCTGATCGAGATCCGCCAGGACCTCGTCGACACGCACGCCGGGGCAGCCAAATGGGCGGCGATTTTCGGCGATGCGCTCGAGCCGCTGCTCGCGCGCAAGGATCTGCGCCGCGTCGAGGTCTACGCGTGAGCGAGCCCGCTTTCACGCTCGGCCTCGAAGAGGAGTATCTGCTCGTCGACCGGCGCACGCGCGATCTTGCGCGCGATCCGCCCGCCGATCTCGTGGCGCGCTGCGAAGCGGCCCTTGCGGCCCAAGGCCAGGCGGGCCAAGCGAGCCCCGAATTCCTGCGCGCCCAGCTCGAAGTGCAGACCGGCGTGTGCCGCACGGCCGGGCAATTGCGCGCCGAGTTGGTCAAGCTGCGGCGCGCGGTCGTGGCCGTCACGGGCGAGGCTGGGCTCGCCCCCATCGCCGCTTCGACGCATCCGTTCGCCGAATGGCGCGGCGTGGAGGCAACCGACAAGGACCGCTACCGCGCGCTCGAGCGCGATCTGCAGGGTGTGGGCCGCCGCCTTGTGATTTGCGGGCTGCACGTGCATGTCGGCATCGACGACGACGAACTTCGCGTCGATCTCATGAACCAGATCGGCTATTTCCTGCCGCATCTGCTGGCGCTGTCCACGTCCTCGCCGTTCTGGCGCGGCGAGGATACGGGCCTTGCGAGCTACCGGGTCGCCATATTCAACGAACTCCCGCGCACGGGCCTGCCCGACCATTTCGAAAGCTACGGCGAATATCGCCGCCAGCTCGAACGGCTCGTGGCGGCCGGCCTCATCGACGACGCCTCGAAACTCTGGTGGGACGTGCGGCTCTCGGCCCGCTTCCCAACGCTCGAGATGCGCATCACCGACATGTGCCCCTATCTCGACGACGCGGTCGCGATCGCAGCGCTCTACCAGTGCCTGTTGTCGATGTTGTGGCGCCTCAAACGCCAGAACCAGCGCTGGCGCATCTATCCGCACATGCTGGTGCGCGAAAACCGCTGGCGCGCGCAGCGCTACGGTTTCGACGCCGGCCTCGTCGATTTCGGCAAGGACCGCGTCGTCGATTTTGCGGGCCTGCTCGAGGAGGTTTTCGAACTCGTCGCCCCCGACGCGCTGCGGCTCGACTGCGTCGCCGAGATTCGGCACGCGCGCACGATCCTCGCGCGCGGCACGTCGGCCCATCGCCAGCGCCAAGTCTACGCACGCGCGCTTGCCGACGGGGCCGACCGGCACGAGGCGCTGGTCGCCGTCGTGGACGGGCTGATCGCCGAGACGGCGTCCGGTTTGTCGTAGGCGCTTGTCGGCCCTATATTGCAGCCATACCCCCTCGCCGTCGGAGACATGCCATGGCCGTCGATCTCGATCCCAAAACCCGCACCGAGCTTGAAGCCGCCGCGTTTCGGCGCCTCGTGCAGCATCTGCAGGAACGCACCGACGTGCAGAATATCGACCTCATGAATCTGGCCGGTTTCTGCCGCAACTGCCTGTCGAAATGGTATCTGGCCGAAGCCCAGACGCGCGCCGTGCCGCTCACCGACCCGGAAGCGCGCGAAATCGTCTACGGCATGCCCTACGACGAATGGAAGGCCAAGAACCAGGCCCCCGCCGACGCGGCCAAACAGGCCAAATTCGCCGAGACGCACAAGCACTAACACTATCCACAGGCTGGGGAAGAAAAGCCCCTAGCCGGGACCGCCGCGAATCGGTAGCTTCGCGCGCTTCATTGCATATTGGAGACGGCAGATGGCGGACGGCGGCGAAGTAGGCGGCATTGCGGCGGCGAAACTCAAGCAGTTCGTCGAAAAGATCGAGCGACTCGAAGCCGAGAAGACCGACCTCGCCACCGACATCCGCGAAGTCTACGCCGAAGCCAAAGGCAACGGCTTCGACACCAAGATCATGCGCCAGGTCATCAAGCTGCGCAAAATGGAAGAGCCCGACCGCAAGGAACAGGACGAGCTGCTCGACCTCTACCGCGCGGCGCTCGAGATCTGAGCTAGCGCCAGATCGCCATTTCGATTCCGTGACGGTCTTTTGAAGGAACGGGCGGAAAGCTTTCGCCCGCTCCCGCCAATACACGCAACGCAGCCGCGCACACGCAGGCCGCATCGATCACGTCGTCCTGCGCGACATCCTTGCGCGGGAACCGGTCGAGCCATTTTTCGACGATGCCGAAGCCCGCTTTGGCGAGGACGCCGAGCCGCGCTTGGCGGCCCTCTACGGTGCGTTTGGGCGCCAAGATCGGCGCACCCGCAAGCCGCGCAAAACCCAGTTCCGGATGCGCTTCGACAATGCGGCAGGGCGGCGAAGCGCGCAGCACCGCATCAAGCGCGCGCATTTTCGGGAACAGATTGAAAGACTGTTTCGACAGCCCGATGCCGTGCGCTTTGCGATTGGCGACAAGGGCAGCCGGATAGTCGGGCGCATCGAGTGCCGATCGGCACGGTGCGGAAAACACGCTCGCGCCTTTGCCCGGCAAAGCGGCACGCGCCGCACGCTCGCAGTCGCGCCCGCCGGGCAAGGCTTCGTCGGGAAAACCCATCGGCATATCGACCGCGATCAAGGCGGGCTTCGCATCGAACAATTCTTCGAAGCGCTGCACGAAGCGCACATTCTTCGCGCGTCCCTCGGCCGCCACCGCAACCCACCCGCCGCGACAGCCATCCACACCGTAGACGAGGCTCACTCCGCCGCCTGGGCCGTTGCGGCTTGGTTGCGGAAATTGGCCAGCAAGGTCGCCTCGTGCGCTTTGGCGCGGGTCAGATGGGCATGTTTCACGTGGCCGTAGCCGCGAATCTCTTCGGGGATCGAGGCGAGGCCGACGGCGGCCGCATGGTTGGCCGGCGCGAGGTTTGTTTCGATTTCGTCGAGCAGTTTTTCGTAGTCGGCAATCAGGCGGCGTTCCATGCGGCGCTCTTCGGTGCGGCCGAAAAAATCGAACGCCGTGCCGCGCAGAAACTTGAACTTCGCGAGCACGCCAAAGACCGAAAGCATCCATGGTCCAAAAGTGCGTTTTTTGGCGTGGCCCGTATGCGCGTCGATCTCGGCGATCATCGGCGGGGCGAGATTGAATTCGATTCGGTAGTCGCCTTCGAATTGGCGCGCCAAGGAAGCGCGGAATTTGCCGTCGCTGTAGAGGCGGGCGACTTCGTATTCGTCTTTGTAGGCGAGCAGTTTTGCGTAGTAGCGCGCGACCGCGAGCGCCAAGCCGGTCTGGCCCGGCGTTTTGGCGCGTTCGGCCGCGTCGACCGCAGCGATGCGCGCGGCATAACGCTGGGCAAGGGCCGCATCCTGGTAGCCCGCGAGGTGGGCGACGCGCGCGGCCACGATCTCTTCGAGCGTGGTGGCGATCTTGGCTTCGACCGGCATCGTGGGGGCGGCGGCTTCTTTGACGCGCGGCAAATCCACGGCGGCCAAACGACCCCATTGGAAGGCGCGCTTGTTGGCTTCGATCGCGACTTCGTTGAGTTCGATCGCGCGCATCAGCGCTTCGAGCCCGACCGGGACAAGGCCCTTCTGCCAGGCGAAGCCCAGCATGAACGGGTTGGTTGCGATCGAATCGCCCATCAGCGCCGTGGCGAGTTTTGTGGCATCGACCACGTCCATCGCCCCTTGGCCGAGCGCGTGCGCGATCGTGTCCTGCATTTCCCTGTTCGGGAACGCAAGATCGGGATTGCGCGTGAAATCGCCGGTGGGCGCTTCGTAGCTGTTGATGACCGCGCGGCTCATGCCGATGCGCATCTTGTCGAGCGTTTCGGCGCCGGCCGCCACGACCACGTCGCAGCCAAGCAGCAGGTTGGCTTCGCCCGCGGCAATGCGCACGGCGTGGAGATCGTCGGGCGAGCCCGCAATGCGGATGTGGCTCACGACCGCCCCGCCTTTCTGCGCCAAGCCCGCCATGTCGAGCACCGACACGCCCTTGCCTTCGAGGTGTGCCGCCATGCCGACCAAAGCGCCGACCGTGACCACGCCCGTACCCCCGATGCCCGTGACCAGAATGCCGTAGGGCTTGTCGAGCGGCGGCAGTTCGGGGGCCGGCAGCAGCGCGAACGGATCGGCCGCCCCGCTTGCGGCCTTGCTCTTGGCCTTGCGCACGCGCCCGCCGAGCACGTTCACGAAAGACGGGCAGAAGCCCTTGGCGCAGGAATAGTCCTTGTTGCAGCTCGACTGGTCGATGGCGCGCTTGCGCCCGAATTCGGTTTCGACGGGCACCACCGATAGGCAGTTCGATTTGACCGAACAATCGCCGCAGCCCTCGCACACCGCATCGTTGATGAAGATGCGCTTGGCGGGATCGGGATAGGTGCCGCGCTTGCGCCGGCGGCGCTTTTCCGCGGCACAGGTCTGGTCGTGGATCAGGATCGTCACGCCGCTCGTGTCGCGCAGTTCGCGCTGCACCGCGTCGAGATCGTCGCGGTCGCGGATCTCGACGCCGGGGGCGAACGACGCGGCCCCGTATTTTTCGGTGTCGTCGGTGGTGACCACGATGCGCGCAACGCCCTCGGCATGCAGCTGCTTGGTGATCTGCGGCACGGTCAACGGGCCGTCGTGCGGCTGGCCGCCGGTCATGGCGACGGCGTCGTTGAACAGGAGCTTGTAGGTGATGTTGGCCTTGGCCGCGACGGCCGCCCGGATCGCGAGCGAGCCCGAATGGTAGTAGGTGCCGTCGCCGAGATTCTGGAAAATGTGTTTGGTCGTCGTGAACGGCGCTTGGCCGATCCACGGCGTGCCTTCGGCTCCCATCTGGGTGAAAGTCGTGGTCTCGCGGTCCATCCATAGCGCCATGAAATGGCAGCCGATGCCGGCGGCGGCACGGCTGCCCTCGGGCACCTTCGTGGACGTGTTGTGCGGGCAGCCCGAGCAGAAATAGGGGATGCGCTTGAAGCTGTGGCCTTCGGGTGCGGCTTCCTTGGCCTCGATCAGCGCCACGCGCGCGGCCATGCGCTCGGACCAATAGAACGGCTTCAGGCGTTTGGCGATGACCTTGGCGATCTGCGCGGGGTTGAGTTCGTAGGACGAGGGCAGAATCCATTCGCCCTTTTCGTCGAACTTGCCGATCACGCGCGGGCGCACGTCGGCACGCCAATTGTAGAGCTGCTCTTTGATCTGGTTTTCGATGAGGGCGCGCTTCTCTTCGACGACGAGCACTTCTTCGAGCCCTTCGGCGAAAGCGCGCGCGCCCTCGCGCTCGAGCGGCCACGGCATCGCGACCTTGTACACGCGCAAGCCGATGCGCGCGGCCAACGCGTCGTCGATGCCGAGATCTTCGAGGGCTTGGCGCACGTCGAGATAGCTCTTGCCGGTCGTGACGATGCCGAAGCGCGGGTTCGGGCTGTCGATCACGATCTTGTCGAGCTTGTTGGCGCGCGCGAACGCGAGTGCCGCGTAGACCTTGTATTTCTGCAGCCGGTATTCCTGGTCGAGCCACGGATCGGGCCAGCGAATATGCAGGCCCCCTTCGGGCATCTGGAAATCGGTCGGCTGCACGATTTTGATGCGGTGCGGATCGACCGACACCGAAGCCGTGCTGTCGACCGTTTCGCCCGTGCATTTGAACGCGACCCAGCAGCCCGAATAGCGGCTCATCGCCCAGCCATAGAGGCCGAGATCGAGAAATTCCTGCACGCCCGACGGATTGAGGATCGGGATCATGGCCGACACGAATTCGTGCTCGGACTGGTGCGGCAGGGTCGAGGATTTGGCGGCGTGGTCGTCGCCCGCAAGCACGAGCACGCCGCCATGCGGCGAGGTGCCGGCGGCGTTCGCGTGTTTGAACACGTCGCCGCAGCGGTCCACACCCGGGCCTTTGCCGTACCACATGCCGAACACGCCGTCGTATTTGGCGCCTTCGTACATGTTGACCTGCTGCGTGCCCCAGACGGCGGCGGCGGCGAGGTCTTCGTTGACGCCCGGCGTGAAATGGATGTGGTGGTCTTTGAGATGGCGCTTGGCCTTCCACAAGGCCTGGTCGAGGCCGCCGAGCGGCGAGCCGCGATAGCCCGTGACGAAGCCGGCCGTGTCGAGGCCCGCGGCCAGATCGCGTTCGCGCTGCATCAGCGTGAGGCGCACGAGCGCTTGCGTGCCGGTCAGGAAAACGCGGCCCGAATGCGCCGTGTATTTGTCGTCGAGGGCGAGATCGAGCAGCTTGCCGGCGGCTGGGGTCATGTTTTGCGTTTCCCGTCCCTGATTGCCCTTTGCGTTGGTCGCGCGTCGGTCTTGGAAAAACCGTACCGCGAAGCGCGGGTCCGCTCAATCGCCGCCGCAGCTTGCCGCAAAGAACGCAATCTCCAGCTTGCGTCCGTTCGATTTGCTTTCGCGTTGTTGCGCGGTCCCCGCGGATCCGCGCAACGACGTTGCGTCAGGCGGCCTGGGTGCGGGGCGTGGCCGCAAGGCTTGCGAGCACGTTTTCGATCAGGATTCGCCCGATCTCGCCGCGCCCCGCCCAGCCCATCGACAGAATCGATTCGGGATGGAACTGCACGGCGGCGATCGGCAGCGTCTTGTGCCGCACGGCCATCACGATGCCGGCTTCGGTCTTGGCCGTGATGTCGAGGGCTTCATGCGGGAACGTCGCCATATCGGCATAGAGCGAATGGTAGGCGCCGACAGCGCACGGGCTGGGCAAGCCCGCAAACAGGCCGCTCGCCTCGTGCACCACGTTCCAGCGTTTGCCGTGGCGCGGTTCGGGCAATACCGACAGCGTGCCGCCGAACGCCTCGACCGTGCCCTGCAGGCCCAGGCACACGCCGAACTGCGCCACACCCGCTTGCGCGAGCGCCTTGACCAAGGCGGGCACGCCGAATTGCTGCGGCGTGCCCGGACCCGGCGAATGCACGACGAGATCGGGGGCGAGCGCCAGGATCTGCGCGGCCGAAAGCCCGTGGCGATATGTGGCGACCGTCGCGCCGGTCTGGCGGAAATAGTCGGCCAGCGTGTGGACGAAACTGTCTTCGTTGTCGATCAGCACGATCTTGCGGCCGGCCCCCGGCCCTGGCGCTGGCGCGGTTTGCGTCGTTGCCGCCGCCGGCGGGGCGAGCACGCGGAACAGCGCGTTGGCCTTCAGATACGTCTCTTCGTTTTCTTCCGGACCGGTCGAGTCCCAAATCAGCGTCGCACCCACGCGATAGCGCGCCATCTGGCGCTTTTTCACGTCGTCCTCGAGATGCACGGTGCGGATCGTAATGCCGGTATTGACGTCGCCGTTGAGCAGCAAGGCGCCGACGGCACCGCCATACCAGCCGCGCGGGGCGGTCTCCATCGCTTCGACGATTTCGACGGCCCATTTTTTCGGCGCGCCCGTGAGCGTGACGGCCCACATATGGCTGATGAAAGCGTCGAGCCCCGTCACGTCGGCGCGCAGGCGGCCTTCGACATGGTCGACCGTGTGGAAGAGGCCCGCATAGGTTTCGATCTGGCGGCGGCCCAGGAGCTTGACCGAACCCGGCTCGCAGATGCGCGATTTGTCGTTGCGGTCGACGTCGGTGCACATGGTGAGCTCGACTTCGTCCTTCTCGGAATCGATGAGCGCTTTGAGCCGCTCGGCATCTTCCATGGCGTTGCGCCCGCGCCTTGCGGTTCCCGAGATCGGGCAGGATTCGACGCGGGCCCCCTCGACGCGCACGAACATTTCGGGGCTGGTGCCGACGAGCCGGTCGGGCCCGAGCTGCAGATAGAATTCGAACGGCGAGGGGTTCACCTTCTTGAGCTTGGCGAACAGGCCCGACGGTGCGCCGGGGTACAAAGCATCGAACCTTCGCGACAGCACGACCTCGAAAATGTCGCCCACGCGCATGCGCTCGCGCGCCGCATCGACCATGGCGCCGTATTGTTCGGCCGAAAGATCGCTCGTTATTTCGGGCTTTTCCGTGGGTTCGACATAGCGGCGCTTGGGCACGGGCGCATAGCAGCTGCGCGCGGCCCCCGCCGTCGTTTGGCCCCCCCGCGAAAACTCGTAGTCGTAGCGGAACGCGGTCTCTTTGCGACGGTCGACGATGTACATGCGGTCGGGCAAAAACAGATGCAGCTCGCGCGCATCTTCCGCCCGCGCGTGCTTGAGCGCGATCGGCTCGAACTGGAACAGAAGATCGTAGCCGAAAGCGCCGTAGAGCCCGAGGAACGCGTCGCCGATTCCAGCAAACTCCGCCACAATACGCCGCAGCGGCGAAAACAGCGACGGCTGCAGGCTGCGCTGCTCTTCCGGGAACGGCCCCGATGCCGGCGCGATTTCGAGCACGCGCAAACGCGCGGTTTTTTCGACGCACGCGAATTCGGCCAGGATCGGATCGAACAGATCGAGCAGGATTTCGCCGCGCGCATTCAGCGCCCGCAGGGTCAAGCGACGCCCGTTGCCGACGAGTTCGAGCGGCGGATCGATGAAGCCGAATTCCCAGCGCGAATAGCGCCCCGGATAGTCCACGCCCGACGAAAACAGCCCGCCGCGCGTGCGGTCGAGCTTTTCGGCAAAGCCGTCGAGGGCGGTTGCGTAGTCGAGCGGGCGCTTCAGGCGCGCGACGACGAGGCCGGTTTTGGAGGCGAATTCGGTGCGCATGGCGTCCTCAACGAAAAACGAAGGCGACCCCAGCTTGGGGCGGGGCGGCAAAAAGATCGGTCGATTGCGGGAATCGGAAAGGGGAAATGGGTTGGCTGGCGCTTAGCGCCACCAAGCCTGCCAACGATTGATGCGAACCGCGACGCTTTCCATGGTGCGAACGCTAACAGGCAAGCCGGGCGCGAGTCCAGAACTTCAGGGGCCGGCAACTTGGCCCCGCCCCAACTTGACGCGTGATTTTGGCGGCCAAGGCGGCTAAAACGCCGTCCATCATGAGCGTTCTTGTCACCGGGGCTGCCGGATTCATCGGGTTTTCCGTCGCGCAAGCGTTGCTCGCGCGCGGCGAAAGCGTCGTCGGTTTCGACAATTTCGATCCCTATTACGACGTGGCGCTCAAAGAAGCGCGCGCGGCCGAGCTTGCCAAGCATGCGGGCTTCCGCATGGTGCGCGCCGACATTGCGAGCGACGGCGCGTTTGCAGCCGTCCTTGCCGACAAATCGATCGACCGCGTGGTGCATCTGGCCGCCCAAGCGGGCGTGCGCTATTCGATCACGAACCCGGACGTCTATATCCGCACCAACATCGTCGGGCATTTCAACGTCGTCGAAGCGTGCCGGCGGCGCGGCGGCATCAAACATCTCGTCTACGCGTCCTCCTCGTCGGTCTACGGCGGCAACACGAAACTGCCGTTCGACGTCGCCGACAAGATCGACCGGCCGGTCTCGCTTTATGCGGCGACCAAGGCCGCCAACGAGCTTGTCGGCCATTGCTACAGCCATCTCTACGGCCTGCCGGCCACGGGCTTGCGCTTTTTCACGGTCTACGGGCCGTGGGGGCGGCCCGACATGGCGCTGTGGATCTTCACCAAGGCGATCCTCGCAGGCCAGCCGATCCCGGTCTTCAACAACGGCCAGATGCGCCGCGACTTCACCTATATCGACGACATCGTGGCGGGCGTGATCGCGGCGCTCGACCATGTGCCGGCGGCGGGCGCAAGCGCCCCGCACCGCGTCTACAATCTCGGCAACCACAAATCCGAGCCGCTGCTGCGCTTCGTCGAGCTCATCGAGCGTGCCACGAACCACAAAGCGATCCTCGACCTGCAGCCTTTGCAGGCGGGCGACGTGCCGGAAAGCTTCGCCGACATCGAAGCTTCGACGTGCGATTTAGGTTTTGCCCCGCGCACCTCGATCGATGTCGGCGTGCCGAATTTCGTGTCGTGGTTTCGCCGCTACCACGGCATCTGAAGCAGGGCCGCGTTTACGATCCCGGCTCGCGTGGGCTGTAGGGGCGCAACAGCTGCGAGCCGCTGCCGCCCTGCGCATTCGACCATTTGAGCCACACTTGTTTGGCCGAGGCGTTGAATTCGAGCGTGATCTTCTGCGTCGGAAACGCAGCCACGACGTTGCGGCCGTCGAGCGTGGCCGGTGCGCGCCACGTCGCAGCGGTTTTGGTCGAGGCCACGGTGCCATCACGCCCGCCGCGCAGATAGACAAGATCGTAGCCGGTTGCGGTCTTTTCGATCGCCAATGCGATCAGCATCGGATCGTTCCAAGCGCCGACCCACACGCCCTCGTAGGGCTTCCACCATTCGCCGGTCGGCATTGCGGCGGGTTTCAGCGCGGCAACGTCGTCGAGCAGATCGGGGCTTGCCGGCAGACCGTTCGCATCGCAGCGCGCCATGCCGGTGGGCGTTGCGGCCGGATCGAGAAACGCCACGAGACATTTGGCGTAGAGGGCGGCCATTGCGGGCGTGGTTGCGCCCGAATGCCCGACCAGCACGGTCGAGCGGTCGTCGAGCGGCAGAAACGGGATGTTGCGCTTGGCGAGAATCTCGCGGCTGCGTTGGCCGCGTTCGGGGCTCGCGAGCGCAAATTCGTCGGCGAACGGCAAAATGGTCACGGCGCGTTCGAACTTGCCGTCGGCCAAAGCCTCGTAGAGATGCGCCGTACCCGCGGTCGATGCGGTCATGCTGCCGATGTCGGTGAGGCTGATGCCCGTCGTCCCGGCCGACGGAATGATCGCGTAGACGTTCGTCTGGCGCGCGGCTTCGACCGTGATGCCGCCGCCGTAGCTTTGGCCCGCGAGAATCACGCGCGCGTAACCCTGTTTTTTGACGCGATCGACTTCTTCGACGGTGCGCGCCACATGGCGTTGGCCGGAATTGGCCCAGCCGCCGCGCTCCGAAAGGCCGTCGCGTTTGATGCGGATCACGTCCCAGCCGGCCGCGTGCAGGCTGCGCATGTAAGGCGGCGGCGGCAGGCGCCCAAGATCCTGCTGGCCATAGAGCCCGTGGTTCCAGATCACGATGCCCAGCGCCGTGCCCGGCCCTTTGGGCGGCAGATCGTCGAAACCTTGCACGACTTCGTATTGCGCAAACGCCGGTGCTGCCGCGAG
>JAIXXA010000083.1 GCA_027490975.1 Rhodospirillaceae bacterium
AAACCGAGCCGCGACGGCTGCGGCATGGCGTCGCGTGGGGTGGGGGTCGGGACCTCGTCCGGCGTCGGCATTGCGGGCCAAAACTAGAGTCGATTCTAGGAGAAGCCAAGAAATTACCGCGCCGTTTCGAATGGCGGATTTTCGTCAAATGTGCGATATCAGGGCCTTAGAACTCCAATTCAAAAACGTAATTTGACGGGTGGGGGAGGGGATAGCGTGCTGTTTTTGCTGCGAATCAGCCAAGCGATCGATTGGCTCAACGCCAAGTTCGGCGTTTTGGCCAACAGCATGATCGTATTGTCGTGCGTGGTGAGCGCGGGCAACGCGATGTCGCGCTACGCGTTCGATCTCAGCTCCAACGCCTGGCTCGAAGTGCAGTGGTACATGTTCGCGGTCGCCGTGATGCTGGGGGCGTCCTACACGCTGCAGCGCAACGAGCATGTGCGCGTCGACATCTTCTACATGCAGCTTTCCGAACGCGCCCAGCTGTGGGTCGACATCCTGGGCGGGCTCTTGTTTCTGCTGCCCGCGTGCCTCCTGTTCATGTGGCTCGCCTGGCCGATCTTCTGGCAGTCGTTCCTGATCAACGAGGCTTCGAACAATGCGGGCGGCCTGCTGCGCTGGCCGGTCAAAGCGCTGCTGCCGCTGGGCTTCGCGTTGCTGTCCTTGCAGGGCATTTCCGAAATCATCAAACGCATCGGCGCCCTGCAGGGCTACACCGTGATCGACGCCAAGTACGAAAGGCCGCAGCAGTGAACATTCCGCTGGAATTCATGCCGCCGCTGATGTTCGGCGGCCTCGTCGTGTTCATGCTCGTGGGCTATCCGGTCGCGTTTTCGCTGATGGCGGTCGGGCTGTTTTTCGGCATCATTTCGATCGAGCTCGGCTTCTTCACGGTCAGCTTTCTGCAGGCCATTCCGCTGCGCATGTTCGGCAGCATCCTTGCCAACGACCTGCTGCTCGCGATTCCGTTTTTCACCTTCATGGGCTCGATCCTCGAGCGCTGCGGCCTTGCCGAAGACATGCTCGATTCGATGGGCCAGCTCTTCGGCACGCTCAAAGGCGGGCTCGGCTATTCGGTCATCATCGTGGGCTTCGTGCTCGGTGCGATCACCGGCACCGTGGCGGCCCAAGTCATCGCGATGGCGCTGATCTCGCTGCCCGTGATGATGCGCTACAAATACGACGTGCGCTACGCGACCGGCGTGCTTGCGGCATCGGGCACGATCACGCAGCTCGTGCCGCCGTCGCTGGTGCTGATCGTGCTGGCCGACCAGCTCGGCAAATCGGTCGGCGACATGTATCTGGGGGCCTGGGGCCCGTCCTTGATGCAGATCGCCTTGTTCGCGGGCTACACGTTCGCGCTGACGCTGATCAAGCCCGACGCGCTGCCCGCCATCCCCAAGACCGATCTCACGCTCGTCGGCTGGGCCTTGTGGCGCAAATGCCTGATCGGCATCGTGCCGTCGGCCGTGCTGATCTTCCTCGTGCTCGGCACGATGATGCTGGGCCTGGCGACGCCGACGGAAGCGGGCGCCATGGGCGCTGTGGGCGCCGTCATCCTCGCCGTACTCCACCACAAGGATATCGGCGCTACCGGCCGCGGCGCGTTCGTGCTGATGGTCGTGGCGGCCGGCATTGCCGCAGCGATCGGCATTTTCGCGTTCAAATCGACACCGTTCCGTTTTGCGCTCGCGGCCCTCTATGTGGGCGTTGTGTGGCTGTGCATCCGGGCCGTGCTGATCCCGGATCTGCGCGGCCTCATCCGGCAGGCCTACCAGACCACGATGCGCATCACCGCGATGGTGGTGTTCATCCTGATCGGCTCGACCTGCTTTTCGATCGTGTTCCAGGGCGTGGACGGCAATATCTGGGTCGAACATCTGCTGAGCGGGCTGCCCGGCGGCGCGTGGGGCTTCTTGGCCTTCATCAACGTGTTCGTCTTCTTCCTGGCGTTCTTCCTCGATTTCTTCGAGATCGCCTTCATCATCGTGCCGATGCTGGCGCCGGTCGCGCAGAAGCTGCTGACCCCGCTCGTGGGGGCGGACGCCGCCCTCATCTGGTTCGGCGTGATCTTGTGCGTGAACATGCAGACGAGCTTCATGCACCCGCCCTTTGGATTTGCGCTGTTCTACCTGCGGTCGGTCGCACCCCGTTCGCCCTATACCGACAAGGTGACGGGGCTGCGGATGGACGGGGTGGCCACAAGCCAGATCTACTGGGGCGCGGTGCCCTTCGTCGTCATTCAGGTGGTGATGGTGGGGCTGGTGATCGCCTTTCCCAGATGGTGATGCATTACAAGGGCGAAGCGGTGGACTCTGCGACGATCGAGATGAAGCTGCCGGAATTGCAGCCGCTGGGTGGTGGGTTGGGGGGCGGATTGGGCCAAGGTTTGGGGACCAACAACGCGCTTGGCGGCGGGTTGGGGCAGCCGGTGATCCAGCCTTGACATGAAAAGACCCCCGACACGGCGGGGGTCTTTTGTCTGCCTGACCGCTTGGCGTCAGTGGGCGGGCGTTGCGGGCGTCTGGGCGCGGCGCGCAGCTTCCTGACGGTAGAGAGCCAGAAAATCGACGGTGTCGATGTTCAGGGGCGGGAAGCCACCGTCGCGCGTGACGTCCGAGATGATGCGCCGCACAAAGGGGAACAGCAGGCGCGGACATTCGATCAAGAGGAAGGGGTGCAATTGTTCCTCTGGCACGCCTTCGACGTGGAAGATGCCGCCGTATTCGACTTCGAGGATGAACAGCGCCTCGCCGTTCGCCTTGTTCTTCGAGGTGACCTTGAATTTCGAGATCACATCGTACTGGTGGTCGCCCGCGCGTTTGCGCGCATCGAGGCTGACGCCGACCTGAATGTCGGGCTGCACGTCGCTGCTGGTGATACCGTTGCGGGCGACCATGTTTTCGAACGACATATCGCGCACGAATTGTGCCAGAACCTGCATTCTTACCTGCGGCGCAGCG
>JAIXXA010000109.1 GCA_027490975.1 Rhodospirillaceae bacterium
CTCGTGCAGGCCGGCGTGTGGCCGGGCGTATCGCGCACGCACGCGCGCAAACCGCCGATTTCGAACACGTCGCCGTCGCGCAGCAGCCGGTCGAACTGGCTGCCGTCGCAGCGGAAATCGGGCTCGAATTCGAAGCGCTCGGCCCAGTGTTTCTGCACCTCGACGACGCCTGCGCCGATGGCCGTGCGCCCGCCGATGCGCGCCTGAAGAACCGCCGAACCGCTCAGATGGTCGGCATGCGGATGGGTGTCGACGATCCAGTCGACGGTCTTTCCCGCTACTGCCTGCGCCAAGCGATCAACCGAAACCGAGCCGAGCTTCGCCGATTTGGCGTCGAAATCCAGCACCGGATCGACGACGAGCGCGTGGTTGCTGGAAGGATCCGCGACCACGTAGCTGAGGCTCGACGTGGCTTCGTCGAAGAAGGCGGTCACGTGCGGTTCATGCGTGTCCATGGGGCGCCCTCGTGCGAACGGGAGACTACGGATTGCGGCCGAGGGCGCGCAGCTCTTCGACGAGCCGACGCTCCTCGTCTTCGAGCACCTGACGATACGCCTCGTAGAGGGCGGGCGGAATATTGTCGAACGTGCCGCGGCGGTTTTCGCGCAAACGCGCCAAGCGCCGTTCGAGCCGGAACACGCGCGTTGCCGCGTCGTCGGCCGTGCCCTCTTCGAGGCGGCTCACGAGCGGTGCGAGCCGTGCGCGCAGCGCGGCGCGCTGCTCGGGCTCGAGCGCGCGGTCGAGCAAGGTCTCGATCTGGCTCACGAGCTTCTCGAATTCGGCACGCACATCGACTTGTGCTGGGACGGGTGCCGGCGCTTGTGCGGCGGCCGCGCCGCTGCACAGACACGCGCCGAGAGCCAACGCCCTCAGCGCTGTTTGATATGGTGGTAGACGTGCCATAGGAACAGCGCGCCCGCCGAGCGATGCGGGCGCCACGCCTCGCCGAGCTTGCGCAGCTTCTTTTCGTCGGGCCGGTCGCGCAGATTTTTGAGCACGCGCATCGCCTCCTGCAGAGCGAGATCGTTGGCGGGCCAGATGTCTGTGCGCTGCAGCGCAAACAGCAGATAGATCTCGGCACTCCAGCGTCCGAGCCCTTTGAGGCGCGTGATCGCGGCGATCGCGTCTTCGTCGGGGCTTGCGTGCAGCACGTCGAAATCGAGATCGCCAGAGACGACCGCTTCGGCGAGCCCCCGCGCATAAAGCGCTTTCTGGCGCGACAGGCCAAAGCTGCGCAGCGCGTCGGCGTCGAATTCGAGCAGGCGTTCGGCGCGGATTTCGCCCAAGCCCGCTTCCAGACGCTTCCAGATGCCGCTGGCCGCCGCGATCGACACTTGCTGCGACACGATGGCGCGCAGAAATCCTTCGAAACCTTGGGTGCGGATGCGCGGCGCGGGCTTGCCGATGCGCGCGAGCCATTCGGCAACGTCGTCGTCTTGCTTGGCAAGGGCGCCGAGCGCACGCGACAGCACGCGTTTGGCGCGGGCTTCGGTCGAGGCTTGGAGCTGCGGCGGCAAGGAAAAGCGCGCTTCGCGTCAGGCCGACGGCAGATGCGCCAGCGACTGCGTCAAAGTCGACAGGCGCGACAGGAGATAGTCGGCCGTGGCCGGATCGGCATCTTCGACCTTGGTCAGCACGCGTTCGATCATCTTGCGCCGATAGCGTTCGCGGTCCGACGGGCCGCCGTCGTAGCTGGTCTCTTGCGCCACCTCGAGGGCCGCGCGCACGGCCGGATACAGGCCCTGCGGCATGAAAGCACGCTCGTAGACGTATTTGAGGCCGCCAACCGGATCGTAGATCAGCTGGCGCGCGCGTTCGATCGGCACGTTGGCGCGGCGCGCAAGGCCGTGCTCGAACAAAAACATGTCGCCCATGCACAGGGCGCGCACGACGATGCCCGGATCGAGGCGCCCGCTCTGGTGCAAGTGCGTGGCAAGCCGCGACACGTCTTCTTCCTGCGACGCGAGCGACGAACCGACGGTCGCGATTTCGCGCGCTTGCAGGGCAAGGTCGGAAGCCATCTCGCTCGACACGTCTTCGCGCTCGAGCAGCTTGTCGCGGATCGACTCGGACGCCATGCTGTAGAGCTTCTCGAGCACGCGCAGCGGCACGTGTTTGCGCGCCGCGAGCTTTTCCTGCACCTCGCCCGAAGCGCCGTGTTTTTCGACGAGCTTTGCGGCCGTCGCCTCGGAGAGGGCAGCGCCCTCGTTGGCCGCCAGCATGGCCGCGACCCTGTCGTTGCCGTGCTGGACCAAAGAGGCGGCAACGGCATCCGACACTTCTTTGCGGCTGGCGATGGCGACTTGTTTGTTCGAGCCTTGCGTTGCGGCGATTTCGATGAGGTCTTCGTCGCTGAACGCTTTGCCTTCGAGCAGCAAGGGGAGGGCCACCGAGTCGATGTCGCGCGCAAGCGCCATCGCGAGCCCGGCGGGCAGCAGGCTTGCGTCCTTGAGGTGGTCCGACAGCGCTTGGCGCACGGCGACGGCGGCGTCCTTGGCAAGCAGGCGCAATACCTGCTCGGCCTCGGCGCGCGCTTCGGGCGTCAGCGACGTGGCCTTCCACGTGGACGCGACTTTGCTCGCCGTTGCCGCACGCGCAGCGCTCGACGGGTCGGCCGCAAGACGTTCAAGATCCTGTTGGGAGAGTTCGGCCATTTGCTGCGTTCGTTCCCCTTGACGAGCCGCCATTATCTACCCGCGAAGAATTCGGCGCAACCCCTTGGCCGGCATTGCGCGAGGTTTGACACGCCGCAGCCGCACTTCTATTAAGGAACCGGCGGCGAATGCCGTTCCGTACGGCAAAAAAAGGCGCAAAGAACATGCCCATGGACGGCAGCGGACCGCACGAAATCGAGCTTTCGCCGAAGGTTTCGGACGCGGTCAAATGCACGACCTGCTACATGTGCGCCTGCCGCTGCGGCATCCGCGTGCATCTGCGCGACGGCCGCATCCGCTACATCGAGGGCAACAAGGACCACCCGGTCAATCGCGGCGTTCTGTGCGCCAAGGGCTCGGCCGGGATCATGAACCATTACAGCCCCGCCCGCCTGTCAAAGCCGTTGCTGCGCGTGGGCGAGCGCGGGGCGGGCGATTTCAAAGAGATCGAGTGGGACGAAGCGCTGGATCTCGCCGAAAAATGGCTCGGCGACATCCGCGCAAGCGACCCCAAAAAGCTCGCTTTTTTCACCGGCCGCGACCAGAGCCAGTCCTTGACCGGCTGGTGGGCCAACCAATTCGGCACGCCCAATTTTGCGGCCCATGGCGGCTTCTGCTCAGTCAATATGGCGGCGGCCGGGCTCTATTCGATCGGCGGCTCGTTCTGGGAATTCGGCGAACCCGACTGGGAGCGGGCCGAATATTTCCTGCTGTTCGGCGTGGCCGAAGACCACGACAGCAACCCCATCAAAGCGGGCCTTGCCACGCTCAAGCAGCGCGGCGCCAAATTCGTCGCCGTCAATCCGGTCAAAACCGGCTACCAGGCGATCGCCGACGAATGGATCGGCATTGCCCCCGGCACCGATGGCCTGTTCGTGCTGGCCCTCGTGCACGAATTGCTGCGCGCCGACCGCATCGATCTCGATTTCCTCGCGCGCTACACCAATGCGCCGTGGCTCGTTGCGCGCGACGACGGGCTGTTCGTGCGCGATGCCGCCGGCAATCCGCTGTGCTGGGATGCGGCCAAAGATACGGCCGTCAGCGCACTCGGCGCCGATTTCAATCCGCGACTCGTGGGCGAGGTGACGCTCGCCGACGGGCGCAAGGCGGTCCCGGCGTTCGAGCTCATGGCGCTGCGCTATCTGTCGTCCGATTATGCGCCCGCGGCGGTCGCCGAACGCTGCGGCGTTGCGGCCGCGACCATCAAGCGCATTGCGGCCGAACTCGCGCACGCCGCGTTCGAAAAACAGATCGTGCTCGACCAGCCCTGGACCGACTGGGCCGGTCGGCGCCACGAAAAAACGATCGGCCGCCCGGTCGCCATGCACGCGATGCGCGGCATCTCGGCGCATTCGAACGGCTTCCAGACCTGCCGCGCCTTGCATCTGCTGCAGATGCTGCTGGGGGCGGTCGATACACCCGGCTCGTGGCGCTACAAAGCGCCCTTCCCGCGCCCCTGCCCGCCCGGCCCCAAACCCACCGGCAAACCGGCCCAAGTGAACCCCGGCAAGCCGATGGGCGGAATGCCGCTCGGCTTTCCGCTCGGGCCCGAAGATCTGCTGCTCGACGACGACGGGCAGCCGATGCGCATCGACAAAGCCTATTCTTGGGAAGCGCCCATCGCGGCCCACGGGCTCATGCACATGGCGATCCGCAATGCGTGGGCGGGCGATCCCTACAAAATCGATACGCTGTTCATGTACATGGCCAACATGGCGTGGAACTCGTCGATGAACTCGGCCGGGACCGCCGCCATGCTGACCGACAAGAACGCCGACGGCAGCTACAAGATCCCGCACATCATCTATTCCGACGCGTTCTATTCCGAGCAGGTCGCCTATTCCGATCTGATCCTGCCCGACACGACCTATCTCGAGCGGTGGGACTGCATTTCGCTGCTCGACCGGCCGATCGGCTCGGCCGAAGGCCCGGCCGATGCGATCCGCCAGCCGGTCGTCGCCCCCGACCGCGACGTGCGCGCCTTCCAAAGCGTGCTGATCGAACTCGGCGGCCGCCTCAAACTGCCGGGCTTCACGAATGCCGACGGCACGCCCAAATTTCCGGGCGGCTATCCCGACTACATCGTCAACCACGAGCGCAAACCCGGCGTGGGGCCGCTCGCCGGTTTCCGCGGGGCCGACGGCGACAAGGCGGGCGTGGGGGCGCCCAATCCCAAGCAGCTCGAGCGCTACATCGAAAACGGCGCTTTCTGGCGCCACCATCTCGAGCCCGACCAGCTTTATTACAAACATGCCAACAAGGGCTATCTTGAGGCCGCAACCAAGCTCGGCCTCATCGACAAGCCCGATCAGATCGTGCTGCAGATCTATTCCGAACCGCTGCAGCGCTTCCGCAATGCCGCACGCGGCATCGGCGCGATCCAAGCTCCGCCCGAGCATCGCACGCGCCTCGAAACCTATTTCGATCCGCTCCCCTTCTGGTACCCGACCTTCGAAGCAACGCAGATCGCGGAGGCCGAATTTCCGCTGCATGCGGTCACGCAACGCCCGATGCCGATGTACCATTCGTGGGGATCGCAGAATGCGTGGCTGCGCCAGATCCTCGACCGCAACCGCCTCTACATGCATCGCCAGACGGCGGCCGATCTCGGCCTTGCCGACGACGACTGGGCGTGGATCGCCTCGCATCACGGCCGCATCAAGGCGCAGATCCGCACGATGGAAGGCGTGAACCCCAACACCGTATGGACCTGGAACGCGATCGGCAAACGGGCCGGCACTTGGGGGCTCGACGCCGACGTGCCGGAATCGAACCAGGCGTTTTTGCTCAACCATCTGATCGGCGAATTGCTGCCGGCCAAAAACGGCTATCGCTATTCCAACTCCGATCCCGTCACGGGCCAGGCCGCTTGGTACGATCTGCGCGTGCGCGTCGAAAAAGCGAACGCGGCCGAGGCCGGCGTCACCAGCCCGCGCCTGCCCGACATCGCAACCCCGCCGCACATGCCGGACCGCCCGCTCGTGCTGCGCTACGGCAGCGAATGGAAGCCCAAATGACCGGCTACGCCGAACCCGCAGCGGGCGCCAAAAAGCTCGGCCTCGTGATCGACCTCGACACGTGCGTGGGCTGCCATGCCTGCGCGGTGAACTGCAAGGAATGGAACAGCGGCGGCCATTCGGCCCCGATGACCGATCTCGATCCCTACGGCGCAAATGCCGACGGCGTGTGGTTCAACCGCGTCCACACCTTCGAAGCGGGCGAAAGCCCGGAGAGCCGCACCGTCCATTTCCCCAAATCGTGCCTGCATTGCGAGAAGCCGGCCTGCGTCGAAGTTTGCCCGACGGGGGCGAGCTACAAACGCGCGGAAGACGGCATCGTGCTCGTCAATGCGGATACCTGCATCGGCTGCAAACTGTGCTCGTGGGCCTGCCCCTACGGCGCGCGCGAGTTCGACGCCGACGAAGGTGTGATGAAAAAATGCACATTGTGCATCGACCGCATCTACAACGAAAACCTTGCCGCCGAAGAGCGCGTGCCTGCCTGCGTTTCCACCTGCCCGGCCAGTGCGCGCCATTTCGGCGATTTGGGCGATCCGCAGTCGGAGGTGTCGAAGCTCGTCGAGGCGCGCGGCGGCTATGCGCTGATGCCCGAAATGGGCTACGCGCCCGTGAACCGCTATCTGCCGCCGCGCGCGGCCAAGAAGACCGTCGGCTGCACGGGCGCTGAAGCCGAGCTTGCCAAACCCGCCGAGACGGCCGGCCTCCATCCGCTGCTGCGCTGGATGGACAAAGTCCTTTCCCGCTGAAAGCGCGCACGCGATGCATCCCGCCTTTTCGGTCATCTTTTTCACCGTCGCCTCGGGGGCGGGCTACGGCCTGCTGGCCTTGCTGGGAATCGGCAACGCGTTGGGCCTCGTGCCCGCCGATCGTGTGTTCGGCCTGTGCAGCCTCGGGCTTGCGACGGCGCTGATCACGGCCGGGTTGTTTTCGTCGACGGCGCATCTCGGGCATCCCGAACGCGCGTGGCGCGCTTTGAGCCAATGGCGAACCTCGTGGCTGAGCCGCGAGGGAGTGGCCGCGCTCGCGGCCTATGTACCGCTTGCCGCCTTCGGCATTGGCTGGGCGATTTTCGGCGGCGTCGATGGGCTTGTTGCGATCGCGGGCCTGCTCGGCGCCATCCTTGCCTTTGCGACGGTCTATGCGACGGCGATGATCTACCGTTCGCTGAAGCCGATCCACCAATGGCACAATCGCTTCGTGGTGCCGGGCTATCTTGCGATGGCGCTCGCGAGCGGCGCGGCGCTGCTGAATGCGTTCGTGCAGATCTGGGGGCGGCCGCAATTGGCGGTGGGCGTCGTGTGTGCGGTCGCCATCGTCGTGGCACTGTTCGCCAAGCAGCGCTATTGGCATTTCATCGACACGACCAAGTCGGCTTCGACGCCGGAGTCCGCGACGGGCCTGGGGGCGATCGGCAAGGTGCGTCTGTTCGAAGCCCCGCACACGGAAGAAAACTATCTGCTCAAAGAGATGGGCTACAAAATCGCGCGCAAACACGCGGCCAAGCTGCGCGCGATCGCCCTCAATGCGGGCTTCCATATCCCCTTGGCGCTGACGTTGATCGCAACCGCTTTGCCCGGCACGCTCGCGATCGCCGCGAGCTGCGTTGCCGCAATTCTGCTATTGGCCGGTCTCGCGGTCGAACGCTGGCTGTTCTTCGCCGAGGCCAAGCACAGCGTGATGCTCTATTACGGCGCTCAAACCGCCTGACAATCGAGCCGGCGGCGGATGGCACAGTCGGCGCGCCCGTGGGCCATGCAGAATGTGCCGACAAAATCGTGGATCGAGGCGGCCACTTGGCGGGCCCCTTCGTTGGCGGCATCGAGCCGTGCTGCGGCGGCCTCAGCTTGGGCGCGCAGCTTTGCTTCGTCGAGCGTCAGAAGCTTGCCGTCTTCGAACACGACCTTGCCGCCGATCATCACGCGCCTTATGGCCGCGCCCGATTCCGCGAACACCATCTGCGTGAGGGGGCTGCGCAGCGGCACGTAGTGCGGCTGGTCGAGGGCGAGAAACACGATGTCGGCCGCATAGCCGGGGGCGATTTTGCCGATCTTGTCGAAACCCAAGAGCGCCGCACTGCCTTGCGTGGCGGCCACAAACGCTTCGCGCGCCGTGACCCATTGGCGATAATCCGGCCCCTGCAGGCGCGACAGGTATGCCGCGAGCCGCACGGCCTCGAAAATGTTCTGGCCGTCGCCGGTGTTGGTCCCGTCGGTGCCGATCGCAAGCTCGATGCCGGCATCGAGCATTTCGCGGATCGAGGCGACACCGGAGCCGAGGCGCAGATTGCTCGAAGGATTGTGCGCAATGCGCCCGCCGCGTTCGGCGACGAGATCCATCTCGCTGCGGTCGATCCAAATGCCGTGCGCGCCGCTGAAATGCGGCCCCAGCAGGCCAAGCGAGTCCAAATGCTGCGTCATGCCGGTGCCGTATTTCCGGCGCGCGAGCACGGCCTGGATCTTCGTTTCGGCCAGATGCGTCTGCAGCTGCAGGCCGTAGTCGCGCGCATAGACGCCGCAGGCCGCGAGGAACGCATCCGAACAATGCAGCGGGATGGTGGGGGCAATTCCCGGCTTCACGAAGGCGCGGTCGAACGGCCAATCGGCGTAGATGGGTTTGAGATTGCCAAGGCTCGTCTCGAACGGCGCCAAAGCGAGCTTTTCGAACGGCGCCCGCAAGGCGGGCGGGATCGCTTCGAGCAGGCCCGGCAAAGCCTGGTAGAGCGTGCGGTCGGCCATCATGGGGGCGACGACCGCGCGCATGCCGGCATCCCAATAGGCCTGGGCGGTGGCGCGCATCCCTTCGGCCGACGGGGCCGGGAATTCGACGAACAGATCGAAACTCGCCGTGCAGCCGCGCCGGATCATTTCGGCCGCCGACAAAGCCGCCGTGAGGTACTTGTCGTCGCGCGTGCGCTGGCCGTTGATGGCCCCCGACGCGTTCAAGAACAGTTCGAGCGGCACCTGGTCGCCGACAGCCCCGCGCCCCAAAGCCCCGTGCGCATGCGTGTGCGCGTTTACGAGACCGGGAACGAGCAAACGGTCGGCGGCATCGAGCCGGTCGGCTTCGACGACGTCGAACGAACCGGGCGGGCCAATGTCGAGAACGAAACCGGCGGACACGAGAATGTCCGCCGGCTCGGCCTTGTCCTTGTCGATGTCGAGAAGACGCCCGCCGGTGACGACGAGCGATCGGGTTTGGCTCAACTCAGTTTCCCATATAGACGAGCTCGCGTTCGCCGCGGGCGGGAAGGAA
>JAIXXA010000053.1 GCA_027490975.1 Rhodospirillaceae bacterium
CTGTTGCTCGTCGACTTCGCTGGAGATGCCGTCAGTGCCGCAAACCCGTCGCGCCGTCTTCAGCTGGTGCCTCTACGATTGGGCGTCGTCGGCCTTTCCGGCCGTGATCACGACGTTCATCTTCGCCACCTACTTCACGCAGAACGTCGCCCCCGATCCGGTGACGGGGACAGCGATGTGGGGCCATGCGGCGGCGATCGCGGGCCTTTGCATTGCGTTGCTGGGGCCGATCCTGGGCGCCGTCGCCGACCATGGCGGCCGCCAGAAGCCTTATCTCGCGACGTTTACGCTGCTCGCCGCATGCGCGTGCGCCGGGCTGTGGTGGGCGAAGCCCGATCCGTCGTCGGCGCTGCTGGCGCTCGTGCTGTTTGCGGTCGCCACAATCGCATTCGAGCTCGCGACGATTTTCTACAATGCGCTGTTGCCGAAGGTCGCCGGCTCCGACCAGATCGGCCGTGTGTCGGGCTGGGGCTGGGGGCTCGGCTATGTCGGCGGCATCGTGTGCTTGGCCGTGCTGCTGTTCGGCTTCGTGCAGACGGCGACACCGCCTTTCGGGCTCGACCGTTCGGCGGCCGAGCATGTGCGCATCGTCGGCCCGTTCACCGCCGTTTGGTGGCTCGTGTTTGCGCTGCCGTTGCTGGTGATCGTGCGCGAAGGGCCGCCGCAGATGGCGCCGATGGCGGCCGTCAAAAAGGGCCTCGCCGACATCGCCGCTTTGCGCGGCTTCGTGAAAGCCAACCCTGCGATCGGCTGGTTTCTGCTTGCCAACATGATCTACACCGACGGCCTCACGACCTTGTTCGCGTTCGGCGCCATCTATGCGGCCGGCACGTTCGGCATGAAGCTCGAAGAGGTCATCATCTTCGGCATCGCCCTCAATCTGAGTGCCGGGATCGGCGCGTTTGCGTTTGCGTGGCTCGACGACCGCTTGGGCTCGCGCAAGACGATCATGATCGGGCTCGTATGCCTGACCGCGATCGGGGCGGCCCTGCTCGTCGTCGAATCCAAGACGGCGTTCTGGATACTGGGCATTGCGATCGGCCCGTTTTTCGGGCCCGTCCAGGCCGCAAGCCGCTCGCTTGCCGCACGCTTGGCGCCCGAGGCCCAGCGCGGCCAAGTCTTCGGCCTCTTCGCGCTCTCGGGCCGCATCACGGCGTTTTTGGGTCCCGCGATCCTCGGCACGGTTACGCTTGCCTTCGAAAGCCAGCGTGCCGGCATGGCAACGATTCTGCCGTTTTTTGCGCTCGGCCTGTTCGTGCTGTGGCGCAAAGTGCCGGACGTGCGCTAGACATCGGGCTATGGGTCTCGTCTGCCATATCTGCGGTGCCGCCCCCAAATGCCATCATCTCGCACGCGAGATGATGTACGGCACGCGGGCGACCTTCGATTATTTCGAGTGCGGCGATTGCGGGGCTTTGCAGATCGCGCAAGTTCCGGCCGATCTCGCGCAATTCTATCCGGCCGCCTATTATTCGCTCGAGGGCGCTTTGCCCAAACGCCCGAGCTTCAAACGGCGTTTGGGCGCTGCATGGGCCTACGAGCGCAGCGGCGGCCTGCTCGGCTGGTTTTTCGACGCACGCAAACCCAATCGCGAATTGCGGCTGCTGGGCGCGCTCGGCGTCGCGCGCACCGATGCGATCCTCGACGTCGGCTGCGGCAAGGGCGCGCGCGTGGCGCGCCTGCGCCAGTTCGGTTTTGCGGCCGAGGGGATCGACGCGCATCTCGACGGTGACGTTGTGCTCGACGGGGCGACGATCGCGCGGCGCGCGACACTCGACGACGTCGCAGGCGCCTATCGCCTCGTGATGTTCCACCATAGTTTCGAACATCTGCCCGACCAACACGCGGCGATGGCGGCCGCCCGGCGCCTCGTGGCCGCCGACGGGTTTGCGCTGATGCGTATCCCGACCTGTTCGTCGGCGGCGTTCGACATCTACGGCGTCGACTGGGTGCAGCTCGACGCACCCCGGCATCTGTACTTGCACAGCCGCGAGAGTTTCGCGCGGCTCGCCAAGCAGCACGGGTTCCGCATCCTGCGGTGCGACGACGATTCCGACGGTTTCCAGTTCTGGGGCTCGGAGCAGTACAAGCGCGACATTCCGCTCGCCGACGCGCGCGCGCATTCGAAAAAACAGCCGCTGTTTTCGAAGGCCGAGCTTGCCGCGTTCGACGCGCGGGCGGCCAAGCTCAACGCCGAGCATCGCGGCGACCAGTTCTGCGCGGTGCTCGTCCCGGCTTAGTGCCGGAAATGCCGCATGCCGGTCGTGACCATGGCGAGGCCTTTTTCGTCGGCAGCGGCGATCACTTCGGCGTCGCGCACCGAACCGCCGGGCTGGATCACGGCGGTCGCCCCGGCGTTGGCGGCGGCAAGCAATCCGTCGGCGAACGGGAAAAACGCGTCCGACGCCACGACCGAGCCGATGCAACGGCTCTGCGCTTCGCCCGCCTCGCGCGCGGCGTCGGCGGCTTTGTGGGCGGCGATGCGCGCGGAGTCGACGCGGCTCATCTGGCCCGCCCCGATGCCGACCGTGGCCCCGCCTTTGGCGTAGACGATCGCGTTCGATTTGACGTGTTTGGCGACACGGAACGCAAACAGCAGGTCGGCGAGCTCGGCAGGCGTGGGTGCGCGCTTCGTGACGATCTTGAGGTCGCTTTCGCGGATGCGGCCAGCATCGCGCGTCTGCACGAGATAGCCGCCCGACACGGATTTCACGGTGAGGCCCGCCGACTGCGGATCGGGTATTGCCCCCGTCAGCAGCAGGCGCAGATTTTTCTTGGCGCCGAGTACGGCAAGGGCAGCCCCGTCGGCGGCCGGGGCCACGATCACTTCGACGAAGAGCTTTGCGAGCTCCGTTGCGGTGGCCCCGTCGAGCGCGCGGTTGAAGGCGACGATGCCGCCGAACGCCGACACGGGATCGCAGGCAAGCGCCTTCAAATACGCGCTGTGAATGTCGCCTGCGCGCGCCACGCCGCACGGGTTGGCGTGTTTGACGATGACGCAGGCTGCGTCTTCGAATTCGGCCACCGCTTCGAACGCGGCGTCGGTGTCGTTGAGATTGTTGTAGGAGAGTTCCTTGCCCTGGATCTGGCGCGCGGTCGCAAGACCGGGGCGCTTCGAGCCGTCCACGTAGAACGCCGCCTGCTGGTGCGGGTTCTCGCCGTAGCGCAGGGCCTGTGCGCGCGTGGCCGCAAGATTGAGCCGCTCGGGGAAGGTCTGGCCGAGCTCGCCCGCGAACCAGCGCGAGATGGCGGCATCGTAGGCACCCGTGCGCGCATAGGCGGATGCGGCAAAGCGCTTGCGCAGATCGAGTGCCGTGGCGCCCTCGTTGGCGTCCATTGCGGCGGCAAGCTCGGCATATTGCGCAGGCTCGACGACCACGACGACGAATTCGTGGTTTTTGGCGGCCGAGCGGATCATGGCCGGGCCGCCGATATCGATGTTTTCGATGCAGTCGTCGAACGCCGCTCCTTTGGCGACGGTCGCTTCGAACGGATAGAGATTGACCACGACAAGATCGATGGGCGCGATTTTGTGCGCTGCCATTGCGTCGGTATGGTCCGCAAGGTCGCGCCGCGCAAGGATGCCGCCATGCACCGTCGGGTGCAGCGTCTTGACGCGCCCGTCCATCATTTCGGGAAAGCCCGTATGCGTGCCGACATCGACCACGGCGATGCCGGAATCGGCCAGCGTTCTGGCCGTCCCGCCGGTCGACAGAATTTCCACACCGTGCCGGGCAAGCGCGCGGCCGAATTCGACGAGGCCGGTTTTGTCGGAAACGGACAGGAGGGCGCGGCGAATGCGGACCTGCGACATGGCGACTCCGAGGGAGGCTGGAGGAGCCGCTTCCCTATCACGAAGCGGTGCGATGCCCCAACGATTCCGGACGCGCCGCGACGGCCATGGCCGCCAGCAGCCAGAGCGTCGAAAACCACCAGCCCTGCCAGATGCCGTAGCTCAGCGACGCGACCATTACGGACGTCACCAGTGTGGCGACCATCGCGGCTTGGCGAAGCGGCGGGCCGGCGGTTTTGCGCGCGAGCCATGCCAGAAGGGCGGCGAAGGCAAGCGCACCCAAAGCGCCCAGCTCGAGCCAGATCTGCAAGGGCGCGTTGTGCGGATGCAGCGGGATTCTTTCCGCCATGTCGGTGACTTTGGAATGTCCGCCCGGCATGTCGCGCGAAGCATGCATGCCCCAGCCGAGCACGGGCTTTTCGGCGATGCGCTCGGCCACGAAGGCCCAGATCACGGCGCGATGGTAGATCGACACTGTCACATCGCGCCTTGCGCCGAGTTTTTCGAATTCGCTCAGATGCGGCAGCAGCGGTGCGGCAAGCACGCCTCCGCCGATCAGTACCGCGAGGAGTGTCGGCGCGCGGCCGCCGCCGAAGCGGCCGAATAAGGTGGCAAGGGCCGCAACCGGCAGCGCCAACGCCGCCGCCATCGATTCGCCGAATACGAAAACCGGCACGCAGACGGCGATCGTGGCGAAGCCTGCCCAGCCGCCATGGCGGCGGGTGGCGATGGCGGCCACCATCGGCAGCAGCAATGCGAGCACGGTTTTGGAGCGGTTGGTGAACGATTCGGTCGCGGCTATCGGCCCGATGGTGTTTGCGTAAAGCGAGCCATGGAGGCCGAACATGGCTTGGCTCGCCATCTCGACCGCCAGCAGGCCAAGGGCCAGCCAGAAGCCTACCAGCAACGCGGCGGCCAGCCGCGCGCGCGTCGCGTCGTCGAGACCGAGACACTTGTCGAGCAGGACGAACCCCAGAAACGCCGCCGGGATCACACGCATGAGCCCGCCCAAAGCTTCGAGCGGGTCGATCGTCCACAGGGTCGAGGCGAGCGCCCATGCGAGAATGGCGCCGACGGCGGCCTTCGGCATCAAGGGCACGTCGGCAAGGCGCAAGCGCCGTGGCTCCAACGCCGCAAGGGCGACGCCGCTCGCCGCGAGCAGCACCGCAAGCCCGTTGGGTGCGATGGCGGCGACCGGGGCTACCGCAAACGCCGTCGCGACGACGACGCTTGCTGCTTTCGTCGAAGCGGTCACGCCGCCGACGCTTTGGCCAATCGGCTGGCGGCGAGGATGCGCGCGAGCGTGTCGGCGACGAAGGCGAGCTCGTCGTCGCTGATCGAGGTCGACGACGGCAGGCTCAAGCCTTCGGCCGAAATGCGCGCCGCATTGGCGAAGCTGCGGTTCCCAGCGAAGCCCTTGTAGGGCGGCATGTCGTGCAGGCAGAAAAACACCGGCCGCGTGTCGATGCCCGCATCGGCGAGCCGCGCCATGAGCGCGTCGCGCGAAATGCCGATGTCGGCGGTGTCGAGCAGGATCGTGTAGACCCAGTAGGAATTGGCAAAGCCTTCGAGGATCGCCGGCGTCGCGATGCCCGCGACGGGTGCGAAGCGCGCATTGTAGAAGTCCGAGATGCGCCGCTTCTGGCCGAGGAAACCTTCGAGCTGCTCGAGCTGTGCGCAGCCGATGGCCGCCTGCAGATTGGTGAGGCGGTAGTTGAAGCCGACTTCGTCGTGCCAGTATTTGCGGTCGGGATTCATGCCGTGGTCGCGCAGGCGCCTGGCGCGCGCGGCGATTTTGTCGTCCTTGAACACGACCATGCCGCCCTCGCCGGTCGTGACGAGCTTGTTCGAAAAAAAGCTGAACGTGCCGCAATCGCCGATGGCGCCGCACGGCGTGCCGTTCCATTTCGCACCCACCGCTTCGGCAGCATCTTCGACCACGATCAGGCCGCGGCGCTTGGCAATGGCCAGGATCGGCGCCATGTCGGCGGGCTGGCCGTAGAGATGCACGGGCATGATCGCCTTGGTGCGCGGCGTGATGGCGGCGGCGACCGCGTCGGGATCCATGTTCCAGGTGTCGGCCGAAACGTCGACCAGCACGGGTGTGGCCCCCGTGTAGAGCACGGCGTTAATGGTGGCGGCGAAGGTGAGGTCGGGCACGATCACTTCGTCGCCGGGGCCAATACCGTAGGCGGCGAGGGCCAGATGCAGGGCCACCGTGCCGTTCGACACGGCGATCGCGTGCGGCACGCCGAGCAGCTCGGCGAAATCCGCCTCGAAGCGGCGCACATAACTGCCCTGACTCGAAATCCAATTCGTGGTCACGCATTCGGTGACGTATTTAAGCTCGTTGCCGCCCAGCGTGGGCTCGGCGATTGGCACGCGGCGCGCCTGGCCGGGCATGGTTAGGGACTCAGCGCGCCCCTGGTCGTCGAGCCGTAGGACAGCTGCGCCCGTGTTGATTCCGGTGCGCATGGCGCCGGCGGCCGTACCCGCACCGTGTTTGGCTGCAACCATCGTGCCGTCGAGATGTCCCAGCACGCGCCCGGCGGCGTCGGCTACGAACAGGAGACCGAGTTTGCTCGTTTGCAGGCGCTTCGCCACCTCGGCACGGGGTGCGGTATCGCGGATCAGAAACTCGTCCAGAGCGGAAGACAACGACACGACAAAGGCACCTTTGCGACGACAGGGGGGCTAAATTCGGACCTACATCAACGGATGGCCGAGCAATCTAATCCCGGGTCCGGCTTGCGTCTAGGGCGGCAAGCAGCACCTGCTGCCGGGCCACCACTTTGGCCTCGTCGTAAAGGTCGCGGGCGCGGACCAGGCCAGCGGTCCCGAGTTTTGCACGCAAAGCCGGATCGCCGGCGAGGCGCTGAAGGGCGGCCGCCAGCGCTTTCGCGTCGCGCACGGGTACCAGCAGGCCGGTCTGCCCGTCGATCACTTCCTCGCGGCTGCCGCGTATGTCGGTCGCCACGACCGGCAAACCGGCGAGCATCGCCTCGATGATCGAACGCGGCATGCCTTCGCGGTGTGAGGGCAGCGTGAACATGTCGGCTGCGCGCAGAAGATTGGGCACGTCCGAGCGATAGCCGAGCAGGCGGATGCGGCTTTGCAAAACCGGATCGCGTTCGGCTGCCGCCACGGCCGCGTCAATACCGCCGGCATGGTCGGAGGCCAAACGCTCGCCCACGATCCACAATTCGGCATCGACGTTGCGCATCGCCTCGACGAGTTCGGGATAGCCTTTTTCGGCGACGAGGCGGCCAACCACCAAAATGACGGGTCGGTCTTGCGGCGTTCCCAATGCAGCTCTGATGTCGGCGCGCATCGTCTCGTGCGGCAAGGCGGGGCGAAAGCGTGCCGGGTCCGAGCCGTTGCCGATCGCGTGGATGGGGCCGCGCGCAAGGCCCAGGCGGCGTGCGGTTGCGGCATCTTCTTCGGCTTGCGTGAGCAAGAGATCGGTCGTGCGGCCCGCCACCCATTCGAGGCCAATATGTGCGGCACGTTTGGGCCATGGCATATGTTCGTGGAAATAGAAGCCGTGCGCCGTGTAGACGATGTGCGGCACGCCCGCACGCCATGCCGCGACGCGCCCGGCGAGGGCTGCCACAGGCGTGTGCACATGCACCATGTCGAATTTTTCGGCGGCCAGCACGCGCCTTATCGCGCAATAGCTGTGCGCGAGGGCAAGCGGATTGGCCGAGCGGCGGATCGGCACGTCGATCGTGCGGAAGCCCTCGGCTTCGACCTTGGCCGCAAGCGTGCCGTGCGCGCACGCGCCAACCACTTCGTGCCCGGCGCTGCGCAACCCGCGCATCAGCGGCAGCAGGAAATGGTAGAGCGTGAAATCGACGGCACAAAGCTGCAGGATGCGCATGGCGCTTGATGCCCTATCCCCAGCGTTTCTGCCAGCTTCGGAACATCAGCACGGTCCACAAAGCGTAGGTGCGGTCCTCTCCCGCCTGGTGCGCTGCCCACGCCGCCGCGATGGGGGCGGGTGCCAAGATGCCGTCGCTGGCGATGGCGGCCGGATCGAGCAAATCGGCCGCCCAATCGCGCAATGGCCCGCGCAGCCACGCGCCGATGGGGACGGCAAAACCCATTTTGGGCCGTTCGAAGAGTTCGCGCGGCACGTAGCGCGCCAGGATCTCGCGCAAGATCCATTTGCCTGCGCCGCCGCGTAGTTTGAGATGCGGCGGCAAGCGCCACGCATGCTCGACCACGCGATGGTCGAGCAGCGGATTGCGCCCCTCGAGCCCAACCGCCATCGTTGCGCGATCGACCTTCGTCAGCACGTCGTCGGGCAGATAGGTGAGCGTGTCGAGGAGTTGCATGCGCGCCGCGAACTCGGGCATGTCGGCCGCCAGACTCGTGTCGAAGAGGGGGCCGTCGGGCTCGGAAGCGCTGGGCACCAGCATGCGCGGATCGGGCCATTGGCTCACGAGCCCGCGATAGATCGCCGACGGATCGTCCGCGCGCAGCAAGGCTGCCATCTTTACGGCTTTTTCGGCCGGGCGCACGGGCCGCTTGGATGCAGGCAGCAACGCGCCGAGCAGCCGATAGCCGGTTTCGCCGGGCAAGGTGACCGCACTTGCGATCGTGCGTCGCAGCCAGCGGGGCAAAAAGCGAAGATCGCTCTCCAGGCGGTCGGCCCAGACATGGCGGTTGTAGCCCGCAAAACTCTCGTCGCCGCCGTCGCCGGACAGCGCTACGGTCACGTGCTGGCGCGTCATCTGCGCCACGAGATAGGTCGGGATCTGCGAGGCGTCGGCAAACGGCTCGTCGTAGAACTCGGCGAGTTTCGGGATCACGTCGCGCGCCTGGTCGGGCGTTACGTAGAGCTCGGTATGCGCGCAGCCAAGATGCGTGGCGACCGCTTTGGCGTGTTTGGCTTCGTCGTAGCCCGCTTCGTCGAAACCGATCGTGAAGGTGCGTATAGGCTTGCCGCTTTGCGCCTGCATGAGGGCCACAACGAGCGACGAGTCGATGCCGCCGGACAGAAAAGCGCCGAGCGGCACGTCGGCGATCATGCGTTTTGCGACCGCATCGCGCAGCAGCAAGTCGAGATTTTCGATTTCGCGCGCGTCGTCGACCGGCGTTTGCCAGTGCGCACGGCCCGCGACGGCGATGTCGCGCGCCGACCAATAGGTTTCGACGCGCGGTTCGCCGTCGTGGCGCCAATGGAGCAGCGTGCCGGGCAAAAGCTTCTTGGCCTCGCGATAGATCGTGGCGGGGCCGGGTACATCGGCATGGCGGAAATAGGCCACGAGTGCGTCGCGATCCAAGCTCGGCGCGAAATCGGGGGCGGCGCGCAGCGCTTTGAGCTCGGAACCGAAGATCATCCGTGCATCGTCGCAGGCATAATAGAGCGGCTTCACGCCGAGCCGGTCGCGGATCAGCCACAGGCTTTTCGTCTCCCGGTCCCACAGCGCGATCGCGAACATGCCGACGGTTTTTTCGATGGTGGCGCACACACCCCAGCGCGAAACTCCTTCGAGCATCACTTCCGTGTCCGAAGTACCGCGAAAGCGCACGCCGGCCGCTTCGAGCTCGGCGCGCAGTTCGCGGAAATTGAAAATTTCGCCGTTGTAGGTGACGACATAGCGCCCGTCGGCCGAATGCATCGGCTGCACGCCGGTGGGCGACAGATCGACGATGGCAAGGCGCCGATGGCCAAGCCCGATGCCGGCGGCCGCATCGGTCCAGATGTCCGCCCCGTCGGGTCCGCGATGGGCGAGCGTGTCGTTCATGCGGCGCAAATGGGTCGCGAGTGCTCTGTCGCCGTTCTGCTGGCGCCGATCCAGAATGCCGCTGATTCCACACATAAGGCGTAGGCTATCGCAATGTTCATTGTGTGAACAGAAGATCATCGTTTTTTGCTCGAAAATTCTCAAGCCATTGAAAAATATAGGTGTTCAATTTTTGAACGGCATTGACGTTCAGATTTTGAACGCGATATAGTGTTCGTCCCATGAGCGAGCCCGTTGCCCCCAAAATCGAGCGCGAATCGACCGCCCTGCTGTTGGGTGTTTTGTCGGCGGTCGAGCGCGATTCGCGCGTGACCCAGCGCTCGATGTCGAGCGAGTTGGGCGTGGCCCTTGGTCTTGCCAATGCGGTCTTGAAGCGTTGCGTGCGCAAGGGGCTCATCAAGATCTCGACGGCACCGCTCAACCGCTACGCCTATTATTTGACGCCGAGCGGCTTCAGCGAAAAAGCGCGGCTGACGAGCGAATATCTGCGCGCTTCGTTCGATCTCTTCCGCAAGGCACGCAGCCAATATGCCGAAATCTTCGGCCGTTTCGCGGCGCGCGGGCTGAAGCGCATCGTGCTGGTGGGGGCCTCGGAATTGGCGGAGGCGGCCCTGTTGTCGGCGCGCGAGGCCAATGTCGAAATCGTCGGGCTGGTCGATGCGAGCAAGGCGGGCGAATCGCATATTAGCTTTGCGATCGCGGGCGGCCTTGCCGAGATTGCGGTGCCTTTCGACGCCGTCGTGCTGTGCAGCATGCGCGACCCGCAAGGGGCGTATCTGAACGCGCTCGAAGATGCGGCTGCCCTCGGATTCGAGGCATCGCGCGTCGTGGGACCGGCGCTGCTGCGTTTGCGCGCAGCCGCATCGCCCGGCGCGGAGAACGCGGCATGAGCGCTTGGTACGCCGTGCATTGCCAGCCGCTGGCCGAACAGCGGGCGGCGACCAATCTGCGCCGCCAGGGCTACGAGACCTATCTGCCGCTTTATCGCCGCCGCCGCAGCCATGCGCGGCGCGTCCAACTCGTCGAGCGGCCGTTGTTTCCGCGCTATCTGTTCGTGCGCTTCGATCCGGCGGTCGATCGCTGGCGCCCCATCCTGGGCACGTTCGGCGTTTGCGGCCTTGTGCGCATCGGCGACACCCCGCTGCCTGTCCCCACACGCGTGATCGAAGCGCTGCAGCGCGGCCAAGCCGAGCGCATGTTCGACGAGTCGCTGGAGCCTGCGCGCAAATTCACCGTCGGGGCCGGCATTCGCGTGCTGGCCGGGCCGTTTGCCGATCTCGTCGGCAAGTTCCAAGGTTTGGCCGACGCCGAGCGCGTGGTCGTCCTGCTCGAACTTCTCGGGCGGGAAGTGCGCGTGCGTCTGCCCAGCCGCGCGGTTGCCGCCGCCTGATTCTGCGGCGCCCGCGCGGCAATTCAGTTTTTGGATCTTCGGTTGACATTGCCGTCACCCGAACTGCGGTAGCATGGCCGTTTTCGTTCGCGGCCCTTTCGGGAAAATTCCACGCGTGCAATTCATCGATCTGCAAGCCCAGCGCGCCCATATGGGTGCCGCACTGGAAGACGCGATCCTCAAAGTCGTGCGCAGCGGCCAGTATATTCTGGGGCCTGAGGTCGCAACGCTCGAAGCGCAGCTTGCCGCGTTCTGCGGCGCCAAGCACGCGCTCACCGTCGCCAACGGCACGGATGCGCTGGCGCTGGCATTGATGGCGTTCGGCGTGAAGCCGCGCCATGCCGTGTTGGTGCCGTCTTTCACTTTTGCGGCGACTGGCGAAGTAGTGGTGTGGCTGGGGGCGACGCCGATCTTCGTCGATTGCCTGCCCGACACGTTCAACATGGATCCCGCAAGCCTCGAAGCTGGCATCGCCACGGCCAAGCAGCTGGGGCTCGAGCCTGTCGGCGTGATCCCGGTCGATCTGTTCGGCCTGCCGGCCGACTACGATGCGATCGAGCCGATCTGTGCCGCCCATGATTTGTGGATCCTTGCCGACACCGCACAGGGCTTCGGCGGCGTGTACAAGGGCCGCAAGACCGGGTCGATCGGCCGCATCGCCTCGACCTCGTTTTTTCCGGCCAAGCCCTTGGGCTGCTACGGCGACGGCGGGGCGATCTTCTTCGAGGACGACGCGCTCCGCGAAGTGCTCGTGTCGCTGCGCGTGCACGGGCAGGGCGTCGACAAATACGACAATGTGCGCATCGGCATGAACGGTCGCATGGACACGATCCAGGCTGCCGTGCTCATCGAAAAATTGAAGCTGTTCCCGGGCGAGATCGAGGCGCGCAACCGCATTGCGCAGCGTTATTCCGATGCGCTCGAGAAAATCTGCATTGTCCCGCGGGTACCTGCCGGCCTCACGAGCGTGTGGGCGCAGTACACGATACGGATCGACGGCGGCAGGCGCGATATGGTCGCGGCGAAGCTCAAGGAAGCGGGCATTCCGACCGCCATCTACTACGTGAAGCCCATGCACAGGCAGACCGCCTATGCCCGCTTTCCGCTTGCGGGCAACGGCCTGCCGGTCAGCGACCGCCTTGCGGGCGAAGTGCTGAGCCTGCCGATGCATCCTTATCTTTCGCAAGCCGACCAGGACCGCGTCGTTGCGGCCCTCTTTGCGGCTTTGCGCGCCTGACGAAAGCGAAAACCAGAATGCTGCCTCGTACGTTCTACCTGCCGACCCCGGACCTCGCCGATTCGTCGATTCTCATCACCGGCGGCACAGGTTCGTTCGGCCGCGCCTTCGTGAGCTACTTGTTGGCATTGCCCGTACCGCCCAAGCGCATCGTGATTTTCTCGCGCGACGAGCAGAAGCAAGACGCCATGGCGCGCGACTGGAGCTCCCGTCGGCCGCTGTTCGAGCGGCTGCGCTTTTTCATCGGCGACGTGCGCGATGCCGAGCGGCTGGAATTGGCGATGCGCGGAATCGACCATGTGATCCACGCCGCAGCGCTGAAGATCGTGCCCATCGCCGAGTACAATCCGTTCGAATGCATTCTTACGAACGTGCACGGGGCCGAGAATGTCGTGAAAGCGGCGCTGCGCAATCAAGTGAAGCGGGTGGTGGCGCTGTCGACCGACAAGGCGGCGAATCCCGCGAATCTCTATGGCGCTTCGAAGCTCGCGTCCGACAAGATCATGGTCGCGGCCAACAATCTGTCGGGTGATCTCGGCACCGCGTTTTCGGTCGTGCGCTACGGCAACGTGATCGGTAGCCGCGGATCGGTCGTGCCGCTGTTCCAATCGCTGATCGCCAACGGCGCCGACGCGCTGCCGATCACAGATGCGCGCATGACGCGCTTCCTGATCACGCTCGACCAGGGCGTTTCGTTCGTGCTGTCGTCGCTGGCGATGATGGCCGGCGGCGAGATTTTCGTGCCCAAGATTCCGTCGATGAAGATCGTGGACATTGCCACGGCCCTGGCGCCGCAACTGCCGCAGACGATCGTCGGCATCCGGCCCGGCGAAAAGCTGCACGAGGTCATGATCACCGAAGATGACGCGCGGCTGACGCTCGAACTCGACGACCGCTACGCGATCTGCACGCCCGACGCGGCGCTCAGAAACATGAAGCAGCGGGGCGGCGTGCCGATCGCCGAGGGTTTCCGCTACGCGTCCGACACGAACCACGAGTGGCTCGACGGGAACGGTTTGATGGCGCTTTTGAAGCGGCCCGGCAAAACGGAAGCCGTGCGCCCATGACAGCATCGGCTTTTCTGCCCTACGGCCGCCAGACGATCGAAGACGACGATGTCGCGGCGGTCGCGGCGGCGCTGCGCGCGGACCATCTGACGACTGGCCCGACCGTCGCGCGGTTCGAAACGGCATTCGCGCAAGCGACGGGTGCCGCGCACGCGGTCGCCTGCAATTCCGGCACGGCCGCACTCCATTTGGCGGCCTTGGCTCTCGATCTCGGCCCCGGCGACGGCGCCGTGGTGCCGAGCGCGACGTTCCTTGCGACGGCCAATGCCGTGCGCATGACGGGTGCGGAAGTTGCGTTCGCCGATGTCGATCCCGAGACGGGGCTCATGACGGCGGCAGCGCTGCGCGCCGCATTGGCGCGCGGCAAAGTGGCGGGTTTGCGCATGCGCGCGGCCTTTCCGGTGCATCTGAACGGGCAGCTTTGCGATATGGCGGCCCTTGCGGAAGTCGCGGCGGATGCGAAGCTGGCGCTGGTCGAGGATGCGTGCCACGCGCTCGGCGTGGCGAACGTTGGCGCTTGCGCCCATTCGGCGGTTGCCGCGTTTTCGACCCATCCGGTCAAAGCGATCGCGACGGGCGAGGGCGGCGTTGCGACCACTTCCGATCCGCGGCTGGCCCAGCGCATGTCGGAACTGCGGTCGCACGGCATGGTGCGCGATGCGGCACGCTTCGAGCATCGCGAGGCGGCCTTCGACGACGGTGTCGCCAATCCCTGGTACTACGAAATGCCGGAGATCGGCTGGAACTACCGGCTGCCGGACGTTCTGTGCGCGCTCGGCCTTTCGCAGCTGCCGAAGCTCGCGCGGTTCCAGGCGCGGCGCCGCGAAATCGCGGCTCTTTACGACACGCTGCTGGCGCCGTTGGCGCCGGTTTTGCGGCCTGTGCCGCACGGCAAAGCGCCGCACGGCTGGCATCTTTACGCGGTACTGCTCGACTTTGCGGCCCTCGGCATGACGCGTCGGCGTTTCATGGAGGCGCTGCGCGCCCAGGGGATCGGCTCGCAAGTTCACTACGGGCCGGTGCATGCACAACCCTACTATGTCCGCCGCTACGGCGCGCTCGACCTGCCGGGCGTCGCCGCCTACACCGGCCGATGCCTCAGCATTCCCTTCTATCCGAGTTTGAGCGACGACGACGTGCGGCGCACGGCCAAAGTGCTTGCCGATGTCGTTGCTGCTGGCGGGTCGGCATGAGCGTGCGCTACTGCAGCCGCTGTCTCTATCCGGATTCGAAACCGGATCTGAAGTTCGACGCGCGCGGCGTCTGCTCGGCCTGCGTCGGGCACGAAAATCGCAAGGCGGTGGATTGGGACAAGCGTCGCGCGGAGTTCGTCGCCGTCACGGATCGCTACCGGTCCAAAAACGGCTCGAACTACGACTGCATCGTGCCGGTCTCGGGCGGCAAGGATTCGACCTACCAGGTCATTCGCCTGCTGCAGCAAGGCCTCAATCCGGTCTGCGTGACGGCAATGACCGATTCGCTGTCCGACGTCGGCCGCCGCAATCTCGAGAACATCGCCAAGCTCGGCGTCGACCATATTGCGGTCACGCTGAATCCGACCGTCCGCCGCCGCATCAATCGGCTGGCGCTCACGGAAATCGGCGACGTGTCGTGGCCCGAGCATGTCGCCATTTTCACGGTGCCTGTGCGCATTGCGGCCCAGCTCGGCGTGCAGCTGATCGTTTGGGGCGAAAACTCGCAGGACGAATATGGCGGCCCTGCCGCCGCCCAGACGAAATCGACGCTCGACCGGCGCTGGCTCGAAGAGTTCGGCGGCCTTCTCGGCCTGCGCGTTTCCGACCTCGTCGGGCTCGAAGGGATCGAGCAGTGCAACCTCATCCAGTACACCTATCCAACCGACGCGCAGCTGAAGGCCTCGGGCGTGACAGGGATCTTCCTCGGCTACTATTTTCCGTGGGACGGGTACCAGAACGCGCTCATCGCGCAGGGCTTCGGTTTCGAGACGATCGGCCCGATGGTCGAGGGCTCGCTTGCCAACTACGAAAATCTCGACAATTTCCAAACCGGCATCCACGACTACTTCAAGTATCTGAAATTCGGCTTCGGGCGTGCGACCGACATCGCCAACAACCATGTGCGCCGCGGCCGCCTCACGCGCGAGGACGCCGTGGCGCTGGTTCGCCGCCACGACGGCAAGTTTCCGTGGACCTATCTGGGGCGTCCGCTGGCCGAGATCCTCAAGGAGTTCGACATGACGATCGACGAGTTCCTGGTGGTCTGCGACCGCTTCACGAACAAGCGGCTGTTCCGCGCCGACAATCGCGGCAAGCCGATGCGCGACCGCGAAGGCAATC
>JAIXXA010000091.1 GCA_027490975.1 Rhodospirillaceae bacterium
GCACGACCGAGCTCGGCTACGTTGCGCGCCTCAAGCCCGAATTCGCCAAGCGCAACACGAAAGTGATCGGCCTCAGCGTCGATCCGGTCGACAACCATGCGCGTTGGGCCGCCGACATCGAGGAAACACAAGGCTCGAAAGTCGATTTCCCGATGATCGGCGATCCCACTCTGGCGATTGCAAAACTCTACGATATGCTGCCTGAGGCCGCAGGCAGCGCCGCCGACGGCCGCACGGCGGCCGACAATGCGACCGTGCGCACGGTCTTCATCATCGGACCCGACAAGAAGATCAAAGCGATGCTGATCTATCCGATGACGTCGGGGCGCAATTTCGACGAGGTGCTGCGCCTGCTCGATTCCATCCAGCTCACCGCCAAGCACCAGGTCGCCACGCCCGTGAACTGGAAAAACGGCGAGGACGTGATCATCGCGGGCTCGGTCTCGGACGACCAAGCCAAGGCCAAATATCCGAACGGCTGGAAAGCGCCCAAACCTTACTTGCGCATCGTGCCCCAGCCGAAATGAAAGCGCCGAAACAAGCGACTTGACCTGAATCAATGCGGCCATTGGCAGCGGTTGCCATTCTGTCGCCATCCTCGCAACACAAAGGAGATGGCGATGGCAACCGGCGAAATGGTCTATCTGGGGTTTGTGCTCGGCCTGTTTGCGACGTTTGCAAGCGTGGTGCTGTGGGTCTCGGCCGACGACGTGCGAAACCGCGCCAATCGCCGCACCGCCGCCAACGACAGCAGCGTCGCCCAGCCGCAGCAGCGCGCGGCGTAGAAGCCGAACTCAGTCGACCGGGCCGAACGCGTCCGCCGGGCACGGGCGGATCGGAAAGCGCGCGCGCGGCGGCCCGGCAGCGGGATCGGTCGTCCCTGCCGCGCACACGCGGCCTTGGCAGAATCCCATGCCGATGCGCGTCGCCATTTTGACGGCAGCGGGCGCGTCGAGATCGAGTGCGCGGGCCGCGTCGAGATCGCGCCGTGCCACCACCTCGCAGCGGCAGACGATGGTTTCCGGTGCCGACGATTGCGGCGGGACGTGCATCCAGCCGCCGAGCGCGCGGGCAGCCGCTTCGAAACTTGCGCGCCTGACGCGCGCGCGCCGCACCGCCTCGACGATCTCCTGCGACGGCGTGCGGCCGAGCCGTGCCACGATCGCAGCGGCCGTCTCGGGCGCGTCGCACAAGGCCGCTTCCACGCCGCGCACGCCGCGCGTTTCGCCGATCGCGTAAAGGTCGGGCACGCTCGTTTCGCCGACCCCGTCCACGTGCGCGTGCCAGCCGCCGAGAGCCGCATCGAAAGCGGTGGCCGCACCCGCAACCTGCACAAGATCGATATTCGCCATCAAGCCGTAGCCGGCCCCCACGACCGCCACGTCGAAGCTGCGTGTGCGCGAAGGATCGTCCAGCGCCGCAACGGTCGCCGACGCGACGGATCTTTCGCCGTCCACGCGCACGAGCGCATGTTTGCGCAAAATCGGCACGCGTGCGCGCATCAAGCGCAGCACGAAGCCGGCGGCCCGGCCGAGCAGGCCCGGTGCCGCCAGCAGTGCGCGCAAGACGCGCAGCGACGGCAGACCCGACGCATCGACAACCGCGACGAGTTCGACGCCGGCCGCGCGCATCTCGTCGGCGACCAGATAGAGCAGCGGCCCGCTGCCCGCGAGCAACGTCGGCCCTTGCGGCACAATCCCCTGCCCCTTGGCCAAGGCCTGCAGGGCGCCGAGATTGAACACGCCCGGCAACTCCCAGCCCGGAACGGCGACGTTGCGCTCGATGGCGCCCGTCGCCAGCACCACGGCTTTGGCCTTCAGGATATGGCCGCGCCCGGCCGCGTCGAGCGCCCACACCTCGTTGCGTTCGCGAATGTCCAGAACCTCGATGCCGGCACGATGGGCGAGATGCTTGGCCGCGGCCACGCGGCTGCGCAGCCACGCCCCGCTGCCCTTGTCGGCCCCGCGCGGTTTGCGCCACACATTGCCGCCGGGGGCCGCGTCGGCATCGAGCAGCAAGGTCTCGACCCCTTCGGCCGCAAGGGCGAGCGCGCAGGCCGATCCCGCCGGCCCCGCCCCGATCACAATCGCCTCGCAGGCCGGCATCGAGGCTGGCGCAACCGCAGCGAACGGCGTAGGGCAGGTGCGTCTGCCGTCGGCGTCCAGGCATTGGAAACAGTGCCCGATCGCGCACAGCGCCGGATGGGGGCCGCGCAGCAAAGCCTGTGCGAGACGACTGCGCTGCGGCGGCGATGCTGCAGTTTCGGGATCGAGCGGTCGGAACAAAGCGGCGGTCCGTTTGAAATTGACGCCGAACCGTGTCACGAAAGAACCCGAGGAGCAATTGCCGCCTATGCGCCGCATCGACACCCAGATCGCCGTTTTCGGCGCCGGAATCATGGGGACCGCGTGCGCCGAAGCGCTTGCCGCCGCCGGCCATCGCGTCGTTTTGGTCGACAGCGCCTTGCCCAATGCCGGCAGTTCGGGGGCTTGCGACGGCTACGTGTCGGTCTCGACCAAAACGCCCGGCCCGGCTTTGGCGATGGCAGCGGCAAGCCAGCGCCTCTACCCGGCTTTGGCCGAGCGGCTCGGAGCCGCACGCATCGACTACAAACGCTGCGGCGGGCTCATGCTGATCGAAACCGCCGGCGAGATCGACAAAATGGCGGCCCATTGCGCGCTTCTTCAAGCGGCCGGCATCGACGCGCGCATGGTCGATCGGGCCGCCATGCTGGCAATCGAGCCCAATCTGTCGCCGGACCTGCACGGCGCGCTCGACGTGCCCGACGAGGCGCAAGTGACCCCCTATCTCGTGGTGCTGGCGTTGGTCGCAGCCGCGCGCGAACGCGGCGTCGAAACGCTGTGGCACACGTCCGTCAAAGCGTTCGACGTGGCGGGCGACCGTATCGCCAGCGCGCACCTCGAACGCGCCGACGGCGAACGCGTCGTGCTTGCCGCCGAACAATTTGTGTTCTGCGCGGGCATCTGGAGCCGCGAAATCGGCGCGCTTGCCGGGCTCGAACTGCCGGTGGTGCCGCGCCGCGGCGAGCTTTTGGTCACGGCGCGCGCCAAGCCACTCGCCACGCGCTTTCTCGTGTCGGCACGCTACTTGACCGCCAAGCTCGATCCGGAAACCGCCAAGACGTCGGCGGATCCGCTCGTGCGCATGGGCTACGGCTTCACGCTCGAAGCAACGCCACACGGCCAACACATCGTCGGCAACACGCGCGTGTTTGCGGGCTTCGACCGGCGCGTGTCGGGCGACGGCTACCGCACCATACTGGCCGAGGGCGCCAAGCGCGTGCCGGCCCTTGCCAAAGCCACGATCCTGCGCGCCTTTGCCGGCCTGCGGCCGTTTGTGCCCGACAAGCGCCCGCTGCTCGGCCGCTCAGGCATCAGGCGCAACGCGATCGTCGCCGCCGGCCACGAGGGCGACGGCATCACGCTGGCCCCGCTCACGGCACAGATCGTGGCGGCCCTCGTCGCCGGCAACCCGAGCCCCTTCCCGCTTGCCGGCATGGAACCCGACCGCTTCGCGCACGCGCCCTTGCCCTGAGGCCCCAAGCGCCGCAAACTCGCACATCGCGAGGTTCGCGCGCGAATTCTGCCGCCGGGAGAAAACGCAATGTCAGCCGTGGTCGACCAGGACGACTTCCATCGTCGTCGCAGCATGGACCAGCGCGAGTGCGATCTGGCCGTGCGCAAGCACGAGCTGTTCGCGAACAACCGCCCGGGCGGCCAGCGCGCCAATTTCAGCTACCGCAATCTGACCGGCCTCAATCTTGCCTGCAAGAATCTGGCGGAGGCCGACTTCACCGGCGCCATCATGGTCGAATGCGATCTGAGCGGCAGCAACCTGCAGCGCGCGATGCTGTTCTGCGTGAACCTCACCAAGGCCAAGCTCGTGCGCGCCGACCTCACGCGGGCGGACATGCGCGGCGCGGTCTTGAAAGGGGCCGACCTCACGGCCGCCGAAATGTTCAACGCCGATCTGCGCGAGGGGGCCATCTTCACAAAGCGCCTCGCCTCCGACCTCGAAAACGTCGCGACGTCGGCCGATCCCACGGATCTTTCGCGCGCGCGCATGGTCAATGCGAACCTCACGCAAGCCAACATGTCGGGTTCGGTCGCGGCAATGGCGGATTTCACCGATGCGATCCTCAAAGGCGCCAATCTCGCCAAGGCCAATCTCAAGAACGCGACGTTCGAAGGGGCCGATCTCGAAGGCGCCGATCTGTCGCGCGCCGACATGCGCGGCGCCGTCTTGCGCAACGCCAATCTCTACGGCGCCACGATGGTCGCCGCCGACCGCACGGGCTGCGACGAAACAGGCGCGTTGACCGACCAGCCGCGCGGCAAGCCGATGTCGATGCTCAAAGAGTCGCTGCACATCCTCGTGCGCGACCACGGCGCGTGGATCGAAAGCGGCGGCACCAAGGGCCGCGCGCTCGACATTTCGGAATTCGATTTGCGCGACATCTCGTGGCCCGAACACGCGCTCCTCACCTCGCTGAAGGCGAAGGATGCGTGCATCGCCAATGCGCGCTTCGACGGCACCTGGCTGCAGGCAAGCCTGTTCGAGGGCGCCGACCTGCGCGGCGCGACTTTCAAAAGCGCGGACTTGCGCGGCGCCAATCTCAAGGGTGCCAATCTCGTGCGCGCCGTGTTCGAGGGCTGCAACCTCGCCCCGCTCGTCGTGGCGTCGGGCCGCTCGCTGATCGCGCGCTTCGATGCCGCCGTTTTGCGCCACGCGAAGTTCCAGCACTGCCAGCTCGCGAGCGCATCCTTCGCGAATGCAGATCTGCGCTGGGTTTCGATGGCCGAATGCGAAACGGCCGGCACGGATTTCGCCGGTGCGATCGGTGCACCCGCCGCACTCGCAGCACGCCCGCAGGGCTGAGCTTGGCTTCGCCAAAAGAAACAGCTTGACTAAGCTACCTACCAGAAGGTAGATACTCGGCATGCTCATGTCGAACACCCGCGACGATCTTTTGGATGCAGCCGAAGCGCTGATGCGCAGGAACGGCTATTCGAGCGTCAGCTACGCCGATCTTGCCGTGCGCGTCGGCATCCGCAAAGCGAGCATCCACCATCATTTTCCGGGCAAAGCCGATCTCGGTGCGGCCCTTGTCGAACGCTACATCGCCCAGTTCGACGAAAAGACCGCCGCGATCGAAGTGCAGTTCTCCGATCTGCGCAGGCGCCTGCGGGCCTACGGCGAAATCTATCTCCGCAGTCTCCAGGAAAGGCAATTCTGTCTGTGCGGGATGCTCGCGACGGAAACAGAACTCCTGCCCGATCCGGTCCGCCAGAACGTCGAGCGCTTCTTCGTTCGCCAAACCGAATGGCTCGCGCAGATCTACCTCGCGCAGCGCGCGGCGAAATCGGCTTCCGACCGCCAAGCGGCGCAGCGTGCCGCCGAGACGACGCTGTCGGCTCTGCAAGGCGCCTTGTTGGTCGCCTGGGCGCGGCGCGATCCGCGCATCCTGGGGCGCGCCCTGGATGCAATCGAAGCGACGATCGACGGCTAAAAATTTTAACGACTAAACTACCTACTGATAGAGAGGGTAACGTGGAGTTCGCAAACACACAAACGCTGATCCTTGGCGGCTCGGGCGGCATGGCGTCGGCAACGGCAGCCGAAATTCTGCGCGCGGGCGGCAGCGTCGTGCTCGCCGCACGCGGCAAGGACAAACTGGAATCGGCCAAGCGCGACCTCGCGAAGCTCGGCAAGGTCGAGACCGAGTTGCTCGACCTTGCCGACGCTTCCGCCGTTGCGGAATTCGCACAAAGACTGCCAAGCGCCTACCCCGCCCTCACCGGCCTGGTCAATGCGGCCGGCCGATTCATTCCGCGCTCTTTCGTCGAACACACGCACGCCGACTACGACAGCTACCACGACATAAATCGCGGAACGTTTTTTGTGACCCAAGCCTTCGCGCGGTCGCTGATCGCGCGCAATAGCGCCGGCGCCATCGTCAATATCGGGTCGATGTGGGCCAAACAGGCCGTTCAGGCGACGCCGTCGTCGGCCTATTCGATGGCGAAGGCAGGCCTCCATTCGCTGACGCAGCATCTGGCGATGGAACTCGGCGTCCACGGCATTCGGGTCAATGCCGTGTCGCCGGCGGTCGTCGAAACGCCGATCTATGAAGGCTTCATCCCGAAGGCAGACGTGCACGCCGCCCTGCAGGGGTTCAACGCCTTCCATCCGATCGGCCGGATCGGTACCGCGCAAGACGTCGCATCTGCCGTTGCGTTTCTGCTGTCCTCGAAGGCGGCCTGGGTCACCGGTGCTGTATGGGACGTCGATGGCGGCGTCATGGCGGGCCGCAATGCCTACAACTGAGAAGACTGCAGCGCGCATCGTCGTTGCGCCGGACTTCGGCGTTTGGCGCAACGCCGAAGACAGCGGCGTGCAGCGCAAGATCCTCACCGACGCCAACGGCCGAACCGAAGACGCTGCCATGTTCGAACGTTTCGCGCCCGGCGCGCGACGTGCCGCACGCGACGATCCGCATGGCCGCGAAATCTTCGTGCTCGAAGGATCCTACGCGGACTCCGCCGGGCGATATCCGGCCGGCACGTATCTGCGCAATCCGTCGGGTTTCGAAAACACAGGGTCAAGCGACGAAGGCTGTCTGCTTTTCGTGCGGCGCGGCGATTGCGCCGCTGCAGACATTGCGCGGGTTGTCGTCGATACGGCTTCGTCATCCTGGCATCCAGGTTTGGTCGAGGGCCTAAAGGTCATGCCGCTGCACGCGCACGGCACCGAACACGTGGCCCTTGTCGATTGGCAGCCGGGCACGTTCTTCCAGCCGCATTCGCATTTCGGCGGCGAAGAAATTCTAGTCTTGGCGGGCGAGTTCGCCGACGAACACGGCGAATATCCGGCGGGCACCTGGATTTCCAGCCCCCATCTCAGCCGCCACACGCCGTTCAGCACAAAAGGTTGCCGCATCCTCGTCAAGACCGGCCATCTCGCAACGACGGCTGCAACGCGCGTCGGTTAGAGAAACCGCATCTCGACGCGCGCTTTGGCATTTGGCGTGTCGTCGACGAGCGGGCGGCATTCGTACACGCGCGACGCGGCGACCTTGCCGCCGTCGACGAAACGCGCTTTGACGGCAGCCGCGCGGGCGGCAGCAAGCGCTTCGAGATCCGCAGGCTCCGCCTTGTCAATTTCGCCCGCGCGCGCAAAGCCGCACAGTTCGAGCCGGGCCGCCGGGCGCTTCTCGAGCAGGGTCTCGAGGGCTGCCAATTGTTCGGCTGCGGCCGCTTCGATGTCGGTTTTTCCGGCCGCGAAGGCGACCGAGGGCAGCACGATCGCCGTGCCGCGCCGCTCGCTCTCAAGCGCGTTCGAGATGAGCGCTCCGAACGGGAACAGCACCGAAAACGTCGTCGACAGGGCGCCCTCGAGTGCGCCGCCCACCGCTTGGCGCACCGCATCGGCCGTATCGAATTGCGGATCGCGCAGCGGTCCCGCAACCGGAATCTCGAGTTCGATCGTGCCTTCGGAATCGGCGAGCAAACCAAGCACCGTCGCCACGGGCAGCTTCGGCTCCGGATCGTCGAGTCCGCGCGCGCGCTGGTCGACCTGCAGATTTTCGAACCGCCATTTCGTGGTGCCGGCAAGCTGCTCGTCGCGCACGTTCAAGCTCGCCGTCACGTCGCTCGTGCCGGTGCGCAGATCGATGCCCAAAGCCAAATCGACATAGGGCGACAGCGGCGGCAGATCGATCGCCTTGGCGGCGAGTTCGAGATCGAACGATAGCAAGGGGGCGAAAGCGAACGCCGTCCCCTGCACGCTCGCCTGACCGAAACCGCCGACGCGCGCCGAAAGCGAAAACGCGATCGGCCGCTCGGGGCGCATGTTGTCGAGGTCGCCGACGCTTGCCTCGATGCGGTCGAGGCCGAGGCGCACGGGTACATGCGGCGTGCGGTCCTCGAAGATCGCGCGCCCGCCGCCAAGCGCCAGGCGCCCGACCGCGTAGCGCAAAGGTGCGGGTGCCGCGATCGGCGTGGGCACGGAAGGTGTTTGCGCCGCGGCAGTTTCAGCGGGGACAGGCTCGCGCGCGGCATCGAGGCTGAGCCACCCATCTTTGGTGCGCGTGAGGCGCACCACCGGCCGGTCGATCTGGATCGTGTTGATGGCGACTGCGCGTGTGCCTTCGAGGCGCAGATCGCGCATCGCAGCACGCGCAGCCTCGAGCCGCCACGGAAAGGCGGGCTGCCCCGCGCCTGCCGCCACACGGCGCAAGACGCGCAGATTTTCGATGTCGATGCGCGGCGCCCGCGTTCCCGCGGCATCGGCCGCAAGTTCGGCGGCGGTAAAGCGGCCGATGGCAGCGAGCGTGCGTCCGTCGGCGGCATCGAGCGTGAAATCGCTCGCCGCCAATCGGCCCGCAAGGGCAAAAACAGGCGCCACGGCCGCCCGCCCCTCGTGGCGCAGATCGGCAAACGCAACCGCGAGCCCCGCCTGTTTCGAAGCGGCCGATCCGCGTTCGAGGCCCAACGTGCCGGTGCTGGAAACCGCATCGCCTTGCCGCACCAGCACGCCGCGATAGCGCAACTGCGCCAACGTCGCCTGGACGTCGTCGCTGGCGAATTTCGCAAGCGCCGCCTCGAGCGAACCGTCGAACTGCAGCGTGCTCCCGTCGCGCGACAAGGTCGCGTCGGCGGCAAGGCTTTGCGCCGAAAATCCCGTCGTCCCCTGCGCGAACGCGACGTCGCGAAAAACCGGATTGCCGCCGAACGCGATCTTGCCCGAGGCTGCCAGCGACAGATCGAGCCGGGCAAGATCGAGGCTGCTCGCGCGCAGCTTGGTTCCGGCAGCCGCCACGCCAAGCGCCGCCAGATTGAAGCGGCCGCGCAACCCAACGGCACCCTCGCGCGTGCGCGTCGCCTCAATCTGCGCGGCCGCGAGCGTTTGCAGATCGACCGCCAGATCGGGGCCGCGTGCCGCCATTTGCGAAGCCGCCAGATCGCCGCCGAGATCGAGAGCGCCGTCGCGGCCGAGCTTCAGAACGGTTTGCGTCAAGGCCAGCGTCTGCGCTTCGAGCGAAAGATCCTTGGCGCGCAAAGACGGCCGCACAAGATCGAACACGCCGCGCAGATCGAGCGCACCTTGCGGGCCAAGCGTCGCCGTCCCGCGATAGGCCAAGCTCTCGCCTGCAATTGCGCCGGCATCGGTGTCGCGCGAAAAATCCTGCGCGCTCAAGGTGCCGTCGAATGCAAGGTCGCTTGCCGCCTGCCAGCGAACGCGGCCATTCCACGCGACCGCCGCCGCACGCGTGGCCGGAATGGCGAGGCTGCGAATGCTTGCCTCGCCGCTCACCGAAACGTTTGGACCGCCCGTTTGCTGTGCCACGGCGACATCGAGCTTGGCCGCGAGCGTGCCGCCGAGTTCGACGCCGGCAATCGTGGCGAGAGACGCCAAAGCAAGCCCGGCGATCTCGATCTGCCCTTCGAACGACGGGGCCTGGAGATCGGCCGTCCCGCGCACCGCAAGGGGCGCATCGCCGAGCTTGGCGGCAAGCGCAAAGCGCGGCTTGCGCGGCTGGTCGTCGAAGGCAAAGCGTTCGAGCTTCAGGCTCTCGATCTTCAGTGCCAGCGACGTGTCGCCGTCGCGATAGACAAGGGTCGAGTTGACGATTTCGGCAACGCCGATCCCGATCGGCCAGTCGAAGCCGAGCCCGTCCGGCACGGGCGGGGCCGCGCCCGCCGATTTCCCATCCGACGGTTCGGATCCGTCGCCGCCGAATGCAATGCCCGAAACGGAAAAACTGCCGTCTTTTCGGCGCACCAGCTCGAGGGCGAGCCCTTCGACATGCAGGCGCGGCAGTTCCAAGCGGCCGGCCAGCAGCTTGCGCCAGTCGAAACGCAGATCGAGACTGCCGACGCGCACCCCCGGTTCGCCACCGGACGCCGGCTGCAGTTGGCCAAGCTCGACGCCGCCGAGCACGATTTCGCCGGCTCCAAGCGATACCGACGCCTGGCCGAGCCCGACCAGTTGCAGCCCGGCGAGGGCCGCCCCCTGGCGCACCGCATAGCGCAAGGCGAATTCCGGCGCCCAAAGGACGGCGGCACCGCCCACGGCTGCAAACGCCAACGCAACGGCGGCGATCCAACGCACGCGGGTTTGGCGCAGGCTCGCCATGAATTTGCGCATCTCCATCTCAAGATTGAGAATAAGGCAAGAACGGCAAGCGACAAAGTTTTCGCGACACGGGCGCGCCCGCGCGTGCTACAACAACGGCGGGTCAAGCATGTTTATTTGGGAGAATCCCGATGTCGCTCACGATTTCTTCGGTTGCCGGCGAAAAAGCCATCGCCTCGCTGTCAAACGCCAATTCCGACGTGAAACAAGCCGCCGCGATTTCGGCCTTCAATGCGGCCAACGACGCCCAAGCGGCTCTGGTTGATCTCGTTTCGACGATCGCACCGCCCGCCGACAGCGGACGCGGAAAATCGCTGGACGTCGAAGCCTAGAGATACGTTTCGCCGGCGGTCGGTCCGCCGGCGTTCAGTTCGGAAGCGGGCCGTCGGTCAGGCACTCGGCCAAATCGGCGTGCGCGAACTGCGCGCCGTCGAGATTGGCCTCGCGCAGATCGGCGGCGCGCAGCACCGCCTCGGAAAAATCGGCGTGCGACGCCACCGCTTTGCGCAGGATCGCGCGCGACAGATCGGCGCGCCACAGGCGTGCGCGCTCGAAACTGGCGGCCATGACCTGGCCCGCATTGCCGCCCAAACGCACGGGCTGCAGATTGGCGTCGGCAAGTTTGGCATCGGCCAAGTAGGCGCGTTTGAACGTGCCGGCGCGAAGATCTGCGCTGGTGAAATCCGCGTTCGAAAGATCGGCCGACGCAAAATCGGCCAGCACCAGAACGGCCCCGCGGAAACTCGCGCGCGACGCAACCGAGTTGCGCAGCACAGCACCCGAAAGATCCTTGCCGTCGAAGCTGAGGCCGGTCAGATCCACGCTCGACAGATCGAGCCGCTTGCCGACGACACCCTGGCTTGCGATCCAGCGCGCATGTTCGTCGAGCGCTTCGGCGATGGACCCGGCCATCTCGCGCAGCGTCGCACTCGCATTGCCCGCGCGCGCAAACGCCGCGCGCAGGTCGGCGTCGAGGATGGCCCCCGTCGCATCGGCGTCGCCCAGAACCACGTCGGCAATGTTCGCCCCCAGCATCAGCGCGCCCCGCAGATTGGCACCCGCCATGTTGCTGCCGCGCAGGTCGGCCTTGCGCAGATCGGTGCCGGTGAAATTCGCGTTGCGGAAATCCACGCCGTCGAGCGAAGCACCGACGAGCTTGGCATCGCTGAGATCGACCTGCATCGCGATGGTCTGCGAGAGCCGCGCACCCGAAAGATCCACGCCCTTAAGCGTCGCGGTCGCCGCATCGACCGCACCGCCGATCGAGCCTTCGGTCTTGCCGCTATTGCCCTGGCGTGCGAGTTCGCCCTCGCGCATGTCGACGTCGCGCATGCGCGCGTTGCTGAGATCGGCCCCGCGAAGATTGGCGCCGCGCAGATCGGCGCGCGACAGGTCGGCGTCCTGCAGGCGCGCGAAGCGCAGATCGGCGCAGAACAGCGTGGCGCCGACGAATTTGGCGCCGCGCGCCGAACAGCCTTTGAGACGGGCCCCGGTGAGGTCGGCGCCGGAGAGATCGAGCCCGTCGAGTTCCATGCCCGAAAGATCGTAGAAAGCGAGCTTGGCGCGCCGCCCAGCCGGATCGCGGCGCATGAAGCGCACATTGGACGCGGCAAGCTCGCGCAAGGTGGCGCGGTCGACACGGACGAGTGTGCGGCCGCTCATCGCCACGCCCGTTTGGCGGCCGCCGCACGATCGGCCGCGTCGCTGCGCCAATCGGGGAAAATCGCGCGCACCGTCGTTCCTTTTCCCGGTACGCTGTCGATTTCCAAGATGCCGCCGTGCTGTTCGAGTAGAATCGCTACAATCGAAAGTCCAAGCCCCGTACCGGCCTCGCCGGACGAGCCAAGGCTCGAATGTGCGTAGGGAATTTTTACACGAGTCTGGTCGACCAACGCAATGCCGCAACCACCATCGACGACGCTCAGAACGGCGCGGCCCGCCGCATCGCGGTCGATGTCGAGCGCGACCGTCGCATTCTGCGACGAAAATTTCACGGCGTTGGAAACCAGATTGACAACAATCTGGTGCAGCGCCCTTCGGTCGGCCGTCAGAACCACTTCTGAACGATGTTCGAATGTAACTGCAATCTTTTTGGCGGC
>JAIXXA010000154.1 GCA_027490975.1 Rhodospirillaceae bacterium
CACCTGCGTGCCGTTCGGCTTCATGGCGACCGAGCAGTCGGCGTGGCTGAACTACGGCGGCGGCCAGCAGCTGTGGGACGAGCACGCGGCCAACTACAACATCAAGGCCTTCGCGGCCGGCAACACGAACACCCAGGCCTTCGGCTGGTACCGCAAGGAACTGACGGGTGTGGAAAGCTTCCGCGGCCTCAAGATCCGCATGCCGGGTTGGGGCGGCCAGATCATGACGCGCCTCGGCGCCCAGCAGGTGTTCTTGCCGGGCGGCGAAATCTTCTCGGCCCTGCAGTCGGGCGCGGTCGATGCCGCCGAGTGGATCGGCCCGTACAACGACCTCGCCATGGGTCTGCACCAGGTCGCCAAGCTGTGCTACGGCCCGGGCTGGCACGAGCCGGGCTCGAACCTGCAGCTGATGGTTTCGAAGTCGCGCTTCGACGCCCTGCCCGCCGACTTGAAGGCGATCGTCACGTTCGCCGCCCAGTCGATGGACATGGACATGACGACCGAGTACATGGCGCGCTCGGGCGAAGCGATGGAAACCCTGCGCACGCGCCACGGCGTGCGCTTCCTCAACCTGTCGGGCGCGATCATCGACGCGTGCGGCACGGCGGCGGGCGAGTTCCTGGCCGAACAGCGCGATCGCGGCGACGCGATGACGAAGAAGCTGTTCGAATCGTACCTCAAGTTCCGCGGCCAGGTGATGCCCTACACCCGCTGGAACGACGGCGCGCTGCTCAATGCCCGCGTCCGCGCGTTCAAGTATCTGACGTAATCCGCAAGCCCAGCCCCGTCGGGCAAACGGAAAACCCCGCGAGCGGCAAGCTCGCGGGGTTTTTTGTTGGGCGAACTCTGGAAGAAACTCAGCTCGCTTCTTCTTCGGGCTCGGTTGCCGGATCGCCCGGATTCTCGGCGTCAGGATCCTCGAGGAAGTCGGTCGGCATCGACGGCTGGTTCTCGAGCGAAGGCGCATCCTGTCCGTAGATGAGATCCGGCAGCCAGGTCGCGAGCTCGGGAAACTCCCACAGCAGCGCCATGACGAAGATCTGGATCGCCACGAACGGGATGATGCCCTTGTAGATGATCTGCGTCGTGATCGACGGCGGGGCCACGCCGCGCAAATAGAACAGCGCAAAGCCGAAGGGCGGCGTCAGGAACGAGGTCTGCAGATTGACCCCCATCAGCACGCCGAGCCACACCGGATCGAAGCCCATCTTCAAGAGGATCGGGCCCGCGATCGGCACGGTGATGAAGATGATCTCGAACGTGTCGAGGAAGAAGCCCAGCGCGAACATCAGCGCCATGACCACGAACAAGGCGGCATCCTTGCCGCCCGGCATGTTCGACAGCGCGTCGTGCACCAGATATTCGCCGCCGAGGCCGCGGAACACGAGGCTGAAGATCGAAGCGCCGATCAGGATCACGAACACCATCGACGAGATCATCATGGTCGAGCGCGACACCTCCTGCAGCACGCCGACATATTCGCGGCGTGCAGTCCCGATCGCGAGCAGATAGAGGCTGCCCAGCACCAACACCACCACGAGTGCGGTCAGAAGGCCTGTGGCCCCATAGGCATAGCCGATGGCGCCCAGGAAAAGGATGAATCCGACCCAGAACACCGCAAGCTGCTTTTCCAGCGCCACGCGGTCTTCCGACGTCGCCAAGCGGTCGGCGATCATCTTGACGACGGTGAGGAACACGGCCCCCAGCGAGCCGACCGAAGCCGATTCCGTCGGCGTGGCGACGCCCCCGAGGATCGAACCCAGCACCGCGACGATCAGGAAGATCGGCGGGATCAACGCGATCACGACGCGCCGCCCGAGGCCCGCACGCTCATCGTCGGTCATCTTCAAAGGCGGGCACGAGTCGGGGTCGGAGATCGAACGATAGAAAACCCAGCATGCGTAAAGGAACGACAGCATGAGGCCGGGGATGAAGGCGCCTGCGAACAGATCGCCGACCGACACGGAATCGGGCGAGAAATTGCCGAGCGAAAGCTGCGCTTGCTGGTTCGCACCCTGCAGAATGTCGCCGAGGAAGATCAGCACGGTCGAAGGCGGAATGATCTGCCCGAGCGTGCCCGACGCGCAGATGATGCCGGTCGCAAGTTTGGGATCGTAGCCTGCGCGCATCATGGCCGGCAGCGACAGCAGCCCCATGGTCACGACGGTGGCCCCCACGATGCCGGTCGAAGCCGCGAGCAGCGTGCCCACGATGATGACAGAATAGCCGAGGCCGCCGCGCACGCCGCCGAAGAGCTGGCCCATCGTGGTCAGCAGCACCTCGGCGATGCGGCTGCGCTCGAGCATCACGCCCATGAACACAAAAAGCGGGACCGCAACGAGGATCTCGTTGTTCATCACGCCCCAGATGCGCGTCGGGATCGCGGTCAGGAAATTCGGATCGAAGACGCCGAGCAGCCAGCCGAGGCCGCCGAAGGCCAATGCGATGCCCGCCAGCGAAAACGCGACGGGGTAGCCCAGCATCAGCAAGGCCACGATCGTCACGAACATCGCGATGGACAGCAATTCTCCCAGCAGATGGCTTTCAGCGCCCATAATCATCGACCCGTTCGGTTGGAATTTCGCGGAATGTCAGTGGCTGGTCTTGGCGGGGGCATAGTCGCTGCGCCCGTTCAAGAACAGAACCGAACGCGCGACGGTGGCAAGGCCTTGCGCCCCCAACAGCACGCAGAACCACACCAGCATCGATTTCAGGATCCACACGTTGGAAATGCCGTCGGGTTGCTGGGCGCCTTCGTCGCCGACAAAGGACGTCACGAAAAACGGCCAGGCTTTGTCGAACATGACCCACAAAAACGGCATCATGAACGCAAACGTGCCGAAAATCTCGACGCGCGCCTGGTTGCGCGCCGTCATGCGCGCATAGAAGATGTCGACGCGCACATGGCCGCCATAGAGCAGCGTGTAGCCCGCCCCGATCAGGAACACGATCGCATGCTGCCAGACATAGGCTTCCTGCATCCAGATGAAGCCGCTGTCGAGCGCGTAGCGGAAATACACGGTCGCAAAACAAGTGACGACCGTGCCCAATGTGAGCCACGCTACGACCTTGCCGATCGCCGTATTCGTCGCATCGACGACGCGGATATAGATTTCAAGAAAGCCCATCGGCGCGCTCGCTCCACCCTGTCAGGCCCGCACAGACGGGCTTTTTTGGATCCTTTAGGATCGGCAGATGCGGCCAAGAAAAAAGGCGCTTCAGCCGAAACCGAAGCGCCTTATATGGCGGCGCAGCAGCGCCGATCAAGCCAAAAAGCTATTGTTATTTCACATCTTTTTGCGCGACAACTCGGGAGGCGGCGGCGACGATCGCAACCGCAAGTGCGGCTTTTACGACCGCCCCAGCCACGAACGGCATCAGGCCGAACGCGATCGCCTTCTCGAAGCCCACGAACGTGGCAAGCCACGCCACGCCGGGCACGAACAGCAACACCGAGCCTACGACCATCGCGGCGGCCGTGCCGGCCAGCGTGCGGCCCCAGCCGCGCTCGGCGAGCCAGCCCATCGCGCCGGCGACGAGCGCGAAGCCGAACAGGAAGCCGCCCGTGGTGCCGACCATATAGGCAAGACCGATGCCCTTTTCGGGCGTGCCGGCAAAGACCGGAAGGCCGACGGCCCCCTGGAACAGATAGAGCGCCACGGTCGCAACGCCCAAACGCGTGCCGTAGGCAAAGCCGATCAGCAGCACCACCATCGACTGCATGGTCATCGGCACGGGCCACATCGGCACCTGCGCCTTGGCCGAAGCCCACAGCAGGGCCGAGCCGAGCACGGCCAACAGCACGGCGCGCGCCGTGCTGCGCTGGCCCACGGGCCACAAGGTTTCGATCAAAGTCGGATGGCGAAGAGCTGTCTGCATAAGGTCGATCTCCCGATTTGCTGCCAAACCCTTAGCGCGCCGTCCGGCCTTGCGCAAGACTACCCGAAGCGGAACCCCTTCGGCGGCAGCAGGCCCGCTTGGGCGCGCTTGCCGAGCCAGTTCTTGGGGGCGTTCTCGCGCTCGTCCGAGCGCGCAAAGCCCATCGGCCAGCCTTTGGCCATGGTGAAGGTGCGGATCTGGTAGAGCGAGCCGCCCTTGGCGTATTGCTGCAGGATCACGCCGCGCCCGCGCTCCATCTCCGGCAGTTCGACAAGCGGGAACAGCAGCAGCTTCTTGTTGCTGCCCTGCACGGCCAGCGTGTCGCCCTCGACCGTGCACATCGCCTTGGCTTCCGAGCCGTCGCCCAGATTGAGCACCTGCTTGCCCTGGCGCGTCTGCGCCACGCATGCGGCTTCGGGCACCACAAAGCCGCGCCCGTCGCTTGAGGCCACCACGAGCTTGCGGTCGGGTTTGTGGATGAACACGTTGACGACGTCGACGTCGTTGGCGAGTTCGAGCATCACCTTGAGCGGCTCGCCGTCGCCGCGCCCGCGCGGCAGCTTGTCGCAGCCCAGCGTGTAGAAGCGCCCGTTGGTCGCGAACACCATGAATTTTTCGGTCGACTGCGTGCGGATCACGTAGCCTTCCTTGTCGCCGTCCTTGTAGCGGATCTCGCGCGCGGCCGTCTCATCGAGATGGCCTTTGAAAGCGCGCACCCAGCCCTTGTCCGAGCATACGACCGTCAGGTCCTCGCGCTCGATGAGCGCATCGACCGGCACCACGAGATCGGCGGGCGCGTCGGCCACTTCCGTGCGCCGCTTGCCGAGCGGCGTGCGCGGGCCGAACTTGGTCTTGATGCCCTGCACTTCTTCGGCGATCGCGGCCCAGCGCTTGTCTTCGCTCTTGAGCAGGCTTTCGAGTTCTTTCTTCTCTTTGGTCAGCGCGTCGTTTTCCTTGCGGATCTCGAATTCCTCGAGCTTGCGCAGCGAGCGCAGCCGCATGTTCAAGATCGCCTCGGCCTGCACCTCGGTGAGGTCCCATTTCTTGATCATGATCGGCTTGGGCTCGTCTTCGTTGCGGATGATTTTGATCACCGCATCGATGTTGAGATAGGCCACAAGCAGGCCGCCGAGGATCTCGAGCCGCCGCGCGATCTGGTCGAGCCGGTGCGCCGCCCGGCGCTGCAGCACCACCTGGCGATGGTCGAGGAAGGCCTGCAGCACTTCCTTCAGATTCATCACGCGCGGCGTGCCGGTCGCGTCGAGCACGTTCATGTTCAGCGCGAAGCGCGTCTCAAGCTCGGTGTTGCGGAAAAGCGATTCCATCAGGAGCTTGGCGTCCACGAGCTTGGTCTTGGGCTCGAGCACCACGCGCACGTTTTCGTCCGACTCGTCGCGCACGTCGGCGAGCAGCATCAGGCGCTTGGCGTGCAGCAATTCGGCGATCTTTTCGATCAGCTTCGATTTCTGCACCTGGTACGGAATTTCCGTGACCACGATCTGCCACATGCCGCGCGGCAATTCCTCGACCGCCCATTTGGCGCGCAGGCGCAGGCTGCCGCGCCCGCTCTCGTAGGCCGCCACCAGCGTTTCGCGGCTTTCCACGAGCAGGCCGCCGGTCGGAAAGTCCGGCCCCGGCATCAGATCGACGAGCGTGGCCACGCGCGCATTCGGCGTCTTGATCAGGTGCAAAAGCGCGTTGCAGATTTCGACGATATTGTGCGGCGGCACGTTCGTCGCCATGCCGACCGCAATGCCGGCGGCCCCGTTGGCGAGCAGATTTGGGAAGGCGGCGGGCAGGACAAGCGGCTCTTCGCCTTCGCCGTCGTAGGTCGCGCGGAAATCGACGGCGTTTTCGTCGAGCCCGCGCAGCAATTCGGCCGCCACTTCCGTGAGGCGCGCCTCGGTGTAGCGCATGGCCGCCGCATTGTCGCCGTCGATATTGCCGAAATTGCCTTGTCCGTCCACGAGCGGGTAGCGCTGCGCAAAATCCTGCGCCAGACGCACGAGCGCGTCGTAGACCGACTGGTCGCCGTGCGGATGGTATTTGCCGATCACGTCGCCGACCACGCGCGCGCATTTCTTGAAGCCCGAGGCCGGATCGAGCTTCAGCTGCTGCATCGCCCACAGGAGGCGGCGATGCACGGGCTTGAGGCCGTCGCGCACGTCGGGCAGCGAGCGCGCCATGATCGTGGACAGCGCGTAGGCCAAATAGCGTTCGCCCAACGCGTCCTTGAGATCGACGGGGCGGATGTCGGCGGCAAAACTGGCGGTCATGAGGGATCGGTTCTCGTGGGTCAGCGCGTGGGTTCAGGCGACAAAGACTTGCGCCAGCGCTCATAGAGCCGGACTCGGGGTGGGGGCAAGCCCTGCCCGTTCGGCGCCAGCGCATAACGCAGCAGGAAATGCCCCGAAATCTCGAGCCCGGCCACCAGATCGGCCGTCGTGGCGGGCGCTTGCCCAAGCAAAAAAGCGGGCAATCGGAAGAGCTTGGCGGCGAGTTCGGCCCCTGCGGCACCCGACACGGCGCGGCCCGTGCGCGGGCTTACATAGCGCAGATCGGCAACCGCGCCGGTGACCGCGCAGCGCGCCAGATCGAGGCCGAATCCCAACTCGGCCAGGCACCGGCACTCCCAGCGCACATAGGCGGCCGCCCAGTCGGGCGTTTCAAACGCGTGGATGAGTTGGAGCGTCGCCGCATAGAGGTCCGCATGCGCCTCGCGTTCGGGCAGCACCATTTCGAGCAGCGACGTCGCCGCCGACAGCGCATCGAGCCGCTCTGCGTCGTCGAGCAGCAAGGCGCCCACGGTGCGCGCAAGCTCGCAGCTGTAGTTGCCGAGATGCTCGGGCAACCGGGCGCGCCACGTCGCGCGCACGACATTGCCGATCTCGTAGAGGGCGGCCCCGCGCCCATGCCCGCCGCCGCGCGCAAGGCCCAAATGGCGCCCGTAGGTCGGCGTGAACAACGTCACCACCGCCGCATGCTCGCCATGCACGCGCCGCCCGAGCACGATGCCGTCGTCGGTCCATTCCATTTTCTAGACATGGGCCGATTCGGGCGGCATTGCAAAAGCGTCCGGCATTCGCGCGCACGCCCCGCGCTCGGGACGGGATTGCTGTCGCAACCCCGCCCCGAAGCTTCGGTCAGTTGCCGGTATAGGGCAGCGACGAATGGTGGAGCACGATACGGAGCTTGCCCGAATCGTCCTTGACGAACATCCATGTCTTGTCGACGGTCGTCACCTTGCCGTCCTTGCCGGTAATGTTCACGTTGCCCATCGTCGCTGCGGAATCACCCGCGATGAAGATCGCGCTGTTGGCGACATCGCACCTGGTCCAGCCCTTCAGCGCGAAACCGGTATCCGCCGGGAAGGCGGAGTCGCCGCCGACAAAATACGCGAGCGCGCCGGCGCGCGTCGTGCGGAAGGTCTGCGGCGATACCGTCAGCGTCGGCTTGAAGAGGACCGCGCCCATCTGGTAGCCATACGCGGCGTCGATCACGCGCTCGGCAAGCGCTTTGGCGGCAGCCCGGCCCTGGGTCTCCCCGGTCCTGCTGATGTCGACGAGCGCGCCGCACCAGGCTCTCTGTGCTGCGAGCACTTCGGCTTCGGCAATGGCCCGGTTGACAGTCGCCGTTTGGGCGTTCGCTACGCCGACGGAAGAGACGGCAGCGAACATGGCAGCGGCGAGAAGAGAATGGCGGATGGACATAGCGTCTCCAGATTGGGGTTTGAGTTCGTCGTTTGCTTCGTGTCGAACTTGCGTTCGTCGCACAGCCCTTATCTAATGGGCGCGGCTGACGCCGCTCTGAACGGCAAATTACGGAAGCCTCACAGCAAGATGAACGCGCGATGAACGAGCTTTCCGGCCCCAGCCATTCGAGCGCGTTCCGACGGCGAATCACGGTCGCATTGGCGACCCTTGCGGCGATCGCATTCCTGCAAGGGGCGTTTGCCGTCTGGGCGGTTGGGCTGGCGGAGCATCATGTCCTGCGCGGGCGGGTCGCAGCCGACATCAAGCAGAGCTTCACCGATCTGTGGCTGGACAAACAAAAGCTGCGAAGCTGGACGGCGCAAATGCAGTTCGGCAGCGGCGCGCTGCCCGACCGGCGCGACGCGATCATCGCAAGCATGCAAATGACGCTGGCGCAGCTGAAAGCGCTCGATGCGCAAGCGAGCTTGCTCGACGACGGAATCCCGGCCCGCCAAAGGCAGGCGGAACGCCGCAATGCGCTGGCGATCCTGTCCGCGGGCGTCGAACAGCTGGCGCGCGGCCTCGCGGGGCCGAACCAGCCTGCGGCAGCGCTCGACGCGACGTCCGCATGGCGCATCGCCGACGATCTCTTCGACACTGCCGACGGACGCGACTTGCAGTCGCTGCTGCAGGAAAGCCTTGCGCGCGAGCAGCTCTCCCTCGACGAAAAGCGGGCCGACACGGACCGCGCGCTGGCATGGCTGCGGCGGCTTTGGATCGGAACGACCGCCGCCCTCATCCTCGCTGCATTTGTCCTTGCGGCCGCCTTCGCGCGCGCTTTGCGCAAGCCCCTTGCCGCACTGGCCGAGGGCGCCGAAGCCTTGCGCAGCGGCCGACTCTCGCACCGGATATCGCTCGACATCTCCGGCGAATTCGGCAGGGTCGCGCAGAGCATGAATGCCATGGCGGCGGAGCTTTCGGCCCATCGCGCGCGCGAGAGCGAAGCGCGCGAGGCTCTTGAGGATCGCGTCGCGCGCCGCACGGCCGAACTCACGGTCGCGCTCGCCGCGCAAAACGAAGCCGAGTCGCGGCGTCGCCAGCTCTTTGCGGACATCAGCCACGAGTTGCGCACGCCGACGACGGCCATTCGCGGCGAGGCGCAGATCGCGCTGCGCGGCGGTGCCAAGCCGACGAGCGAGTACCGGGAGTCTCTGCAGCGCGTCGAGGATTATTCGCGGCAGCTCGCCGCGAGCATCGACGACCTGCTGACGATGGCGCGCAGCGACATCGATTCGCTTTCGCTGCGCAGAGTTCCCGTAGACATCGACGACGTTCTGGAAGAGGTTTTCTGGCTCGGGCGGGCACTCGCCTTCGCGCGCGGAATCGACCTTGTGCGAGAGCCGTGGCCGACCGGGATGACGATGCTCGGCGACGCGGAACGGCTGAAGCAGCTGCTTCTGGTTCTTGTCGACAATGCCGTCCGATACTCCCGGCCGGGTGGAACCGTGACTCTTTCGGCATGCCGCACGGAGCGCGGCGGGACGTCCTGGGCCGAATTGACCGTCCGCGACGACGGTATCGGCATCGACGAAAGCGAGTTGGCCAAAGTCTTCGATCGCGGCCATCGCGCGCCCAATGCCAAGACGCACTGCGCCGACGGCAGCGGTCTGGGTCTGCCCATCGCTCGGGTCCTTGCGCGCGGCCACGGCGGCGACATCGCGCTGAAGAGCGGCCTGCATAGCGGCACTTCCGCGATCGTGTCGCTTCCGCTTGCGATCGCGCAGAACGGACTTCCCGCATGAAAATCCTTCTGATCGAAGACGACCGCAGGATTGCCGACTTTCTCCAGCGCGGACTGGGCGCAGAGAGCATGTCCGTTCGCGTCGCATGCACCGGCCGCGACGGAATCGAGCTGGCGCAGCAAGCCTGGCAGAGCTTCATGGCCGACGGGGAAAGCACGATACTTGTCCTCGATCTGATGCTGCCCGATGTGAGCGGCCTCGACGTTTGCCAGACGCTGCGCGCGCAGAACATCCAGCTTCCGATCCTCATGCTGACCGCCATGTCGACGGTCGAAGATCGGATTTCCGGCTTGCGGCTGGGCGCAGACGACTATCTGGGCAAACCGTTCGATTTCGACGAACTGCTCGCAAGGCTGCAGGCGCTCGGTCGGCGCGGCCGCGAAATCAAGAAGCCTGCCGAGACGATACTTCGCGTCGCCGACCTCCAACTCGACCGCACGACCATGAAGGCGAGCCGCGCAGGTCGGCCGATTTCCCTGACCGCAAAGGAATTGGCGCTTCTCGAACTCTTGATGAATTCGCCGGGCAAGCTTTTCAGCAGAGAACGCATCCTGTCGAACATATGGGGTTTGAACGAGGATCCGCTGACAAACGTCGTCGACGTCTATATCGGCCGCCTGCGCAGCAAGATCGACGAAGGACACGCTGTCCGCCTCATCAAGACCCAGCGAGGGCTTGGGTATCGGCTCGAAGCCGAGGCATAGCGCTCGACACCGGCCGATTCGCCCTAAATTGCAGAACCTTCAGCTTTGCAGAAGCGTTCGGCCTTGCAGAAGCGTTGGGCTTTGCAAAACAGCCGGGGTTTGGCTATGCAACGCGCCATGTTCAAAGATTTCTCGACGCAAGCCATGACCATGGGGCTGCTCGCCGCGTTTGTCGGCTGCGCGAGTTCATTTGCCGTGATCGTGCAGGGGCTGTCGGCCGTGGGCGCTACGCCCGCCCAAGCCGCATCGGGCCTGCTCGCCGTTTCGCTCGCGATGGGCCTCGCCACCGTGTGGACGAGTTTTTCGAGCCGCACGCCGGTCGCGATCGCCTGGTCCACGCCGGGGGCGGCCTTGCTTGCCACGTCGGGCGTGTTGACCGGCGGCTTTGCGGCCGCAACGGGGGCATTCCTCGTCTGCGGCGCCCTGATCCTCGCCTGCGCCTACTGGCAGCGTCTGGGCAAATGGGTATCGGCAATCCCGACATCGCTTGCCAATGCGATGCTCGCGGGCATTCTGCTCGGCCTGTGTCTGGCACCGGTCAAGGCCGTCGCGCAATTGCCGTGGCAAGGGCTGGCCATCGTCGCGACTTGGGCGCTCGTCGCGAAATTCAGCCGCCTCTATGCCGTGCCGGCAGCGGTTGCCGTGACGGTCGCGATCATTTGGGCGCAGACGCCGGCCGGCAATTTCGCGGCGATCAGCCTTGTGCCGCAGATCGAATTCGGTCTGCCCGTCTTCACGCTCGATGCCGCGATCGGCATCGCGATCCCGCTTTTTATCGTCACGATGGCATCCCAGAACATCCCGGGTTTTGCCGTGCTCAAGGTGAACGGCTACGCGCCCGAACCCGCCCCGCTGTTCCGTCTCACCGGCCTTTTCACGATGGGCGCATCGTTTTTCGGCGGCCATGCGGTCAATCTCTCGGCGCTGACAGCGGCGATGTGCACAGGCCCCGACGCCCATCCCGATCCCAAACGCCGCTATTGGGCGGCCGGATTCTGCGGGATCGGCTATCTCGCGTTCGGATTGTTGGCAGGGGCTGCGACCGCCTTCATCGCGGCCGCCCCGCCGGTGCTGATCCAGGCGGTGGCGGGGTTGGCGCTGCTGGGGGCTCTCGCGAGCGCCTTGCTGGGGGCCATGCAAGCGCCCGAAGACCGCGAAGCCGCGATCGTCACATTCCTTGTGACCGCCTCGGGCGTTTCCTTCGGCGGCGTGAGCGGCGCCTTCTGGGGCTTGATCGCAGGCGGGGCCATCTACGCGCTCGCGCGCTGGAAGCGCGGCTGACGCACCGGATTGCCAGAACGCGCCTCGCGCGCTACGACTTCCCTATCGCGTCGAATGCGTCGCGAGACTGCGGGGATTCGATGGGGCGCACCGGTCGCTTTTTGGCATTTCTGCTGTTCGCGATCGCCGCGTTTGCCGGCAGCGCGCAAGCACAGAACGACACGACCTTCGAGATCGTGAACCGCGCGCGCGTGCCGATTTTCGAGGTCTATGTCTCGCCCTCGTCGCTCGACGATTGGGGCGCGGACGTGCTGCACACCGACGTGATCCTGCCGGGTGCCCGCAAGACCGTGCGACCGGCGGGCGACCAGTGCATTTTCGACGTGCGCGTCGTCTATCGCGGCGGCCAGGCCGAAGAACGGCGGCGCCAGGATCTGTGCCGATTGTCCGAGATGGCCTTCGACGGCGGTGCGCCTTCAGCAGCGCCGCAAGCAGGCGAACAAGGCGACCCAAGCTTCGAACTCGTCAACGCTTCGGGTTCGACGATCACGCAGATCTATGCCTCGCTGTCGCGCGAGCGCAATTGGGGCCCGGACCGCCTGGGCACCGACGTGTTGGGTGCGGGCCGCCGCTTCCAAGTGACGCTGCCGAACGGCGATTGCCGATGGGACATCGCGGTCGTCTATGCCGACGACCGGCGCGAGGAAAAACAGTCGCAGAATCTGTGCAACGTGACCGAGCTTGCGTTCGACGCATCGGCCGCGCGCGCGCGCGGCGCCGCCCCGCCGGCCGCGCGCGGCAACGCCCAAACGGCCACCGGCGATCCGAGTTTTGCGCTGGTCAACCGCTCGCGGCGCACGATCGCGCAGCTCTACGTGTCGCGTTCGACCGACACCGATTGGGGCCGCGACCGCCTCGGCGAGAATGTGCTCGCCGCCGGCCAGCGCTTCGACGTGCCCCTGCCGCAGGGCCCCTGCCAGTGGGACATCGCGGTCGTCTACGACGACGACCGACGCGAAGAGCGGCGCAGCCAGGATCTGTGCGCGGTCGCTGAAGTCGCGTTCGACGCGTCGAGCGCACGCGCCTCGGGCGCACCGCCGGCCCCTGCGCCCAACAGCGGTCCCAACAGCGGCCCCAACAGCGGACAGGCGCGCGGCAACGAACAATCGTTCGGCACCGGCTTCTTCATCTCCGCACAAGGCCACATGCTGACCAACGCGCATGTCGCGGGCGACTGCCGGCGCATCGGCGTGTTGCTGGAAACCGGCCGCGTCGATGCCCAGCTCGTGCGCAAGGACGAACGCAACGATCTCGCCTTGATCAAGGTCGACGCGCGCGCGCCCGTGCCGTTTGTGCGCTTCCGCGCCCAACCCTCGATCCGGGCCGGCGACGACATCGTGGTTTCGGGCTTTCCGTTGCCGACCTTGCTGCAGAACGGCCTCAACATCACGACCGGCAATGTGAGCGCCATGTCCGGGCTCGGCGGCAACATCGCCCTCATGCAGATCACGGCGCCGGTGCAGCCCGGCAATTCCGGCGGCCCGCTGCTCGACCTGTCCGGCAATCTCGTGGGCGTCGTGGTGAGCAAACTCAACGCCCAGCGCGTGGCCCAGGCGACGGGCGACATTCCGCAGAACGTGAATTTCGCCGTGCAGGGAGCGGTCGCGCGCCTTTTCCTGGAAGCCGGCGGCCAGCGCTACGTCGAAGCGCCCTCGCAGCGCGACATGAAAGCCGCCGACGTGGCCGACCTGTCGCGCAGCTTCACCTTCCAGATCGAGTGCCGATAGCGCCTGCGCTATCGGCGCTTTTTTAGGCCCGGCCCTGGAACTGGCGGCCGGCGGCGGCCAGCGAGTCGAGGAACGCGCCGGCGGCCGGCGACAGGCCTTCGCGCGGGGTGACCGCGCACAGGCGCCGTTTGGCCGGCGGATCGAGCGGGACCACGGCCAAGCGCCGTTCGCCCGACGGCACGCTGAGCTCGGGCACGATCGACACCCCCACCCCTTCGCGCACCATCGCCATCAGCGCCGTCTGGTCGCGCACCGAGAAGGCGACGCGCGGCACCACCGCTTCGCGCGCGAACAAAGCGCGGATGTCGGCTTCCGACCCGCCATTGGGCATCACGAAACTTTCGTCGGCCAGTTCGGCCGGCGACACTTTCTCGGAATTGGCGAGACGATGGCGCTTGGGCATGATCGCCAGCAGATCGTCTTCGGCGACCGGGATCGTGTCGAAATCGCGCGGCAACTCGGCCGTGAGGCCGATATCGACCGTGCTGCCGACGACCCAGTCGCGCACCTCGTGGTCCGTGCCCTCGATCAGCACCACTTCGATGCCGGGATAGCGCGTGCTGAAATTCTTGATGATCGGCGGCAACAGGCGCGTGGCAGCACTCGACACGCTGCCCACGCGCACCCGCCCGCTCTGCAGGCCCGTCAAAGCCTGGGCGCGCGCGCGCACGCGCTCGATCGCGTCGAGAGCCGCGCGCGCATCGGCCTGGATCGCGGCACCGGGTGCAGTCGCCGCCACGCGGCCGCGCGTGCGCAACAGCAGCACCACGCCCAACGACTCCTCAAGGGCCGCCACGGCCTGGCTCACGCCCGACTGTGTGAGCCCCAATTTGTGCGCGGCAGCGGTAAATCCGCCCTCGTCCAAAACCGCAAGGAAAGCGCGCAACTGCCCGACATTGATACTTGAAGTGCTCATCCGACTATGATTCTCTCTAATTTCAGATTCGCCCATCCATTTGCCAAGCTAATAGCACTGGGCGCCAGAGTCCATCGAATTTAACAAATGCTTAAACTTCGGCGAACCAAATAATGCACATCGCATCGACGAAAATGCGTGGCTTCGCGTGGGGCCTGTTCGCGATTTCGATCTGGGTCGCCTGGATGCTCGCAACGCGCTGGGGTGTCAAAAGCACGCTCGATTTCTGGGACCTCACGGCCCTGCGCTTCGGCACGGCCGGCCTCATTCTGCTGCCGGTCGCCTGGCGCAGCGGCCTCGATCCGCGCCGCGTCGGCCCCGGCGGCGGCACCGGGATTGCGATCTGGGCGGCGATGGTGCTGGGGGCTGGGTTCGTCTACCAGCTCGTCGCCGCATCGGGCTTCATGTTCGCGCCCATCGCCCACGGCTCGGTGATGCTGCCGGGCACGATGCCGCTGTTCGTGGCCTTGCTGTCGGTGCTGATCCTCGGCGAGAAGATCGCGGGCACGCGGCGGCTCGGCTTTCTTCTGATCCCGCTCGGCGTGGGCGCGCTTGCAGGGGCGGGCCTTGCGCACGGCGTCGGCGGCGAATGGCGCGGCCAAGCGCTGTTCGTGGCGGCCGCCATGCTGTGGGCAAGCTACACGATCGCGATGCGCAAAAGCGGCCTGTCGCCGATCGCCGCAGCGGCCCTCGTGAGCGTGTGGTCGGCGGTTCTGTACCTGCCCTATTACGCGCTGTTCCACGGCGCCAATCTCGCGACGGCCGGCTGGGGCGAAATCGGCTTCCAGATTCTGATCCAGGGCGTTCTGTCGAGCGTGGTGTCGCTGATCGCCTACAACCGCGCTTTGCAGCTGCTGGGGGCGTCGCGCGGTGCTGCCCTCGCCTCGCTGGTGCCGGTGCTTGCGACCATCTTCGCGATCCCGCTGCTCGGCGAATGGCCGCAGCCGCTCGACTGGCTCGGCGTGGCGACGATCAGTGTCGGCGTCTATCTCGCCACCGGCGGCAAGCTGCCGTTTCTTCGCGGCACTTGAAAGCAAAAGGGCCGGTACCTTTCGGTGCCGGCCCTTCGCCCGGGGGGCGTTTCCTCGTTTTTTTGTTATTCCGCCGCGTGCGGTACGGCCTTGGGCCCTGCACTTTTCGGCTTGTCGTGGAACTGGTCGGTTTCGGTCGAACCCGCCATCGCCGTCGTCGAAGCTTTGCCGGCCGAAATCGCGACCGCGACCGCGTCGAAATAGCTCGTCCCCACTTCGCGCTGGTGGCGCGTGGCGGTGTAGCCGTATTTCTCGGCGTCGAACTCGGCCTGCTGCAGTTCCGAATAGGCCCCCATGCCGCGCTTGGCGTAGCCGCGCGCCAGCTCGTACATCGAGTAGTTCAGCGCGTGGAAGCCCGCGAGCGTCACGAACTGGAACTTGTAGCCCATCTCGCCGATCTGCTGCTGGAAGGTCTCGATCGTCTGCGGATCGAGCTTCTTGCGCCAGTTGAACGAGGGCGAGCAATTGTAGGCGAGCATCTTGCCCGGGAACTGGCGGCGCAGTTCGGCCGCAAATTCGCGTGCTTCGCCAAGATCGGGCTCCGAGGTTTCCCACCACAGCAGATCCGAATAAGGGGCGTAGGCGAGGCCGCGCGCGATCGCGTATTCCACGCCTTTGCCTTCCTTGATGCGGAAGAAGCCTTCGGGCGTGCGCTCGCCCGTGAGGAACGGCCGGTCGCGCTCGTCGACGTCCGAGGTGATGAGCTGGGCCGAATGCGCGTCCGTGCGCGCGAGCAGCACGGTCGGCACGCCTTCAACGTCGGCGGCCAAGCGGGCGGCGTTCAGCGTGCGGCAATGCTGGCTGATCGGGACCAGCACCTTGCCGCCCAGATGGCCGCACTTCTTTTCCGACGCGAGCTGGTCTTCGAAATGTACGCCCGAAGCGCCCGCCTCGATCATCGACTTCATGAGTTCGTAGGCGTTGAGCGCGCCGCCGAAACCGGCTTCGGCGTCCGCGATGATGGGCGCGAACCAGTAGGTGTCGCCCTTGCCTTCCATGGTCTGGATCTGGTCGGCACGGCGCAGCGCGTTGTTGATGCGCTTGACCACGTCCGGCACCGAGGAGACCGGATAGAGCGACTGGTCGGGATACATCTGGCCCGCATTGTTGGCGTCGGCCGCGACCTGCCAGCCCGACAGATAGATGGCCTTCAAACCGGCCTTGACCTGCTGCATGGCCTGGTTGCCGGTGAGGGCACCCAGCGTGTTCACGTAAGGCTCGGTCTTCAGCAGGTTCCACAGGCGCTCGGCACCGCGGCGAGCGAGCGTGTGCTCGATGCGCATGGAGCCGGCGAGCTTGGCAACGTCGGCCGCCGTGTAGTCGCGCTTGATGCCTTCCCAACGCGGGTTCGTCGTCCAGTCGTTTTGCATGTGCCCCTCCGTGAAGCCAGATTCAATGTAAACATCTTCACAGTGCAGGTGCGCATGCGACAGCCCGAAAACGGCCCAAAACCGTAAACTCGTCGCTGGATTTGCAGATTTCGGCAGTGCGGTGTAAAGTTTGTAAATCGCGGTTCCGGGGGGCAGGCAATGGCGCGCAAAACGCTGCTGGGCAACAAAATCCGCCGCTTGCGCGAGCAGGCGAACCTCACGCAAGCGCGCATGGCCGAGCAGCTCGGCATCTCGGCAAGCTATCTCAACCTCATCGAACACGACCAGCGGCCGGTGACGGTGGCGCTGCTGCTCAAACTCGGCAAACAATTCGACGTCGAATTGACCGACCTGTCGGACGACGACGACCGCAAGCTCGCCACCGGCTTGCGCGAAGTGTTCGCCGACGGCACGCTCGCCGCCCAAGGGATCGCGCCCGAAGAGATCAAAGCGCTCGCCGAAGCCGCCCCCAATGCCGCCAAGGCGATCCTCGAGCTCTACCGCGCCTATCGCCTCGCGCGCGACGATGCGCAGTCGATGACCCTGGGCCTGCCGAGCGGCAACACGCGCAAGATGGTGCTGCCCGCCGAGGAAGCGCGCGATTTTTTCCACGACCGCACGAACTATTTTTCCGATATCGAAGAGGCCGCCGAAGCCGTCGTCGCCCAAGCGGGCGTTCCCATCGGCGAAGCCTGGCGCGGCCTCGTCGACTACGCCAAAGCGCGGTTTTCGATCGCTGTCGAAATCGTCGAGCCCGCCGCGTTGGCGGGTGGCGTGCGCCGCTACGACACCAAGACCAAAACGCTGCAACTCAGCGAGACCTTGCCGCGCGCCTCGCGCCGCTTCCATCTCGCCTACCAGATCGGCCTATTCGCCGCGCGCAAACAAGTCGATCTCATCGTCGCGACGGCAAAGCTCGCCTCGAAGGAAACCGAAACCTTGGTGCGCGTCGGCCTCTACAATTATTTCGCCGGTGCGGTGCTGATGCCCTATGCGCCGTATCTCGCGGCGGCCCGCGAGCGGCGCTACGATATCGAACTGCTCGCCAACCATTTCGGCGTGAGCTTCGAACAGGCCTGCCATCGTCTCTCGACGTTGCAGCGCCCCGGCGACAAGGGCGTGCCCTTGTGGCTCGTGCGCGTAGACATCGCAGGCAACGTCTCGAAACGCTTTTCGGCCGCCGGTTTCCATTTTTCGAGATTCGGCGGCTCGTGCCCGCGCTGGATCGTGCACGAGGCTTTCACGAGCCCCGGCCGCATCTTGACGCAAGCCGCGCGCCTGCCCGACGGTGCGACGTTCTTCTGCGTCGCGCGCACGGTCGCCAAAACCGGCGGCGGCTATCTCGAACCGCAAAGCCTGCTCGCGGTCGGCATCGGCTGCGAAATCGCCAACGCGCACGAGCTGGTCTATGCCGACGGCATCGATCTCGAAAAACTCGGCCATGTCGTGGATATCGGCGTGGGCTGCCGCGTGTGCGAACGCGAAAACTGCCGCCAACGCGCCTACCCGCCGCTCCAGCACCGCCTCGACATCGACGTGAACGTGAAAGGTGCGAGTGCCTATGCGTTCAAGAAGTGACGCGCGCATCGTTCGACAATCGTTTGAATGATTCGAAGGGATCGACTAGGACTGCACGATGAAACGCATCGCAGCCACCGACTTGATCCGCAATATCGGCACCTTCTTGCGCCACGCCGCCGAAGGCCCCGTGACCGTCACGTCGCACGGGCGGGACAATTCGGTACTGATATCCGCCACCGCCTATCGCGCGCTGGTCGCCAATCAAATCCCTGCCGCCGCGCTACCCACCGGCGGATCGGCGGCGGAGCCTGCACCAGAACGCGACGCCAAAGCGAAGAACCATCGCGACCGCGCCGACCGTTTCTGAGGCCGACGCGATCGTCGAATCGACATTTTCCAGGAGTTTCGGGTCATCGCGTTGCGACCCAAGGATCGATCACCTTCAGGCCTGCGGCAGCGAACGCAGAAGCGTCGCGCGATGCGACAGCAAACCCGTTCGCGGCGGCGATCGCAGCAATATAGCCGTCTGGCGTCGGGAAGCCTTTTCCGGCAGCGCGCGCCTTCAACGCAAGATCGGCATAGTACTGCGCTGCCATGGTATCGAATGGCAGAATGCGGGCGGCGAACGCGACCAAGACTTCGTCGAGCGCTGCGGTCAGTGCGGCTTTGCGCTTGCCAGTCGGCGCAGTGCCAATGCCGAACAGAAGCTCGGCAACGGTGATGCTTGAAAGGAACAGCGTCTCGGACGACTGGACATCCAGCCAGGCGCGAACGCTCGGATGCGGTTCGCGCGTCATCGCTTCCGAGATAACGTTGGTGTCCAACAGGATCATTCGAAGCGTCCCGTCAATCGAACTTCAGGGGTTCGGCAGGACGCTTGTCGCGGACTTGTTCGATGGCTTCGATATCGGCTTTGGTTATGTCGTATTTCCGCCCGATCTCCCGCAAAGCGGTGCCGAGCAGCAAACGTCCCTCGGGTCGCACAGCCGCCTCGAGGATGGCACGCATCTCGGCCTCGGCACTGCGATTATGCTGAGCCGCGCGGAGTTTAAGCGCACGATGCGCCGCGTCGGAGAGGTTGCGAATGGTGACAGCAGCCATGGTGGCGCCTTCCGTAGACTGACATCGGTGATATCAAAATAAGCCCGATGATAGCATTTTTCAAGCGCAATGGGGGATTGGGATAATCTCCGCAACTTCTGCGGCGATTGAGCGGAATATCCGCCGCACAAAAAATCGCGGCGACAGATTGGTGCACGCCGCCCCTGAACTAAGTATCGTGCCCCTGGAATTCCTAAGACAGAGCGCCGCACTTCCGATTCAAATAGTGTTTTGCGAACACCACTTCAGAAATCGAGGCATACCGCTCAACCCTTACCGGGGCCTACCTTATAGATTCGGATCGCCCCGCCCTCCCCGACCGCAAGCAGGTTTCCGACCGGCGAAAAAGCGAGAGAGGTTACAACCGTCCCGATTTTGATCGTTCTCACCGTCGCTGACCGCGTTGCATACACGATCGCCGAATCCCAATTGGCCACGGCAATGTACGCGCCGTCGGCACTCCAGGACACGGCCGTCCCGCCTGAACGGGGCCGCGAATGAGGGACGCTCGCCGTCAGCGACCAATCCGCAAGAGACCTAACCTGCAATAGATCAGAAGGTGCAAATTCTGGCACTGGATTGTCGGCGCGAAGTCGGACTCCAGGGTACCCAGCGATCGCAAGGAATTTCCCGTCAGGACTTAAAGATAAGGCCTTCAGTGTCTGACGTATGCTTTGATCTTTGTAGATGCGGTGGTTTTCAACCTGACCCGACGCAATATCTAGGATTGAGACAAGGCTCGTGCGGGCAAGGATTGCTTTGCTTGCGTCCTGCGACAACGCAAACGTCCAAAACGGTTGGCGGCTCATTAAGATGTTTTCGCTTTTTACAATGCTCCAATTCTCTATATCATAAAAATACATATTCTCACTTTCAATTGGAACGAGTGCCGCAAGCTTCCCATCCTGCGAAACCTCGTATCGATGAGGATTGTTGAATCGAAAACCCCGCTGGGGGGCCGGTCCTTCGATGTCTTTCAAGACCGTCGCAGTCGCCACGTCCCAGAGCGTGAAGGCATGCCTGGCAAACTTGCCGCTTTCGTCACTTCTGGGCGGCGCCAACAAATGGCGGCCGTCAGCCATAAACAGAAGCGAGGGCTCTATGTATGGGCCGGCAACGCCTCCGAGTTCGGTTCGGCGTCCCGTCTTGACATCCCACAACGACAACGAACCGCCAAACTCGCTAATACTTACCAAAACTCTGCCGTCGGGCGACCAAGCTATCGCTGTCGGATAGTTTCTCAGGCGAAACGTTGTGACATGCTCCATCCCGTCGTC
>JAIXXA010000149.1 GCA_027490975.1 Rhodospirillaceae bacterium
CAACGTAGGTGCCGGTCGCGAAGCCGAATTTCTTGAGCGTGGCAAACAGCAGGTCGCCCGCAAAATCCCCCGTGAAGGGGCGTCCCGTGCGGTTCGCGCCCTTGAGGCCCGGGGCAAGCCCGAGGATCAGCAAACGTGCGGTTGCAGGGCCGAAACCGGGCACGGGCGCATTGTGCCAAGCCGGATGCTGTTTGCGCAGATCGGCACGGAGCGCCGCCAGCCTCGGGCAGAGCGGGCAATCGCGCGGCGGTTCGTTTGAACTCAAGCCGGAGGCGCGTCGTTGGGCGGCAGCGTCGTCGGTTGGCCGCCGGCCTGGCCGCCGCCAGCGTCGCGCCCGCCGGGCCGCGAGATGTGGGCGGCGAGGTCGAACAGATCGACGAACATGTCGGCCTGGCGGCGCAGATCGTCCGACGCCATCGGCGGCTGCGAGCGGATCGTCGAGACGACCGTCACGCGCACGCCGCGCCGCTGCACGGCTTCCACGAGGCGGCAGAAATCGCCGTCGCCCGAAAACAGCACGACATGGTCGAGCTTGTCGGCCAGATCCATCATGTCGACGGCCAGTTCGATGTCCATGCTGCCGCGGAAGCGACGGCGGCCTGTGGCGTCGGTGAATTCCTTCATCGGCTTCGTGACCATCGTGAAGCCGTTATAGTCGAGCCAGTCGACGAGCGGGCGGATCGGCGAGTAGTCCTGTTCTTCGGCCAATGCGGTGTAGTAGAAGGCGCGGATGAGGCGGCCTTTGCTCTGGAACAGCTGCAGGAGCCGCCGATAGTCGATGTCGAAATTGAGGCCGCGTGCGGCGTTGTAGAGATTGGGCCCGTCGATGAACAGCGCCAGACGTTCCTGGGGATAGAAGGCCATGCGAATTTCCTTTTGCGAATGCGAATATGGCTGCATTTCAAAATGCGTTGCGCGTTCTTTAGCGCCATTGCGCATGCGGTTCAATACGGAGTTTGGCGTTTGATCCTCGTTGCCCTCGGCGCCAATCTGCCGGGCCCGGCGGGGTCTGCGGCCGCAACCGTGCGTGCGGCGATGGCGCGCCTCGATGCGGGGCCTGCGCGCGTTGCGGCCGCCTCGCGCATCTGGGAAAGCCCGCCCTGGCCGCCGTCCGACCAGCCTTGGTACGCCAACGCCGTCGTGCGGCTCGAAACCGCCCTCGATGCGGTTGCGTTGCTCGGCCATCTGCATGCGCTCGAGTTCGAATTCGGGCGCGTGCGCGGCATGCGCAATGCGGCGCGCACGCTCGATCTCGATCTCATCGACTACGACGGCGTGCTGCGTGCCCCGCCGCAAGCGGCCCCCGAATTGCCGCATCCGCGCATGGCCGCGCGCGCCTTCGTGCTGCTGCCGCTCGCCGAAATCGCGCCTTCTTGGCGGCATCCCGGCAGCGGTATCGGCGTGACGGAACTGATCGCGGGCCTGCCCGAGGATACGGTCTGCCGCCCGCTGCCCGCACCAAGCCCTTGACCGCGCTGCAGATTTCGGCACGAAAAGGGGTTGTGTTGCGCTGCAGCGGCTTGTATATTCTTTGCCCTTGTTTGGCGCATAAGCGCTTTTGATTTTTGGAGTTTGCCCGCATGGCTCGCGTAACGGTCGAAGACTGCGTTGTCCGCATCCCCAACCGGTTCGAACTGGTGATGCTTGCGGCCCAGCGCGCGCGCGAAATCCAGGCAGGCTCGCCGCTGACGGTCGAGAAGGACAACGACAAGAACCCGGTCATCGCGCTGCGCGAGATCGCCGAGAACTCGCTCGACCTCGACATTCTGCGCCAGTCGGTCGTGCAGGGTCTGCAGCGCCAGGTCGAAAGCGAAGAGCCGGAAGACGACGCGATGGAACTGCTCGCCGCCGACCGCGACATTGCGGGCGTGCCGGAAGACGCGACGCGCGACGGCATCGAAGACGAAATGGAAATCGAAGACGCCGAAGAGAAGCTGGCGGGCGGCACGGAAGAAGCCGATGCCGGTGCCGACCTCTAAGCGCCTGCGCAAGAGGCACGCTTGAGCGCCGACGGCGGCGACGTGGCACCGACGGCCGAAACGCCGTCGGGTGCAGCTGCCGCAGTTGCCGTTACGGACGCAACGCCCAAGCGGGTGCGGCCCGCGATGATGCGGGTCTTCGAACTCGTCGAGCGCGTCAAAGCCTACGATCCCGAAGCCGACGAAGACCTCGTCAACCGCGCCTACGTCTATTCGATGAAGGTGCACGGCGCGCAGACGCGCGCTTCGGGCGACCCCTATTTCTCGCACCCGCTCGAAGTGGCGGGCATCCTCACGGGCTATCGGCTCGACACCGCGACGATCGTGACCGCGCTGCTGCACGACACGGTCGAAGACACGCTTGCGAGCATCGACGACATCGAGCGCGTGTTCGGCCCCGAGATCGCAAGGCTGGTCGACGGCGTGACCAAGCTGTCGCGCCTCGAATTGCAGGCGCAGTCCGACAAGGCCAAGCAGGCCGAGAATTTCCGCAAGCTCCTGCTCGCCATGTCGGAAGACATCCGCGTGCTGCTCGTGAAGCTCGCCGACCGGCTGCACAACATGCGCACGCTCGGTTTCATCCCGAAGCCCGAGAAGCGCCAGCGCATCGCGCGCGAGACGATGGAGATCTACGCGCCCTTGGCCGAGCGCATCGGCATGCGGCGCATCCAAGAAGAGCTCGAGGATCTGGCCTTCGCCCAGCTCAACACGGATGCGCGCGAGTCGATCGTGCTGCGCCTGCAGGCGCTGCGCGCGCGCGGCCAGGACGTGGTCGCGCGCATCGCCGACCAGATCGTGGCGACCCTCGCCGAAGAGGGCGTGACCGCGCAGGTGTCGGGCCGCGAGAAGACGCCCTATTCGATCTGGCGCAAGACGCAGACCAAAAACGTCGCCTTCGAACAGCTCTCCGACATCATGGCGTTCCGCGTGATCGTCGCCGACACGGCCGAATGCTACCGCGCTTTGGGCGTGATCCATTCGCGCTGGCCCGTGGTGCCGGGGCGCTTCAAGGACTACATCTCCGTCCAGAAGCCCAACGGCTACCGCTCGCTGCATACCGGCATCTTCGGGCCCGAGCGCCAGCGCATCGAAATCCAGATCCGCACGCGCGACATGCACGACGTGGCCGAATCGGGCGTGGCGGCGCACTGGTCCTACAAGGACGGCCGGCCCGCCGCGGCCGACGCCAAAGGCACCTATCGCTGGCTGCGCGAGCTGCTCGACATTCTCGAGCACGCGTCCAACCCCGAAGAATTCCTCGAGCACACCAAGCTCGAAATGTACCAGGACCAGTGTTTCTGCTTCACGCCCAAGGGCGATCTGATCGCCTTGCCGCGCGGGGCGACACCGGTCGATTTCGCCTATGCCGTGCACAGCCAGGTGGGCGACCATTGCGTCGGCGCCAAGATCAACGGCCGCATGATGCCGCTGCGCACGGCACTCGCCAACGGCGACCAGGTCGAGATCGTGACCTCCAAGGCCCAGGTGCCGTCGCCGACCTGGGAGCGCTTCGTCGTGACCGGCAAGGCGCGCGCGCGCATCCGCCGCTTCATCCGCGCCCAGCAGCGCCAGCAATTCATCGATCTCGGCCGCTCGATCCTGCAGAAGGCCTTCAAGAGCGAAGGCTACGAATACGCCGACAAGTCGCTCGAAGGGGCCGTGAAGCCGCTGAAGGCCGAAGACATCGAGGATCTGATCGAGCGCGTGGGGGCAGGCCAGACGGGCGAGCGCGAAGTGCTCGGCATTCTGTTCCCCGAAAGCCGCGTGCCGCCCAAGCCCCCCAATGTCGTGTCGCTGCGCAAGGCCAAGAGCAAGGACCATGCGTCGAGCCACGCGCAAGTGCCGATCAAAGGGCTCATTCCCGGCATGGCGATCCACTATGCGGGCTGCTGCCATCCGCTGCCCGGCGACCGCATCGTCGGCATCGTGACGACGGGGCGCGGCGTCACCGTGCACACGATCGACTGCGACACGCTCGAGCAGTTCGCCGACCAGCCCGCCCGCTGGCTCGACGTGGGCTGGGACGTCGAAGACGCGTCGGGCGAGGCGTTCGTGGGCCGCGTGGCGATGGTCGTGCGCAACGAGTCCGGGTCGCTGGGCGCGCTCTCGACCGTGATCGCCAAGAATGCGGGCAACATCACGAACCTCAAGATCGTGAACCGCACCGCCGAATTCTGGGAAATGATCATCGACGTCGAAGTGCGCGACGTGAAGCACCTCACCAACGTGATCGCGGCGTTGCGCGCGACCCCCGTCATCAACTCGGCCGAGCGGGCGCGCGGATGATCCTGGGGCTCGGTTCCGATCTCGTCGACATCCGCCGCATCGAGAGCACGCTCGAGCGCTTCGGGCAGCGTTTCACGCACCGCATTTTCACGGCGGCCGAGCGCGACAAATCCGAGCGGCGGGCCGCGCGCGCGGCCAGCTACGCGCGGCGCTTCGCGGCCAAAGAGGCGTGCGCCAAAGCGCTGGGCACGGGCTTCCGAAAGGCCGTCTACTGGCGCGACATGGAAGTGGTCAATCTGCCCGGCGGCAAGCCGTCGATGCGGCTCACGGGCGGGGCGCTGGCGCGGCTTGCGAGCCTCGTGCCTGCGGGCATGCGCGCCCAGATCGACGTGAGCCTCACCGACGATCCGCCGATCGCCCAGGCGATCGTGATCATTTCCGCCTTGCCGCAGACGGCCGCCCCGGCTTGACACGGCGCCGCCTTGCCGGGCCATATCCCGCACGCCTTCCGATTTCCCGAAAGTTCCAGGCCCTTTCCATGTCGCTGCCGCCGATCGCAAAAACGCAAAAACCCGACACGCTGATCGAGCTCGTGAAGACGGTCGTCTATGCGGTGCTGATCGCACTCGGCATCCGCACCTTCTTTTTCGAGCCGTTCAACATCCCGTCGGCCTCGATGGTGCCCACGCTGCTCGTGGGCGACTACCTGTTCGTGTCGAAGTTTTCGTTCGGCTATTCCTTTGCCTCGATGCCCTATTCGGTGAAGCTGTTCGACGGGCGCATCGGCGCTTCCGAGCCCGAGCGCGGCGACGTCGTCGTCTTCAAGCTGCCGCGCGACGGCAAGACCGACTACATCAAGCGCATCGTCGGCTTGCCGGGCGACCGCATCCAGGTCGTGCGCGGCGTGCTGTTCATCAACGGCGAGGCGGCCAAGCTCGAGCGCATCGAGGATTTCGTCGAGAGCGACGGCGGCTTCGTGCGCCGCGTGCCGCAGTTTGTCGAGACGCTGCCCGGCGGCCGCCAGCATCGCGTGCTCAAGATCCACAACGACGGCTTCTACAACAACACGCCCGAATTCACCGTGCCGCCCGCCCATTATTTCGCCATGGGCGACCATCGCGACAATTCGCAAGACAGCCGCGACGCGAGTGCGGTCGGCTTCGTGCCGTTCGAAAATCTCGTCGGGCGCGCGCAGATCCTGTTCTTCTCGACCGACGGCACGGCCAATCTGTTCCTGCCCTGGACGTGGGTCACGGCCGCGCGCTACGGCCGCCTGCTCGACCGCGTGCGCTAGGCCCCGGGGAAGGGGAGACGCCATGCAGGGTGCCCGCGCCAAGCTCGAAGCGGCGATCGGCTATCGTTTCGCCGATCCCGACCGCTTGATTGCGGCCCTGTCGCATTCCTCGCTGGGCCGGCGCGGCAACGCGCGCAGCTCGGGTGCGGATTTCGAGCGGCTCGAATTTCTGGGCGACCGCGTGGTGTCGCTCGCGGTCGCCGAGATGCTCGCGCAATCCTACCCGGCCGAAAACGAGGGCGACCTTGCCAAGCGCCACGCGGCCCTCGTGCGGCGCGAGCAATTGGCCGAACATGCGCGCACGATCGGGCTTGGCGAAAAGCTGACCTTGTCGAACAGCGAGCTGCAAGGCGGCGGGCGCGACAATCCGGCCGTTCTCGCCGACGCGTTCGAAGCGCTCGTCGCCGCCATCCATCTCGACGGCGGCTACGCGCCGGCGCAAACGCTCGTGCGCCGCCTGTTCGAGCCGCTGATCCAGCCGCAGTCGGAATTGCCGCGCGAGCCCAAGACCGCGCTGCAGGAATGGGCGCAAGGGCGCGGCCTCGGCCTGCCGGTCTATCGCGTGACGGCGCAAGACGGCTTGGCGCACGCGCCGCGTTTTGTGGTCGAAGTCGCCGTCGCCGACTTTCCGCCCGCCTCGGCCGAGGGCCCGTCGAAACGTCTGGCCGAGCGCGCGGCGGCCCTTGAATTGTTGCAGCGACTGGAGGCTGCAAAACCATGACCGAACCGATGCCCGACCCAACGACCGGCACGCGCTGCGGCTTCGTGGCTTTGCTGGGCGCCCCCAATGCCGGCAAATCCACGCTCGTGAACCGCATGGTGGGGGCCAAGGTCGCGATCGTGTCGCCCAAAGTGCAGACGACGCGCAGCCGCGTGACCGGCATTCTCGTTGAGGGCACGGCGCAGGCCGTGTTCCTCGATCTGCCGGGCGTCTTCGCACCCAAACGCCGCCTCGACCGCGCGATGGTCGCGGCCGCCTGGCGCGGCGTCGAAGAAGCCGAGCAGCGCTGGCTCGTCGTCGATGCCGCGCGCAGCGATGCCGACGAAACCGCCCTCATTCTCGACGGCTTGAAGTCGCGAAATCTCAAAGCCGACATCGTGCTGAACAAGACGGACCTCATCGATCCGCCGAAGCTGCTCACGCTCGCGCAGTTCTACGCGAATTCGGGCCTCGCCGGCGAGGTGTTCATGGTGTCGGCCGAAACCGGCGACGGCTGCGAGCGGCTCAAGGCGCATCTGATCGCGAAGCTGCCGCCGGGCCCGTTCCTCTATCCCGAGGACGACATCTCCGACCTGCCGACCCGCCTGCTGGCGGCCGAGGTCACGCGCGAGCAGATCTACCGCCAGCTTCACCAAGAATTGCCCTACGCGTCGGCGGTCGAAACCGAAAAATTCGAAGACCGGCCCGACGGTTCGGCGCGCATCGAGCAGACGATCTACGTGGCGCGCGAAGGCCAGCGCAAGATCGTGATCGGCGCGGGCGGCGAGCGCATCAAAAAGATCGGCGAGTCCGCGCGCATCGAACTCACAAAACTCCTCGACCGCAAAGTGCACCTTTTCCTGCATGTGAAGGTGCAGGAAAAATGGGACGAGAAGCGCGATTTCTACAAAGCGTGGGGGCTGGAATACGACGCATAGGCAGCGTAAGATTGCTTATGGCGCCGAAAAACAAACGCGCGATCTATCCGATCCACCCCGGCACCGTTCTGGCCGACGAGCTGGAGGGGCTTGGGTGAGCCTGTTGTCGCGCCCGTTCTCGCGAGGTTTTTGGACACCGATGCGGGCAGTCGTCGCTGTGGCACTCGGGTTTGCAAGTGCCCTAGTGGTTCTGTTCG
>JAIXXA010000004.1 GCA_027490975.1 Rhodospirillaceae bacterium
GACGAAGCGGTTCGCGACGAACGTCGTGTGCGCCGACGGCGGCAGATGGTAGCGGTGGCTCATCAGCGGCCGGAAATCGCGCCAATTGACGCGCACGGGCGCCAGATCGCCGTGCCAGCCCACCGCATCGAGCGGATTGTAGGGATAGGTCATGGTCGAAATGCGCCCGCCGCGCTTGATTGCAACGCGCGTCGGCTGCTCGGATTTCTGGGCCGCGAAAGCGTCGTCGAGCCTGGGCGTGTCGAGGCAGCCCGCATCGAAGATCGCATGGCGGCCGACGATGCCCTTCTCGGGCAGGCGGAACGAATCGTTGGTGGCCTCGATCAGCAAGATTGTCGTCGCCTCGCGCGGAACCAGCCGCCACATCGCCGACCGCGGCATCAGGATGTAGTCGCCGTCGCGATATTCGAGATGGCCCCAATCGCAGAAGAGATCGCCCGATCCCTCATGCACGAACAGCAACTCGTCGCCGTCCGCGTTGCGCGCAAGATCCGACATCGCACCCGACACGCGCCACTGCCGGAACTTCATCGCCGCGTTCGACATCAGCAGCGGCGCGTCCCAGGGCGAAACACTCGCCGCGTTGAGCTTGCGATAGTCGAAAGCGCGCGGGCGCAGATCGCCCGCAAAGTCGCTCCAGCCGGTCGGCGGGTGCGCGTGGTACATGTGCGCTGCCGGACCGAAAAAGCCCTCTTTGCCGAGCTCGCGCTCGTAGGTGCCCGCCGGCAGGTCGCAATGCGCCTGGCGCGAGGACACACCTTGCGACAGCGGAAAGCCGATCCAGTTTTTCATGGCCAGTTCCTCATGGGTTGTCTCCTCAAGCGCTCTTGAGCGCGCCGCGGCGAATCTGGTCGAGCTCCATCGATTCGAACAGGGCCTTGAAATTGCCCTCGCCGAAACCCTCGTCGCCCTTGCGCTGGATGATTTCGAAGAAGATCGGACCGATCGCGGTTTCGGTGAAGATCTGCAGCAGCCGCCCGCCCTCTTTGGTGGGGGCCCCGTCGAGCAGGATGTGGTTCTTCTTGAGACGCACCACGTTTTCGCCGTGGCCCGGGAGGCGGCGGTCGAGAAGCTCGTAGTAGGTCGCCGGCGTCTTGAGGAACTTGACTTTCTTTTTGCGCAAGGCCTCGACCGTCGCGAAGATGTCGTCGGCTCCCAAGGCGATGTGCTGGATGCCTTCGCCGTTGTAGGCCGCCAGATACTCGGCAATCTGCGACTTGTCGTCGGAAGACTCGTTGATCGGAATCCTTATCTTGCCGCACGGGCTCGTCATCGCCTTCGATTTGAGGCCGGTGAGCTTGCCCTCGATGTCGAAATAGCGGATCTCGCGGAAATTGAACAAGCGCGTGTAGAAATCGGCCCACAGATCCATGCGGCCGCGATGCACATTGTGCGTGAGATGGTCGATATAGCTCAGGCCCGCTCCGACCGGGTTCGGCGAGGCTCCTTTGATGGGCTTGAAATCGATGTCGTAGATCGAGCCTTTCGCACCGTAGCGGTCGACGAAATAGATCAGCGACCCGCCGATGCCTTCGATGGCCGGGATGTTGAGCTCCATCGGCCCGACCTTGCCCGCGAAGGGCTTGGCGCCCAGGGCGACCGCGCGCTTGAAGGCGGCCGGCGCATCGGCCACGCGAAACGCCATGGCGCAGGCCGACGGCCCGTGCACGCGCGCGAAGGCCTGCGCGAAACTGTCGGGCTCGGCATTGACGATGAAATTGACGTCGCCCTGGCGGTAGAGCGTGACGTTCTTGGAGCGATGTTTGGCGACGGCGACGAAGCCCAGCGAAACGAACAGCGTCTCGAGGCCCTTCACGTCGGGGGCGGTGTATTCGACGAATTCGAAGCCGTCGGTTCCCATCGGATTGACGGTCGCGGCGGCGGCTTTTTGGGGCGCGGTTTTGCGGGGCATGGCATGCCTCCCTGATTTGGGGTCTTGTCGGTCGACTGTTGGCGCGATATTAGTTTCATATGAAACCAATTGCAACGCCCTTCGCGCTCGACCGGTTCGTGCCCTACCGGCTGTCGGTGCTGTCCAACAACGTGTCGGACGCGATCGCGCGCCTCTACCGCAGCCGCTTCGGCCTCACGATCCCGGAATGGCGCTGCATGGCCGTTCTGGGCAGTTTCGCCCCCCTGTCGGCAAGCGAGGTCGCCGCGCGCACGGCGATGGACAAGGTCCAGGTGAGCCGCGCGGTTGCGGCGCTGCTGCAGAAGGGTTTTGCGCTGCAGGCGACCGACCGGCAGGACCGCCGACGCTCGAAGCTCAACCTGTCGGCATCGGGTGCCCGCGTCTATGCGCGCATCGTTCCGCTTGCCCAGGCGGCCGAAGCCGAATTGCTTGCGGCCCTCACGCCGCGCGAGCGCAAAAGCCTATCGACGCTGCTCGACAAACTATCCGCCCATGCCGCCGCGCAGGCGCAGCAGCGGAAAGGCGACGAAGAGTAGCTGGCCCGCCAAACCCAGCCAGTTTCCGGGGGCCAGCATGCGCGCGACGGCGGCATCGGGCGTCTGTCCGAACGCGAACACGCCCGTGCCAAGCTCGGCCAGCAGCAGCAGCGCGAGCGAAGTCGCCGCCATCGTCGCGCGTGCGATTTTCGGCACGGCGAAGCGGTGCAGCACGAAACCGCAAGCGATCCACGCGACCGCCAGGATGAGCGGCAGTTCGACGAGTACGGCCGCAAATTCGCCGAAGGCGGGCGCGACGACCAGCACGCGCAGCGTGCCGAACATAAATCCGGCTGCATAGACGATCGCGAAATAGAGAACGCCGGCTTTGAGGCCGGTCGTCACGCAGAGGTCCGCGCGCGCGTGGCGACGGCAAGGCCCGCCGCGATCGCAACGAAGCCCAGCAGCAGATTGAGCGTGACGGGCTCGCCGAGCAGCAGCGCGCCGCCCGCTGCAGCCGCGACCGGATTGAGCGAGATCGTGAGGGCCACGGAAGAAGCGGGCACGCGCTCGAGCGCCCAGAACCACAAATAGAACGACGCCATGCCGCCCACGAACATGATCCAGAACACGGCGAACCATTGGTCGGGCGCAAAATGCACGAGCCCTGCCAAAGGGTCGCCGCGCAGGACGAGGACGGCCGCCAGCGCCACGCTGCCCGCAAAGAGCTGCACGACCATGACCGGCACGGCCGCATTGCGCCGCAGATAAGGGACCGACAGCACGGCGTGGCACGAGCCGACCAAGGCCGCCCCCAGCAGCAGCAGATCGCCGCGCCACGCCTCGGGCCCGGCGGTTGCGCGTTCGCCCAAGGCAACGAACACGCCCCCGAAACCAAGTGCGGCACCCGCGGCCTTGGCGAACGTCATGCGCTCGCGGCCCGTGGCGGTTGCGAGCACGAGCACGAAGATCGGCATCGCCGCGACCACGAGCGCGCCGCGCGCGGCCGGCACATAGGCAAGCCCCGCTGAGAAGAGATAGCCGAAGCCGCCAAACATCAGCACGCCCAGAACCGCGACAGGGGCAAGATCGCGCCGCTGCACGCGCGCGCGCGTGGCCGCGAACATCACGGCCGCCATCGCCGCGCCGGCGCCGCCGCAGCGCAGGAACGCGATCGAGACCGGATCGGACGCGTCGATCACGAAACGGATCGCGACGGCCGACGAGCCGCCCAGCATGCTCGAGAGGGCTGCGGCAAAAACCGGAATCAGACGGGACGACGACATGCGAACGCGACTTTGCGCCATCGAGAGCCCCGGCACCAGATGGCGCGTTGTGCGCGCCGCACAGTGCAGCTATCGCGAATCCGCAACAAGGAGTCCGCCATGGAAGACTGGATCGCCCGCCTGTCGGGGCTGCTTCGTGCGCAGCTATCGCGTGCATGTCACGAACCCGAAGGCGATCTTGGACGTGTGTTTTGCCATCGGCTGTGCCGTGTTTCGAGTGCGGCGATGGTGGCCCTTTACGCCCGCTTCCGGCGCCAAGCCGAGGCCGGTTTTGCGGCTTTTTTCGCCTATGCGGGCTTTCGCCTGCTGGCCGCCCGCCTCTAGCCCCGCCGGGGTCGATTGCGCGCCCGAAATTGCATGCTATAACCGCGTCGATACCGGCCCCTTTCGCGAGAATTGTCCTTTGGAATCGAAGCCCACCTTGCTGGTCTTGAACGGCCCCAATCTCAATCTGCTGGGCGTGCGCCAGCCGGAGATCTACGGCCGCACGTCGCTCGCCGACATCGAGGCCGATTGCCGTGCGCGCGCCGACGAGCTCGGCTGCACGCTCGATTTCCGCCAGTCGAACCACGAAGGCCAGCTCATCGACTGGATCCAGGAAGCCCGCCAGACGGCCGATGCGATCGGCATCAATCCGGGCGGGCTCACGCACAGCTCGGTCGCCTTGCGCGACGCGCTCGTGGCAAGCGACCTGCCGGTCGTGGAGATCCATCTTTCGAACATCCACGCGCGCGAAGAATTCCGCCACCGCTCGTTCGTGAGCGGCATCGCGCGCGGCGTGATCTGCGGCTTCGGCGCGCAAGGCTATCTGTTTGCCATCGAAGCGCTCGCGCGTTTCGCCGACGCCGAGCCGCGCTGACGCGTTCCCTCCCTTATCGTTCCGTTCCCCCACGCGAGATCAAGACCCGCCATGCCGACAAACAAAACGCCCGAGTTTTCGCCCAACCTCGCCACGGTGCGTCGCCTGGCCAAGCTGATGGCCGAAGAGGGCTTGACCGAGCTCGAATTCGAAGACGGCAAACAGCGCCTGCGTCTGGGGCGCGGCGTTGCCGCCGCCGCCGCACCCGCCGCTCACGTTGCCGTGGCCGCCCCTGCGGCTGCGGCACCCGCAGCGGCGGCCGATGCGGGCGGCGTGCCCGATGGGGCCGTCACCTCGCCGATGGTCGGCACGTGCTATCTGTCGCCCGAACCGGGCGCGCCCGCTTTCGTGAAGGCGGGCGACCGCGTCAAAGAAGGCCAGACGCTCGTGATCATCGAAGCGATGAAGGTCATGAACCCGATCCGCAGCCCGCGCTCGGGCACGGTGGCACGGGTCCTGGTCGACAACGGCGCGCCGGTCGAATATGGCGAGCCGCTGATCGTCGTTCTTCCGTGACCGACGCGATGTTCGAAAAAGTCCTGATCGCCAATCGCGGCGAAATCGCACTGCGCATCCACCGGGCCTGCAAGGAACTCGGCATCCAGACCGTGGCCGTGCATTCGACGGCCGACGCCGACGCCATGCATGTGCGCCTGGCCGACGAGGCCGTGTGCATCGGCCCGCCGGCCGCGCGCGACAGCTATCTCAACAAAGCCGCGATCATTTCGGCCGCCGTCATCACCGGCGCGGACGCGATCCATCCGGGCTACGGGTTCCTCTCGGAGAACGCCGATTTCGCGCGCATGGTCGAAGAGCACGGCATCGTGTTCATCGGCCCGAGCCCCGACCACATCTCGATGATGGGCGACAAGATCGAAGCCAAGCGCGCGATGATCGAGCTCAAAGTGCCGTGCGTGCCGGGCTCCGACGGGCCGGTCGCCGACGTCGAAACCGCGCTGAAGCTGGGTTCGGAGATCGGCTATCCGGTGCTGATCAAGGCGGCGGGCGGCGGCGGCGGCAAAGGCATGCGCGTTGCCAACAACGCCGACGAACTCGCCGAAGCCTATCGCAGCGCGCGCAGCGAAGCCGGGGCGAATTTCGGCAACGACGTCGTCTACATCGAAAAATACCTCGGCCACCCGCGGCATATCGAGTTCCAGATCCTCGCCGACGCGCACGGCAATGTCGTGCATCTGGGCGAGCGCGACTGCTCGCTGCAACGCAAGCACCAGAAGGTGCTCGAGGAAAGCCCGTCGCCCGCCCTCAATCTCGACCAGCGGGCGCAGATGGGCGAGATCGTGACGAGCGCTCTCAAAAAGCTCGGCTACCGCAATGCGGGCACGCTCGAATTCCTTTACCAGGACGGCAATTTCTACTTCATCGAAATGAACACGCGCCTGCAGGTCGAACATCCGGTCACCGAGATGATCTGCGGGCTCGATCTGGTGCGCGAGCAGATCCGCATCGCCGCCGGCGCCCCGCTCGCCTTCACACAAGAAGACGTGCGCCTGCAGGGCCACGCGATCGAATGCCGCATCAACGCCGAAGACCCCGAGACGTTTTCGCCCGCCCCGGGCCGCGTTGCCGAATATCACCCGCCCGGCGGCCTGGGCGTTCGCGTCGATAGCGCGCTCTATTCGGGCTACAAGGTGCCGTCCAACTACGACAGCATGGTGGCGAAGCTGATCGTGCACGGCACGAGCCGCAACGAATGCCTGATGCGCCTGCGCAGGGCGCTCGACGAATACGTGATCGGCGGCATCAAAACGACATTGCCGCTTCACCGCAAGCTCGTGCAGACGCCCGAATTCATCGACGGGCGCTACGACATCCACTGGCTCGAACGCTGGATGGGCCTCAAGAAATGACCAGCACCCAAGTCCCGCACGACGACGACGCCCGCGTGCGCGACTTGGCCGACGACATCGCCAACACGCGCCGCGAGAGCGCCAAAGCGCTGCTGCGCGAAGCGAACCTGCCGCAGCCCGGCTTCGTGTGGAACCCCGACGCCGATCTGCTGCCGGTGCCCGTCCTCGCCTCGCTGCGTCGCTTGTGGGACGCCGCGCGCGCGGCGTCGGATCTGCCGACGGCCGCGCAGTTCGAACATCTCGATTTGGGCGCTGCCGCCGGCGACGTCGCGTGGGCGGAGCCGGCGGAAGGTGCGTTCAAATACGGCTATCGGCGCATCGGCACGCGGCTTGCGGCGGCCGGCGGGACCGATGCCGCGCGCAACGGCCTCGAACTCGGCTTGCTGCTGCGTGCGGTCTTGGCGGCTGCGGCGACACGGCGCAAAGCGATCTTCCTGCTGCACAGCGCGCCCGCCCAAGACGGGCGCCAGGACAGCTGGGCACGCTTGACCCTGCCACTCGCCGCCGATCCGAACGGGCCCGTCTGCGGCTTCCTCGTGGGCGCCCTGCCGATGGCGGCAACGCCGGTCGCGTTCGGCGGCCTCGGCAAACACGCCGCATCCTAAGCCGCACCATGGCGGCACTGACCGCACAGCAGCTGGTCTGGGCCTACGCCAACGGCGTGTTTCCGATGGCGCCGTCTGCAAGCGCGACGAAAATCGAATGGTTCGATCCCGATCCGCGCGGCGTGGTGCCGCTCGATGCCGTCCACGTGCCGCGTTCGCTCAAGCGCACGCTGCGACGGGGCATCTTCGAAATCCGCGTCGATACGGCGTTCGCCGAAACGATGGCGGGCTGTGCGGAACGCGGTTCGACCTGGATCAACGCCGACATCAAGCGCGCCTATTTCGAACTTCACGAAATGGGCTTCGCGCATTCGGTCGAAAGCTGGTGCGACGGCGAACTTGCGGGCGGGCTCTACGGCGTGCATCTCAAGGCCGCGTTTTTCGGCGAGAGCATGTTCGCGCGCCGGGCCGACGCGTCGAAAGTCGCGTTCGTGCATCTGGTGGCAAGGCTGCGCGCGGGCGGTTTCGCGCTGCTCGACACGCAGATGGCGACCGACCACATGCAGCGCCTGGGTGCCGTCGAAATTCCGCGCCGCGACTATCGCCGGCGGCTGGCGAGCGCGCTCGCCAGCGACGCGACCTTCTACCGCACGCCGGAGCCGGCGGTGCTGGCGGCTTTGCAGTCGTTGACCCAAACATCGTAGACCGGGTGCTCGAGCGCCGACACGGCCGGGCTCGAGGCGAACATCCAGCCTTTGAACAGATCGACCGGCGCTTCGCCGGTCTTGCGCTCGACGATTTCGAGGAAGGCCGCGGTCTCGGGCGGCTCTTCGGGCGCGCGCTTGCGGCAGGCGCGCACGACAATCGTAAGCGGCCCGAACGCCACGGGCTCGCCCACAGGCGCCTCGAGCACGCGTACCCGCCCGGTCACCTTGTCGAGCGTCTGCAGCACGCCGACCGTGCCGGCAACGGCGAGCGGCGCCGTCGATTGCGCGAAAGCGGGACCAAAAGCGGCGGCTGTCGACAAAGCGGCGAGCAACGGCACGAGGCCGGCGATTCGGCGCATCGCGGGCGTCAACGCGGGGCCGCAGCCATGGCGCGCAGAAGCACGCGCGCCACCTGCCGGGCGATGCAGTCGTAGAGCCGGTCGGCCGTGGCGGCCGCCTGCGCGGGGCTGAGGCCCTCGAGATGCAGCTGGTTCGTCTCGACGAGATGGCGCATCACGTCGTAGCGCGGGAAAATCAGCACGTCGGCACGCACCGAAAGATTGCCCATCGCCTCGATATAGGGCTGGTAGGCGATCAGCCGCGCCGTCTCGCGCGAAAACTGCGGGGTCATCAGCACGAGCTCGGCCCCGGCGCCCAAGATGCGCTCCGCCCCTTCTTCGAGGGCCGCAGCAAACGACTCGGCGCTCATGTTGCGCACGGCCTCTGCCGTTCCGGTCTCCCAGATCACGAGATCGGGCTTGGCCGCAAGCGCATCGGCAGCCATGCGCTTGACCATCGCGGCGGCCGGATCGCGCAGCTTGCCGCGATTGGAAACCGCAATGTCGGCCTGCGGCAGGCGGCGGCGCAATTCGGCCTCGAGGCGGGCGGGCCACGCGGCGTCGCTCGACGACGCGCCCACGCCGAGCGTGGTCGACGAACCGAGGGCCACGACCGTGAGCTTGCCGTGCGCGAGTTTCTTGGCCGCTTTGGGCAGCGTCGTGTCGTCGACGTAAAGGGCGCGCGGCACCGCGCATTGGGCGGGCATTTCGGACGGCAGCGGCGCGATCTGGGCCTGCGCCGAGGCAACGGACGGCACGGCCAGCGCCAGCGTTGCCGCAACCGCTGCCGCCGCAAAACTCCGCCGGACTGTCTCGACCCTGCCCCGCATCATGCGTCCTGCCCGCTGCGCGCCGCACCGGCGCGTTTGCGCGTCTTCGACCAAGACAATACCCGCGCCATTCCCAGGAGCAAGAGGCAACCGCCGCCGGTTACCGCTGCCTGGGTTGCCAGATCGCGGCCGAATTCGACCAGCAAAGAATGTCCAGCGACAGAAAGGAAAATTCCGATGCAGAAGATGGGCAGCGAATTCTGGCCGCACAGCGTGATCGCGCGCGCGGCCGCACTGTTCAGCCAACCCGCCTCGCGCGGCACGATGCGCACCACGACGAGAGCAAGGGCCAGGAATCTCAGCAGACGCAGCGGGCCGAGTTCGGTTTTGTTGGCAAACAAATAGGTAAGTTCGGCAAAGGCCGGGGGCACGCCGTCGAAAAAGTAGCCGACGCTGATCCACGCGCGTACCGGAACGACGACGCACAAAAACGCGGCGGCAATCCACACGGCAAAGCCGGGAATCGCGATGGGTTTGCCTTGCACGCCCGCACGCCAGCCGCAGGCCGCCCCGAGCACGAACAGGAACTGCCAGGCGAACGGGTTGAAGAACCACGTGCCTTCGGGATAACTCGGCAGGTTGAAATCCACGAACGGCACGGCAAGATACGCGGCCGCCGACACGGCAAGGAGGGCTGTGCCGAAGCGCGCCAGAAACGGCATCGCGAAGGCAAGCCCTGCCAGCAGCACGATGTAGAGCGGCAAGATGTTCATAAAAAGCGGCTGGTGGGCGAGCAGCATCGCCTGCAGGATCGCGACGTGCGGTTCCTGCAGAAAGGCCGCGACCTGCATTTCTTCGACGAACAGCGGATTTTCGAAGCGCTGCGCGGTCCAGCTCACCTGGGCCGTATAGACGACGAACAGAAAGATGTGCGCGACATAGAGCGTCCAGCAGCGCTTGAGCACCTGCACGGACGCGTAGAACGTGCCCTCGGCACCGATCTGGCGGCCGAACACCAGCACGGCCGCGTAGCCCGACAGAAAGACGAAGATTTCGGCCGCGTCGCAGAAGACGAAATTGGCCAGCGTCAGATACGAAAACGCGTTGTCCGGCACATGGTCGATGAAGATGAACAGCAGCCCGAGGCCGCGGAAAAAATCGAGCCGCAGATCGCGGCCCGCCGGGCGCAGCGCCGCTTCCATCGTGCGCGTCAGTTCCGAGCCGGCTGACCCGCGCCCTCGGCCGAATTGAAGATGAAGCGGCCGAGCATCTGCACGATGTTCACGGGCGACTGGGTGAATTTGATCTCGCCGCCGTTGGCAAGATTGCGGTCGTCGGCCCCCGGCTGCAGCGCGATGTAGGTGCCACCGAGCAGCCCTTCGCTGGTGACTTGGGCCGAACTGTCGGTCGGCAGCTTCACCGCAGCGTCGATCGCGAAGGTCAACACGGCTTCGAAGCTTTCGGGATCCAGGCGCTGGGCCACGACCGTGCCGACCTTGATGCCGGAGATTTTGATGTCGGTGCCCAGGCGCACGCCGTCGATCGCCTTGAATTTGGCGGTCACGGTGTAGCCGCGCACAGGACGGATGTCGGCCGTCGAATAGGCGAAGGCGAGGAACACGCCCGCCACCGCCAGCACAACGGCACCCATCAACGTCTCGACGAGATTTTTGCCCATCGCTTTCGATCGCTCCAATCGACGGAAAATTCAGTTCAGCGCGGCGTCCAGGCTTCGTAGTCGCCGGTGGCCTTGGCGCGCATGCCGCCTTGATATTCGTGGCCCGGCGGACGGTACGCGTTGGGCGTGCCCGTCTGGTTCGGCTGGTGCGGCTTGTGCCAGGGTTTGGCCGGGGCAAGTCCCTCGGGCGGCGGCGGGGCGGCGATCAGGTGATGCAGCCACGCATGCCAGGCGGGCGGCACTTTGGTTGCTTCCGGCTCGCCCTCGTAGACGACCCAGCGCTTTTCGCGCCGGTTGCGCAGAATGCCCGTCTTGTCGCGATAGTAGCGATTGCCGAACGCGTCGCGCCCGACCTCGATCCCGCGCCACCAGGTGTAGATTTTTGTCGCAATCGTCATCGTTTCGTCCTGTCGCGGAACGCGCGCCGAATCAAGGGCAGCGCCCATGTGCCGGGACTATTGCACGGCCCCCCGCCCTCGTCCAGATTGCGGGTCCTAACCCGCGCCCCCGCTTCGTCACCTCCCCCCCCTGAGTCCTTGGCAAAAATGACCGATTTCTGGCGAAATTCCGGCTACCACCTGCTCGAAACCACGGCTGCCCCGGCCCGCCGCCTTGCCGTAACCAACGGATTCTTGCGCGCCTATCTGATGCGCCCCGAAATCCGCCCGGTGGCCGAGTCGTGTGCTGCCGAGCGCAAGCTGCATGCGCGCCTGCTCGACGATCCGCGCCATGTGCCCGCACCTGCCGAGCTTGCCGCCTTGGCCGACGCCGACATGCGCGAGAACTACGCCATCCTGCTCGGCTTCTTCGCGAAGCTCGTCGCGGCCCCCTCGCTCGAGGAGGCGTATCTGGCGCATTTCCGCAATCCGCCGGCGGCCGCTGCCCCGCCACTGCCGCCGATCTTCCTCGACCAGCTCGCGCATGTGATCTTGCGCCACGCGCTCGACGGCACCGAAGATCCGCTGCGCTGCCGGGCGGGCGAGCTCCTGTTCCGCAGCCAGCGCGTGACGCTCAACGACGGGGCCGTGATGGCAGCCGACGAAGAGATCGTCGAAATGCATGCGGCGCGCCAGCAGGCGGGCGATGTGGGTCTTGGCGCCATCGGCGCCTTGCTCAAAGACGCGAACTTGCCGGTGCGCAGCGTCGAACTCGACGTGATGACGGAAGCCGACGCCAAAATCTATTGGGGCCGCGACGAGGCGCACGATCTCGTGCTCGATCTCACGTTCGGCCGGCCCGGTCTCGATGCGCTCGCGCGCGTGCTCGAAATCTGGGTTGCCCATTTCCTGGGTGCGCGCGTGTCCATCCAGCCGATGGTGCAGATCAAGGACGAGCGCTGGGTCTGGCACGTGGGCCTCGACGCCGAGGCGAGTGCCATCATGAACGACCTCTATCGCGGCCAGACGGTCGACGACGACCGCTTGCGCCGCATCGTGGCGCTGTTCCGGCTCGATTTCGCCGAGCCCGCTTTGATGCGCGCCGATCTTGCCGGCAAACCCGTCTATCTCGGGCTCGGCCACGATCGCGACATGCGCATCCGTCTCAAGCCGCAAAATCTGCTGGTCAACCTGCCGCTCGCGGCGACCCATTAGGCGCGACGCGGGCGGCTTTTCGCCGCGTCGCAACAGCACATGCCATTTTTCGGCCATTTTTTGAATATACTGCGGCGAACACGTAGAATTAAGTATCTGCTATTAAATCACTAATCCTGGATTTCGGACGATTCATGAAAGACGTTGCTGCGGTGCAGCAAGGTCGATTTGAGACTCAGCCCCCAATCGCAACGGGCTGAAACAAAATGAAAAATTAGCCCTTGACGCGATTTGCTTGAGTTATTGTGGGTATCTCGATCCAAACAACAATATATTGATTTCAAATCAGCATCTTGTGGATAATCGACGCGAAGCCGCAAAATACTGTTGCGGGCGATTCCAGCCTCTGTTCAACATTTGGTAACGAGCTTCGCCCTCCACCACGATATCTAGTGAGGCGGCCTAACCTCTGATCCGGGGACGGAGGGGGAGTCGGCGAAGACGGCGGTTCAAGCGTTGCGCGCCCAGCGCAACTGCCGGACCGCAGCGCCATCAACCGATGTCGTCGCGCCGCGACGCCGTCAGCAAGAACAAGGGCCGGAGGCCAGCATGCGTATCGAACGTCGATTCACCACGGCAGACCAGGACGCCTACGCGTCGCTCGCCTTCACGACCACGAACAGCGAGATCCGCAACCCCGATGGCTCGGTCGTGTTCCAAGCCAAGGACATCGAGGTGCCGGCAGCCTGGAGCCAGGTGGCGTGCGACGTGCTCGCCCAGAAATACTTCCGCAAGCGCGGCGTGCCCGCCGCGATGAAGCGCGTGGAAGAGAACGACGTGCCGTCGTGGCTGTGGCGCCGCGTGCCCGACGAAGCGGCCTTGGCCAAACTGCCCGAGAACCAGCGCATCCGCGGCGAACAATCGGCCAAGGAAGTGTTCGACCGTCTGGCCGGCACGTGGTGCTACTGGGGCTGGAAGGGCGGCTATTTCGACAGCGAAGACGACGCGCGCGCCTATTTCGACGAAATGCGCTACATGCTGGCCGCCCAAATCGCCGCCCCCAACTCGCCGCAATGGTTCAACACGGGCCTGCACTGGGCCTACGGCATCGACGGCCCCGGCCAGGGCCACTATTACGTCGATTTCCGCACGGGCAAGCTGACCGCCTCGGACACGGCCTACGAACATCCGCAGCCGCATGCCTGCTTCATCCAGTCCGTCGAAGACGATCTCGTCAACGAAGGCGGCATCATGGATCTTTGGGTGCGCGAAGCGCGCCTGTTCAAATACGGCTCGGGCACGGGCTCCAACTTCTCGCGCCTGCGCGGCGAATCCGAGAAGCTGTCGGGCGGCGGCAAATCGTCGGGCCTCATGAGCTTCCTCAAGATCGGCGACCGCGCGGCCGGTGCGATCAAGTCGGGCGGCACCACGCGCCGTGCGGCCAAGATGGTGACGGTCGACATCGACCATCCGGACATCGAGAACTACATCAACTGGAAGGTCGTCGAAGAGCAGAAGGTCGCGGCGCTCGTGGCGGGCTCGCGCCTGTGCAACAAGCACCTCAACGACGTGATGGCCGCCTGCGCCAGCGCCGCCGGCGACGCCGCCTTCGACCCCAAGCAGAACAAGAAGGTGCGCGACGCCATCAAGGCCGCGCGCAAGTCGCTGATCCCGGAAAGCTACATCCAGCGCATCATCCAGTTTGCCAAGCAGGGCTTCACCTCGGTCGACATCCCGGTCTACGACACCGATTGGGATTCGGAAGCGTACCTCACCGTCTCGGGCCAGAACTCGAACAACTCGGTGCGCGTGACGAACGACTTCCTGAAGGCCGTGCTCGACAATTCGAAGTGGAAGCTCATGCGCCGCACCGACGGCAAGCTCCACAAGGAAATCGACGCCAAGGCCTTGTGGGACCAGATCGCCTACGCCGCCTGGGCCTCGGCCGATCCGGGCCTGCAGTACGACACCACGATCAACGAGTGGCACACCTGCCCGGCCTCGGGGCGCATCAACGCCTCGAACCCGTGCTCGGAATACATGTTCCTCGACGACACGGCCTGCAACCTCGCCTCGGTCAACCTGCTCGCCCTGCGCAAAGCGGACGGCAGCTTCGACACGGCCGCCTTCGAGCATGCTTGCCGCCTGTGGACCGTCACGCTCGAAATCTCCGTGCTGATGGCGCAGTTCCCGTCCAAGCGCATTGCCGAACTCTCCTACGAGTACCGCACGCTAGGCCTCGGCTTTGCCAATATCGGCGGCTTGCTGATGGCGATGGGCCTGTCCTACGACAGCGACGAAGGCCGCGCCATCTGCGGCGCGATCTCGGCCGTGATGACGGGCGTGAGCTACGCGACCTCGGCCGAAATGGCGAGCGAACTTGGCGCCTTCCCGGGCTTCGAACCCAACCGCGAGCACATGCTGCGCGTGATCCGCAACCATCGCCGGGCGGCGTATGGCGAAGCCGCGGGCTATGAAGATCTCACGATCCTGCCGGTGCCGCTCGACATCAAGAACTGCAAGGACCAAGTGCTCGTCTCGTCCGCCAAGCGCGTGTGGGACCAGGCCCTTGAGCTTGGCGTGGCGCACGGCTATCGCAACGCGCAGGCGACGGTCGTGGCCCCCACGGGCACCATCGGCCTCGTCATGGATTGCGACACGACGGGCATCGAGCCTGATTTCGCGCTCGTGAAGTTCAAGAAGCTGGCCGGCGGCGGCTACTTCAAGATCATCAACCGCGTCGTGCCCGTGGGTCTTGCCACGCTGGGCTACACCCAGGCGCAGATCGACGACATCATCCTCTACGCGGTCGGCCACGGCACGCTGAAGGGCTCGAACGCGGTGAGCCACGGCGCGCTGCGCGCCAAGGGCTTCGGCGACGCGCAGATCGAAGCGCTCGAGGGCGCGCTCAAAACCGCCTTCGACGTGAAGTTCGCCTTCAACAAATGGACGCTCGGCGAAGCCTTCTGCATCGACACGCTGAAGATCACGAAGGCCCAGCTCGACGACCCCGCCTTCGACATGCTGGCCCATCTCGGCTTCTCGAAGAGCGAGATCGACGCTGCGAACGTCTACTGCTCGGGCTCGATGATGCTCGAAGGCGCCCCGCATCTGAAGGACGAGCATCTGCCGGTGTTCGACTGCGCCAATCCGTGCGGTCGCTTGGGCAAGCGCTATCTCTCGGTCGACAGCCACATCCGCATGATGGCGGCCTCGCAGCCCTTCATCTCGGGTGCGATCTCGAAGACCATCAACATGCCGGGCCAGGCCACGGTCGAAGACTGCAAGGAAGCCTATCTCCTGTCGTGGCGCCTGGCGCTCAAGGCCAACGCCCTCTATCGCGACGGCTCGAAGCTGTCGCAGCCGCTGGCTTCGATCGTGGGCGAAGACATCGACCTGCACGAAGAGGTCGAGGAAATCGTCGCGGCCCCCGCGACCGCCAAGGTCGAGCGCGTGGTCGAGCGCATCATCGAGCGCGTGTCGGCGGCGGCCAGCCGCCAGCGCCTGCCGAACCGCCGCAAGGGCTATACGCAGAAGGCGATGGTCGGCGGCCACAAGGTCTATTTGCGCACGGGCGAATACGAAAGCGGCCAGATCGGCGAGCTGTTCATCGACATGCACAAAGAGGGTGCGGCCTTCCGCAGCCTGATGAACAATTTCGCGATCGCGGTCTCGATCGGCCTGCAATACGGCGTGCCGCTCGAAGAATACGTGGAGGCCTTCACCTTCACGCGTTTTGAACCCAACGGTCCCGTCCAGGGCAACGACGCGATCAAGAACGCGACCTCGATCCTCGACTACATCTTCCGCGAACTCGCCGTGTCGTATCTGGGCCGCGACGACCTCGCCCATGTGGTGCAGGACGATCTCGCCCCCGATTCGATCGGCAAAGGCGAGCGCGCTTCGGACCTGCCGGGCGAAGGCTCGGCGGCAGCCGCAGCCGCCCTCGACGCGGTCAAGAAGGTCGCCTCGACCGGCTTCGTGCGCCAGCGCTTCAAGGTGCTGCCGGGCGGGACCGCCCCGCGCGCAGCCGCCACGGCCCTTGCGGGCGACGTCGCCCTGCTCGAGGAAGAGGAAGAAGCCAACGCGCCCGCCATCGGCGACATCCGCGAAGATGCGAGCGTGGAAGCGGCCTTGGCCGAAGCCGACCAGTCGGACGCCGCCGAAGCCGGCCGCCAGCCGATCGGCTTTGCGATCGAAGCGGTCGCGACGGCCATGAACGCCGCCTTGAACGCCTCGGGCACGGCCGCACCGGTCGCGGGCAAGATCGCCCAGGTGCGCGAGGCGCGCATGAAGGGTTATACGGGCGACTCTTGCGAAAACTGCGGCTCGATGGCCATGGTGCGCAACGGCACCTGCACCAAGTGCGTCGATTGCGGCTCGACGAGCGGGTGCTCGTAAAGCGAGCAGAGGCCCCCGCGGCAACACGACAAGGGCCGGTCGCTTGCGACCGGCCCTTTTTGTTTGGCGCGGGCCTCGCTAAAGTCGGGCCATGAGCCAGGCAAAACCGCGCATTGCGCTGATCCATGCCCTTCGCGATTCGGTCGCCCCCGCGATGGCGGCGATGGCGCGCGGCTGGCCGGACGCGGCCCCGGTCAATCTGCTCGACGATTCGCTGTCGGCCGATTTGGCGCGCGACGGGCATTTGACGGCGGCGATGACCGGCCGCTTTGTGAGCCTTGCCAAATACGCGGCCGCAAACGGCGCCGACGGGATCCTCTTCACCTGCTCGGCCTTCGGGCCCGCTATCGAGGCGGCGCGTGCTGCCGTTGCGGTGCCTGTGCTCAAACCCAACGAGAGCGCTTTTGCCGCCGCCCTGGCGGCCGGATCGTCGATCGGGCTGCTCGTCACCTTTCCGGGTTCGCTCGCACCCTTGGGGGCTGAGCTGCGGGCGTTGGCGGCGGGGCGCGACCTGTCGCTCGTCGCCCACATGGTGCCCGATGCGCTCGCGGCATTGCAGGCCGGCGACGGAGCGACGCACGACCGGCTCATCGCGGCGGCCGCCCGCAAACTGCCGCCCGGCAATGCGATGGTGCTCGGGCAATTCTCGATGGCGCGGGCGCGCCAGCACGTGCAGGACGCCGTTGCCGCGACCGTGATCGCGACCCCGGATGCGGCCGTCGCCGATCTGCGCAGCCGGCTCGGCGCATGAAGCCCGATCCGCGGCCCGAAACGCTCGTCGAGCGCTACGACGACCGCGCGCTGCGCGAGATGCTGCGCCTGGCCGGCGACAGTCTCGAAGGGCTGTTGATGCGCCAGGTGCCGTTCACCGAGGGCGATATCGACCGCCAGATTTTCGACGATGCGGCGCGCACCGGTTGCCTGCGCTTCAAGGACCCGACCGGCGCTTTCGCCGACGAACAGATGACCTTCGACACGCGCATGGGGCGCCTCGATGCCGCACGCCCCATCGATCCCAAAGCCCCGCCCGGCAGCGCCCAGCTCGTGCGCTCGGGCTCCGAATCGACGCTGATGCGCGACAACGATCCGGGGACGGAATACAACCGCCGCGTCGTCGAAATCGTCTCGCAAGTTCTGGGCCTCGGCATCGCCGACACCGTAACGCTGGGCCAGCCTTTGCCGTTCTCGGCCCTCATCTATCTGCGGCCGCTGCCCACGCCCGAGGATTCGGGCGACCGCTTCGTCGAGCAGATCATCGCGGCCCTGGCGCGCTACAAGCCGCAGGTGATCAAAGACAAGCGCATGTTCGACGCGACCTACGAGAAACTCGTGACGCGACTCGTGGCATCGGGCATTGCGCCCAACCGCATGATGCCGCTCAATCTGCACGAAACCATCCTGCAGGAATCGCTGCGCGCGATGGTGAAGGTCGAGATCTGGCGCAAGCTGTGGCGCTGGACGATCGAGTGCCACACGCAGGTCGTCGATCTGCGCACGGTGCAGGCGATCATCGCCAACGCGGATCTCACGCGCCATGTGCGCGACCTCGAAGAAGCGCTCAAACGCATCGCGAAGATCGTCGGCAACTATTCGGCCAACGGCTGCGCGCTCTACGGGCGCGCCGTCGGCGGCACGGATTTCTACGTCGAGGCAATGCCCGCGATCATCTATATCCGCGACGCGCGCCCGATCGTCGAAGATCTGTTCGCGCGCGTGAATGCGTGGTCGTCGATCTGGATCGAGTTTCCCAAAACCGGCTCGATCAAAGAAGGGCTCGACCGGTTCCAGCCGCATCTGCACTCGATGCGCCAGGTCGCCGCGATGGCGGTCCCGCGCGCGGTCGCGGGCTGAACCGAACTCAGCGCACGAGGCCGAAGCGCCGCAGCATCGCGGCCAACGCGTCGCCCGCCACCGGCACGATGCGTCCCGGCGGGGCTTCGAAGAGGGCGGAATCGAGCGTGCCGAGGGCGGCGTTCTCGAAGCGCCAATCGAACGTGCCGGGCGTGCCTTGCGCCTCGCCCGCCCCTTGCAGGCGCCACAGAATGCCCTCGTTGCCGACCCAGGCGAAACCGTCGAAAGCCGGGTCGGCCGCCGTGCGCGTCAAGCGCAGCTTCGACATCGCGATCCCCGAATGGGTTTCGCGCGCGACGAACTGTTCGCGAAATCCCTCGCCCGCAAGCGCGCGCGGATTGAGGCCAACGCCCGACATGTCGGTCTGGAATGCGAGGCCCAGGCTCGGCAGCACGAACCACGCGACGTCGCGGTCGAGGCGGGCGACGACCGTGTGCGCAACGGCGCCGCTGCGCGCCTCGTAGCGGATCGCGTTCTGCGTGCGGAAGAGGCGGGCGGGCGCGGCTTCGCGGCCGAAATAGCCGTCGATCGCGTAGTCGCGCGGGACCGCGAAGGCCGACGCGCCACGGGTCTGCGCAAGCGTGCTGCTCGCCGCACTTGCGGCGGCCAGAATCGAGACCAAAAACAAACGTCGCTGCATGGGCACGATCCTATCGCGACTCCTGGCATTCGCAAGGCCGCTCGGCTAACGTTCCAACGAGACGGCACCGCCGTTTGTTCCCCCCCGCGTTGGAGAAATCGATGCCCGGAAAAATCGACGCCCGACTGGCCGAACTGGGCCTGGTCCTGCCTGCAGCCGCCGCCCCTGCGGGCAACTACGTTCCCTACGTGGTCAGCGGCAAACTCGTGTTCGTCGCAGGCCAGATCACCCTGCAGGACGGCAAGCCGCAATTCCTCGGCAAGCTCGGCCGCGAATTCGGCATCGAAGAAGGCCAGGCCGCCGCACGCCTGTGCGCCGTCAACATCCTGTCGCAGCTGCGTGCGGCCGCCGGCGGCGATCTCGACCGCATTTCGCGCGTCGTGCGCCTGGGCGGCTTCGTGAACTGCACGCCCGATTTCGTCGATCAGCCGCAAGTCATCAACGGCGCTTCCGATCTTATCGTCGCCGTGTTCGGCGAGGCCGGCAAACACGCGCGTGCGGCCGTTGGCGCCCCCTCGCTGCCGCGCGGCGTTGCGGTCGAGATCGAAGCCGTCGCCGAGCTTGCCTGACGCATGGCCGACGGCGACCGCAACCTGTCGCTCGAGACGATCGAAGGCCTCGATGCGGTCGCGGCGGCCGAGTGGGACGCGTGCGCGGGCGCCGACAATCCGTTTGTGTCGCACGCGTTTTTGAGCGCGGTCGAGGAGTCGGGCTCGGCCGCGGCCGAAACCGGCTGGCAGCCGCATCATCTGGTCGCGCGCGACGCGAGCGGCACGCTCGTGGGGGCGGTGCCGATGTATGCCAAGGGCCATTCCTACGGCGAATACGTGTTCGACCATAGCTGGGCCGACGCCTATCGACGTGCCGGCGGGCGCTATTATCCGAAGCTGCAGGTCTGCGTGCCGTTTACGCCCGTGCCTGGCCCGCGCCTGCTCGTGCGCCCGGGCCCCTTTGCCGACGGCGTGCGCGAAGCTTTGGCGGCGGCGATGGCCGATCTGCCCAAGCGGCTCAACGTGTCGTCGCTGCACGCGACCTTCTGCACGGAAGAAGAAGCCGGAATATTCGCCGATGCGGGCTTCATCCTGCGCCGCGGTTTCCAGTTCCACTGGACCAATCGCGGCTACGCCGATTTCGAAGCGTTCCTGGCCGAGCTCTCGCATTCGCGCCGCAAATCGATCCGCAAGGAGCGGCGCGAGGTGGCGCAAATGGGCGTCGAACTCGTGCGCCTCACGGGCGAGGCGATTCTGCCCGAACATTGGGACGCGTTTTTCGAGTTCTACATCTCCACCTCCGACCGCAAATGGGGCAGCCCGTATCTCACGCGCGCGTTTTTCGACCTGCTGGGTGCGCGCATGGCGCACAAGGTGCTGCTCGTGATGGCGCGCAAAGACGGGCGCTGGGTTGCGGGTGCGCTCAACCTCATCGGCGGCGACACGCTCTACGGGCGCAATTGGGGCTGTGCCGGCGACTTCAAGCATCTGCATTTCGAGGCGTGCTACTACCAAGCGCTCGATTTCGCGATCGAACGAAAACTCGCACGCGTCGAAGCGGGCGCGCAGGGCGAGCACAAACTCCAGCGCGGCTACATGCCCGTCGCGACGTGGAGCGCGCACCGGCTGCGCGACGCGGGCTTCGACAAAGCCGTGCGCGATTTCTGCGAAAACGAGGCGCACGCAGTCGAAGCGCATTGCCGCGAGCTGGCCGCGGCCGGCCCCTTCAAATCGACAGGTCCGCAGGCGTAAGGCGCGGCCTGCGCCGCCGCCCCGCTAGCCGGCCAGGGCCGGCACTTTGGGCTCGCCTTTTTCGGGCGGGGCCGGCGGCGGGTAGTCGAAGGCAAGCTTGCCGTTCTCGACCTTCACGCGCACCTTGCCGCCCTTGGCGAGCTTGCCGAACAGCAGTTCGTCGGCCAGCGGCTTCTTGATGTTTTCCTGGATCACGCGGCCGAGCGGACGCGCCCCGTAGAGCTCGTCGTAGCCCTTTTCGCCGAGCCACGTGCGCGCTTCGTCGGACACCTGCAGGGCCACTTGGCGGTCGGCCAATTGGCGCTCGAGCTGCCCCACGAACTTGTCGACGACCTTGTGGATCGTGTCCTGCGACAGGCGCGCAAAGGCGACCGTCGCGTCGAGGCGGTTACGGAATTCCGGCGTGAACATGCGCTTGATCGCCTCTTCGTCCTCGCCCGTGCGCATCTCGTTGCCGAAGCCGATCGCGGCCTTGGCCTGTTCGGCCGCCCCTGCGTTCGTCGTCATGATCAGGATCACGTTGCGGAAATCGACGTTCTTGCCGTTGTGGTCCGTCAGTTTCCCGTGGTCCATGACCTGCAGCAGGATGTTGTAAACGTCCGGATGGGCCTTCTCGATCTCGTCCAGCAGAACCACGGCGTGGGGATGCTGGTCGACGGCGTCGGTCAGCAGGCCCCCCTGATCGAAGCCGACA
>JAIXXA010000115.1 GCA_027490975.1 Rhodospirillaceae bacterium
AGGGCCGCGGCACCTTCGTGCGGCGCGCCGATTTCGGCAACATGCTGTTCCGCTTTTTTCGGCATACGCGTGCCGACGGCACGCCGCTGCGGCCGACCGCAAAACTTCTCGCCCGCCGCAAAAGCAAGGCGGACGCGGCGACCGCGCGGCGTTTGGCCCTCCCGGCTGGTACCGCCACGATCGAATTGTTCCGGCTGCGCCTGATCGAGGGGGCGCCGATGCTGGCCGAAGAAATCGTCGTGCCCCACCGGCGTTTTGCACCCCTGCTCGATCTCGCCAAAGACGCGTTCGGCGATCTGCTCTACCCGCTCTACGAAACGGCGTGCGGCCAGATCGTGGCCCAAGCGCGCGAGCATCTGCGCTTCGGCCAGGCGCCGGCGCACATCGCCAAGGCGCTGTGCCTGCCCCCCAAGGCGCCCGTCGCGATCGTCGAGCGCACGGTGTTCGCCGCCGACCGCCAGCCGCTCGAATTCCGCGTCTCCTACGGGGCGGCCGAGCGCTTCAGCTACACGATCGACATAAAATAGAGAAACAGGCAAACGGAGGAAAAAGCCCATGTTCGCGTCCGCCAGAACTTTCGCCGCCGCCGCACTTGCGGCCCTTGCAGCCCTGCCCGCGGCAGCCCAGCCCGCCTACCCCGCGCGGCCGATCACGCTGATCGTGCCCGCCCCGCCCGGCGGCGGCACCGATCTCTTCGGCCGCCAGCTCGCCGAGATCGTCGAGGCCGAGTTCAAGCAGAAGCTCGTCGTCGAAAACCGCGCCGGCGGCGGCGGCACGGTCGGCGTCACGCAGATCGTCGCGGCCCAGCCCGACGGCTACACGTTGGGATTCATCTGGAACTCGCCGCTGACCACGAGCCCGCATTCGCTGAACGTGCTCTACACGCCCGAGCGCTATGCCGCGGTCATGTCGATCGGCTTCTCGTCGTACGTGCTGTGCGTGCAGCCGAGCTTCCCGGCCGACACGGGCGCGCAGTTCCTGGCCGAAGTCAAAGCCAACCCCGGCAAGTACACCTACGGCAACGACGGCGTGGGCGGCACCATGCAGCTTGCGGCCGAGCGCATCTTCGCGGCCGCAGGCGCGCGCGTGCGGCCCGTGCCCTTCGGCGGCGCCGGCGAAACGGCGCGCAATTTCCTGGGCGGCCATGTCGACATCTATGGCGGCTCGCTGCCGCCGATCCTGCCGCATGTGCAGGCCGGGCGCGCAAAATGCCCGCTGCTCACCTCGGCCGAGGGCAATCCGTCGCTGCCAGGGGCCGCGGGCCTTGCTTCGCTCGGCATGGGCGGCGAAGAAACCGTTTTGTGGTGGGGCCTCATCGCGCCCGCCCGCACGCCCAAGCCCATCCTCGACCGGCTCGAGGCCGCCTTCTCGGCTGCCGCCGGCAGCGCGAAGTTCGGCGAAGCGATGGCAAGCCAAGGGGCAAGCGTGCGCGTGCGCGGATCGGCGCAAACGAGTGCGATGATCCGCGGCGAGCTCGAGGCATTGGGCAAGGTCGCCCAGGCGCTTGGGATCCAGCGCCAATAGGCGCGTCGATGCCGGCGCCCCAGACAAAACAATGGGTCGGCGATGCGGCGGTGGGGATCTTCCTCGCCGCCGCGGGCGGCACCTATCTGTGGCTGGCACAGGCCCTGCCGCGCGCAGCTTCCGAGCCGGGGCCCGGCGCCTTGCCGCGCTTTCTGGGGGCCGCACTCGTCGTCGTGGGGATCGGCTGCGCGCTGCGCGCCTGGCGGGCACGGGCGGCAGAAGACGAATCTGTCGCGTTGTGGGAGCGCAATGCGCTGGCCTGCGCCATCGCCTTGCTGGCCGCGTGCTTCGCCTTCGAGCCGCTCGGCTTCGTGCCGACCGTGGCGGTGTTCCTGGGCTTCGTGTTCTGGCGCTTGGGCGTTTTGAAGCCGGTCGCAGCTTCGCTCGGCGGCGCAGCGGGAGCCGCGATTCTGTGGAGCCTCTTCAGCGTCGCCCTCGGCGTGGGCTTGCCCGCGGGCCTTCTGGGCAGCGGAGGCTAGCGTGGAATCCTTCGGCTATCTGATGAACGGTTTTGCGGTCGCCCTTACGCCGACCAATCTGCTCTTGTGCCTCGTGGGCTGCTTCTGGGGCACCATCGTGGGCGTGCTGCCGGGGTTGGGGCCCCTCGCCGGCATGGCGCTGCTGCTGCCGCTCACGTTCGGGCTCGATCCGGCCGGGGCCGTGATCATGCTGGCCGGCATCTTCTACGGCGCGATGTATGGCGGATCGACGACCTCGATCCTGCTGCGCGTCCCGGGCGAAGCGGCCTCGATCGTCACCTGCATCGACGGCCACGAGATGGCGCGCAAAGGCCGGGCCGGCAGTGCGCTCACGATCGCGGCCGTCGGCAGCTTCGTGGGCGGCTCGCTGTCGATCGTGGGGCTCATGGTCGCAGCCCCCATGCTCGCCGAAGCGATGCTCAAAGTGGGGCCCGCCGCCGAGGCCGTCTTGATGGCCACGGCCCTTCTCGTGGTCGCGTTTGTTTCGACGGGCCCGGCCGTCAAAACGCTTGCGATGGTGCTCGCCGGCTTGGCGCTGGGCACCATCGGCCTCGACCAGCTCACGGCCACCCCGCGCTTCATGTTCGGCAGCCTCGAGCTTATCGACGGCATGAGTTTCGTGGCCCTCGCGATCGGCCTGTTCGGCATTTCCGAGCTGCTGCTGTCGCTCGACGAGCGGCTTCTGCAGCGCCCGAAAACGCCGAGCTTGCGCGAGCTTTTGCCGACGGCCGCCGAAGCGCGCGAAGCGGCCCCGGCCGTGCTGCGCGGCTCCGGCATCGGATTCGTGTTCGGCCTCGTCCCCGGCGTGAGCCACATCGTTTCGACCTTCGTTTCCTACGCGGTCGAAAAGCGGCTCTCGAAACATCCCGAGGAATTCGGCAAGGGGGCCGTCGCAGGCCTCGCAGGTCCCGAAACGGCCAACAACGCCACGACGGGGGCCGCGATGATCCCGCTCCTTGTGCTCGGCATTCCGGCCATCCCGGCGACGGCGATTCTGCTGTCGGCGCTGATGGTGCACAATGTGCAGCCCGGGCCCATGCTGCTCGTCGAGCGGCCGGACGTGTTCTGGGGCCTTGTGGCGTCGATGTATATCGGCAACGCCATTCTGCTGCTCCTGAACCTGCCGCTCGTCGGGCTGTTCGTGTCGCTGCTGCGCACGCCGATGGGCTATCTTGCACCCTTGGTCATGGTCGTGTGCATGATCGGCGTGTTCTCGGTGAAGGCGTCGTCCTTCGAACTGACGGTCATGGCGGTCGCCGGCATTGCGGGCTATCTCCTGCGCAAGTTCCGCTACGACGTGGCGCCGCTTTTGCTCGCGATGGTGATCGGCGACCGCATGGAAGTTGGCTTCCGGCGCGCCTTGACGATCTCGCAGGGCGACTACGCGATTTTCACGCAAGGGGCGGCCGTGCAGCTGTTTTTGGGCATTCTGGCGCTCGTGGCCTGCCTGCAGATCGGCGCCAAACTCCTGGGCTATCGGCGCTAAGACGCCCCCCGATCCCAGGCTTGGACGAAAGCGTGCGTCTTTGCTATAGAACCGCACGCGTGCGGAGGGGTGGCCGAGTGGTTTAAGGCGCTCGCTTGGAAAGCGTGTATGGGGGAAACCCCATCGTGAGTTCGAATCTCATCCCCTCCGCCATTCCTTCCCACGCGTACCGACAGTGGGGTTTTGCGGGTGCCGAGAAGCCCGCAAACACGGCGCTTCTCGAGCATTACGACCTTGGTTCGATATTCTCTGAAGCGCTGTTTCTGCCCGAATCTGCGGGCAAAAACCTGCGTTTCTCTGTGCGCGATTGTCGCGTGCGGTCTTGCCGGGATTGAGGCACACGCCGGAGGCAAACCTGCCTCCGTGCGCCCCTGGCAGTTGGGAATCTATCGCTGCAGGCTGGCGAATAGTTCGCGCTGCCTGGCCCAGTCGAGCGGCAGTTTTCCGTCGCAGATATGGACAGATTAGGCTTGGTTCATAAACTCGGTCAGGTCAGGCCGATTTTACGCTAAGACTGGCAGAGCAGAGTTTTGGTAGAGAGACACGATGGTTGATATCTTGCCACCGATTTCACAGACCGTACCTGGCGGCGGGGCAGCCTCGATCCCCCAAGCGCGCGGTTCCGGCCTCCAAAAAATCCCTGGCGGTGAAAAGACCGACGTTGCAGGTGCGCGCAGTTCGAGCGCTCAGGTCGTCCCTGGCGGTCAGAGCGCGGCGATCGAGACGGTCGCGTCGTCCAAAGCAGATTTTACGCTGTCGGCGGCTGCATCACCGCCCCCGACGCGTCGAGGGTCGATCCTCGACATTCGAGCCTAAAGCGCTCACTGCGAGCGCGTGCCCCGGCAAAAAGGTGATCCGGCGATAGCCGTAGCGCCCATACTCAGATGCCAGGGTGACAATGGCTTTGGTCAGCACATCCTCGTCAGCCCGGACCGTGGGGATATAGCGCTGGGTTCCCCGCGGTTGGCTAACAATTCGGCAAGCATGACGTTCCGACACTCGGCACTTCCGTCGGATCGCCTCGACCGCCTGCCAGCGCCGATCGGGCGCTATAAGTTTAGCTGCGCTGGCCTTCGGCTCCCTCGGCAACATCCTTAAGAATCTGCTTCTCAAGAGACAGATCGGCAACAAGACGCTTCAGCCTGGCGTTCTCGCGCTCGAGCTCCTTGAACCGCTTGGCTTGTTCGATCTCCAGACCGCCGTATTCGTTGCGCCAGCGGTCGTAGCTCTGCTCGGATATCTCCGCCTCTTTGCAGGTCTGGCCGATCGTTCGGCCTTGTGCCACGAGCATTTCGATCTGCCGCAGCTTCGTGACGATCTGTTCAGCGTTATTTCGCTTCTTGGGCATCTTCCTGGGTTCCTTTCCAAACTGATTATCTCAATCAGCCTGGTCCAAGAAAACCCGGTCAGGTTAACAGCACCTACAGTCTTTTAAAAATCACGCGCGCTTTTTTGGTCGCCGTCAGCACGGTCTCTACGTATGGCCCTACCATTGGAAGCGTTCGACGCCTTCGAAGGTGAGTTCGCTTCCGTCGGACATCACGACCGTGCCCGACACGTCTTGGCCCAGCGCGATCGTGCCGTGCGCCGACGCATCGGTCAGCACGGTGCCGTCGCTCAAGGCCAAGGTCCAGCCGCCGGCACCCGGTCCGCCGGCCGCGTCCTGGATCGAGATCGTGTCGATCCAGCTGGCGCCGAAGCCGCCTTGCACGATGTCGTTGCCCATGCCGACGCCGAAATAGGCGAGGTCGGAGCCGTCGCCGCCCTGGATAAGGTCGTTGCCCGCACCGCCGGCGAGCGTGTCGTCGCCGAGGCCGCCGACCAGCGTGTCGTTGCCCGCACGCCCGTCGAGCATGTTGGCGTTGGCGTCGCCCGTCAGCGTATCGGCGTTGGCGCTGCCCGCGACGTTCTCGAAGCCGCTGATGCTGTCGCCCGAAGCGTCGCTGCCCGATGCGGCGTTGGCCGCAAGGCTCACATTCACGCCGCCGCCGGCCGTGCCGTAATCGAGCGTGTCGATGCCCGTCCCGCCGGCAAGCGTGTCGCTGCCCGCACCGCCGACCAGCGTGTCGTCGCCAGCGCCGCCCGTCAGCGAATCGTTGCCGGCCCCGCCGGCGAGCAGGTTGGCGTTGCCGTCGCCCGTCAGCGTGTCGTTGGCCGAACCGCCGGTCAGATTCTCGATGCCCGACAGCACGTCGCCGCTCGCATCGCCCGCCGTACCGAGGCCGGTCGCAAGGCTCACCGTCACGGCCGTCGTCGAGGTCGCGTAGCTTGCCGTATCGATGCCCGTACCGCCCACCAGCGTGTCGCTGCCCGCACCGCCGATCAGCGTGTCGTCGCCGAGCCCGCCGGTCAGCACGTCGTTGCCGGCAAGACCTTCAAGAATATTCGCGTTGCCGTCGCCGGTCAGATTGTCGGCGCCACTGCCGCCGGTCAGATTTTCGATTTCGGCGAACACGTCGCCGCTGGCATCGCCCACCGTGCCGGTGCCGGTCGCGAGACTGGCGGTGACGGCTGCCGTCGAGGTCGAGTAGCTCGCGGTGTCGGTGCCCGTCCCGCCTGTCAGCGTGTCGCTGCCCGATCCACCGATCAGCGTGTCGTTGCCCGCCCCGCCGAACAGCCGATCGTTGCCGGCCATGCCGCTCAGCGTGTCGTTGCCGTCGCCGCCGCTGAGCATGTTGGCGTTGGCGTCGCCCGTGAGCGTGTCGGCGAAAGCGGAGCCCGTGACGTTCTCGATCGTGGCGAGCGTGTCGCCTTGCGCGGTCCCGCCCACACCCGTACCGGCCGTGAGGCTTACGGTGACGGCGGCCGTCGATGCGCTGTAGTCGGCCGTGTCGATGCCCGTACCGCCGACCAGCGAGTCCGAGCCCAGGCCGCCGACCAGAAGATCGTCGCCGCCACCACCGTCGAGGCGATCGGCCAGCGTGCTGCCCGTCAGCGTGTCGGCAAGGCTCGAGCCCACGACCGTTTCGATGCCGGAGAGCACGTCACCTTCCGCATCGCCGCCGGTCCCAAGGCCCGTCGCAAGATTGACCGATACGCCGGTCGTCGAAGTCGCATAGCTGATCTGGTCGTTGCCGACCCCGCCGATGAGCGTGTCGGCACCCGCGCCGCCCGCAAGCGAATCGTTCCCGGCCCCGCCGTCGATCACGTTGGCACCCGCATCGCCCGTCAGCGTGTCGGCGTTGCTGCCGCCCGTCAGATTCTCAATGCCCGACAGCACGTCGCCGCTGGCATCGCCGACCGTACCGATGCCGGTCGCAAGGCTCGCCGTGACCGACGCCGTCGATGTCGCATAGCTCGCGGTGTCGGAGCCGGCCCCACCCAGGAGCGTGTCGGCTCCTGCGGCACCGATCAGCGTGTCGTCACCAGCCCCACCGTCGAGCACGTTGGCGGCTGTATCGCCTGTCAATGTGTCGGCGAAGGCCGAGCCCGTGACGTTTTCGAACGTCGCCAGCGTATCGCCTTGCGCGTCGCCGCCCAGGCCGGTCCCTGCCGTGAGGCTCACCGTTACGGCGGCACCTGAATCTTTGTAGTCGGCCGTGTCGATGCCCGTGCCGCCGATCAGCGTATCGGCACCTGCACCGCCCGCGACTATGTCGTTGCCCGTATTGCCGTCGAAGCGGTCGGCGCCGGTGCTTCCCGTGAGCGTGTCGGCGAGCGTCGAGCCGACGATCGTTTCGATCCCGGACAGCACGTCGCCTTGCGCATCGCCGCCGGTGCCAAGACCGATCGCAAGATTGACCGCAACGCCAGCGGTCGAAGTCGCATAGCTGATCTGGTCGTTGCCCGACCCGCCGACAATCGTGTCCGCACCCGCGCCGCCGACCAGCGAATCGTTGCCGGCCCCGCCGTCGATCACGTTGGCGTTCACGTCGCCCGTCAGCGTATCGGCGAGTGCCGAGCCCGTGACGTTCTCGATGCCGGAGAGCACATCGCTTGCCGCATCGCCGCCGGTTCCTGCACCGGTGGCAAGATTGACGGTCACAGCGGCGCTTGAAGCGCTGTAATTGGCCGTGTCGATGCCCGCACCGCCGACCAGCGTGTCCGCACCGGCACCGCCGATCAGAAGATCACCGCCGCCGCGCGCTTCGAGCCTGTCGGCGCCGGCGCTACCAGTCAGCGTGTCGGCGAACTCCGAACCGATGACGGTCTCGATGCCCGACAGTACGTCGCCTTGCGCGTCGCCGCCCGTACCAAGGCCCGTGGCGAGATTGACGGCAACGCCTGCCGTCGAGGCCGAATAGTCGATCTGGTCGTTGCCCGTACCGCCGACGATCGTGTCGGCACCTGCACCACCGACAATCACGTCGTTGCCGGTGCCGCCGTCGAGACGATCGGCGCCGCTGCTCCCGATCAGCGTGTCGGCGAGCGTCGAGCCCACGACCGTTTCGATGCCGGACAGTAAATCGCCTTCCGCATCGCCGCCAGCGCCCAGGCCGGTCGCAAGATTGACGGATACACCCGCCGTCGAGGCCGCGTAGCTGATCTGGTCGCTGCCCGCACCGCCGACGAGTGTATCGGCACCGGCACCGCCGACCAGCGAATCGTTGCCCGCACCGCCGTCGATCACGTTGGCGTTGGCATCGCCCGTCAGCGTGTCGGCAAGCGCCGAGCCCGTGACGTTCTCGATGCCCGAGAGTACGTCGCTTGCCGCGTCGCCGCCCGACACCGCGCCGCTGGCAAGGTTCACGGTCACGGCGGCACTCGAAGCGCTGTAGCTGGTCGTGTCGATGCCGGCACCGCCGACCAGCGTGTCCGCACCGGCACCGCCGACCAGAAGATCGTCGCCGCCGCCGCCCGTGAGCGAGTCGTTGCCGGCACCGCCCGTGAGAATGTTCGCATTGGCGTCGCCGGTGAGGATGTCGGCGGCCGTGCCGCCGTTCAGATTCTCGATGCCGGAGAATACGTCGCCGGCGGCGTCGCCGACCGTACCCATGCCTGTCGCGAGGTTTGCATTCACTGCCGTTGTCGAGACCGCGTAGCTCGCCGTGTCGGTGCCGCTGCCGCCCGTCAACGTGTCGGCGCCCGCACCGCCCGCGAGCGTATCGTCGCCGGCATCGCCGCTGAGCATGTTTGCGTTCGCGTCGCCCGTCAGCGTATCGGCGAAGGCCGAGCCCGCGACGTTCTCGATCGAGTTGAGCGTGTCGCCTTGCGCATCGCCGCCGCTCCCCGTTCCCGCCGCGACATTGACGGTCACGGCGGCACCCGAGGCGCTGTAATTGGCCGTATCGACGCCGCCGCCGCCGACCAGCGTGTCGGCACCCGCACCGCCACTGAGCACGTTGGCGCTTGCGTCGCCGGTGAGCGTATCCGCGCCGCTGCCGCCGGTGACGTTCTCGATGCCCGAAAGCGTCGTGCCAGTGCTTGTGGTACCGGTCGCGAG
>JAIXXA010000151.1 GCA_027490975.1 Rhodospirillaceae bacterium
CCTCGGCATAGGCGACGAAACTTGCCGCATCGGCGCCGAACGGGCGGAAGAGTTGCGGCGAGAGCAGGTCGAGCACGCGCGCCAGCGTCGGCCCCGCCGTGCCGACAGGGCCTGCCGCAACCTCGGCGCCGCGATAGGTGCACAAAGTGGGCTCGACGATGCGGGCGCGGTAGCCGGCAAGATCGGCTCGCGTGAGGACCCCGCCCAAACTCTGCAGTTCGTCGGCGATGTCGGCGGCCAGAACGCCGTCGTAGAAGTCGCGCGGGCCCTTGAGTTGCAGGCGCCGCAGCGTCGATGCCAGTTCGCCCATCTGCAGGAAGGGCACGCTTGTGCCGGTTTCACGGCTGGGCGGCAAACCGTCGTCGAGGTAGATCTCGGCCGTGCTGGGATAGCGCGCGATTTCGCGCGCGGCATTCGCGATCTTGAGTGTGGTCCAAAAATCGACCGGCAGGCCCCGCTCGGCCAAGCGCACGGCCGGTTCGAGTGCCGTTTCCCACGGGATCGTCCCGAATCTTTCGAGGGCGAGCGCCAAGCCGTCGACCTGGCCCGGTATCGCAACGGCGAGCGGCCCGTGGACATTGCGGTTGTCGAAGACTTCGGGCCAGCCGAAAAGGTCGCCCGCTTTTCGTCCCGTCAGCGGAAAATGCGACGGATCGAGCCCGGTCGGCGCCAACGGTCCAAAATCGACGATCTGCGTTTTGCCAGTCGCAGCGTCGCGGTACGAAAGGTAGCCAATGCCGCCAAGGCCGCTGTTCCACGGCTCGACCGCTGCCAATGCAAAGGCGGCCGACACGGCAGCGTCGATGGCATTGCCGCCGTTCTGCAGCACTTCGGCACCCACTTCCATTGCCGCGCGCGCTTGGCCCGAGATCACGCTGCCGATGGCCGTTCCCGCTTGCGGTTTCTGGACGATGAAATTTTGTGTCGTGTAGGGCCGGGGCGTCGCCATTGGATACTCCATCGGCAGCAGAACAAAAGACGGGGCAGCTTATCCTTTTGCGCTAGACGGGCAAGCCCGCGAGCACCGGGAACAGGCCGATCAGACCGACCGAAACGATTTGCACGGCGATGGCTGCCAGCAGGAGCCCGAAAATGCGGTTGAGGATGTTGAGGCCCGTGCGGCCAAGCCGCTTGCCGATGGGATCGGCCAAGCGCAGCGTCGCCCAAACCGCAAGGCACACGAGGGCAACGCAGCCGATCACGGCGGCGAGATGCACCAAGTCGGGCGTGCGCTTGGCTTCGATGATCGTCGAAGAGATCGAACCGGGGCCGACCAGGAGCGGAATGCCGATGGGCACGACCCCGAGCACGGATTTGCCGCCGGCTTCGTCGGTCTCTTCCTGGGTCTGCTGGACGCCCGAAACCTTGGCGTTCAGCATCGACAGGCTCATGATGAACAGCACGATGCCGCCGCCGACCCGGAACGCGTCGAGGCTGGTTCCCATCACGCGCAGCAAGAGATCGCCGGTGACGGCTGAGACCACGAGCACGGCGAACACGGTCGTTGCCGCCATGTCCGCCGTTCGCGTGCGGAATTTCTGGTCTTGGCCCGCCGTCAGCGCCAAAAAGACGGGAATCGCCGAAAAAGGCGACAGAATCGCGAGCAGCGTTACGACGAAGCGCGAATAGACGGCGAGTTCGGCCACGTGCCTTCAACCCCGGTAAGGGTGCGTTTTGATCCAGTGCCGCGCGATGTCCATGCGCCGGCAGACCCAAACGCGGTCGTGTTTGGCGATATGGTCCATGAAACGCTGCAGGGCGCGCATGCGGCCGGGGCGGCCGATCAGCCGCAGATGCAGGCCGACCGACATCATCTTGGGCGTCTCTTCGCCCTCGGCGTAGAGCGTGTCGAACGCGTCGCGCGCATAGGCGAACCAGTCGTCGCCGGTGTTGAAGCCTTGGGCAGTGCCGAATTTCATGTCGTTGACGTCGAGCGTGTAGGGCACCACGAGATGCCCTTTGCCCGCGACTTTCGTCCAGTAGGGAAGGTCGTCGTTGTAGGCATCCCCGTCGTAGAGCATGCCGTGCTCGACCGCGAGGCGGCGCGTGTTGGGCGACAGTCGGCCCGTGTACCAGCCAACCGGCGCCACACCCGTCGTTTTCTTGATCGCGTCGATCGCGAGTTTGAAATGTTTGCGCTCGTCGGCGATCGGCATGTTCTGGTAGTCGATCCAGCGCCAGCCGTGGCTTGCCACTTCGTGGCCGCCTTCGACCATGGCGCGTGCGGCTTCCGGATGGCGCAGAAGCGCCATGCCGACGGCCCAAGATGTGAAGGGCAGCTGGCGGCGTTCGAACTCCCGCAGAATGCGCCAGAAGCCCGCACGGCTGCCGTATTCGTAAACGCTTTCGACCGACTCGTCGCGCTTGCCTTGGCGCGGGGCGAGGCCCACGACCTCTTGCAGGTAGACTTCCGATTCCTTGTCGCCGTGCAGGATCGAACGCTCGCCGCCCTCTTCGTAATTCACGACGAACGAGACGGCGATGCGCGCCTTGTTGGGCCAGGCCGCATGCGGTGGATTGCGGCCGTAGCCAACAAGATCGCGGTCGTAGGCTGGCGTGCGCGCGGCTCTGGCGGCTTTAGGCTTGGCTTTTGGCATCTTCGTCCGGCTCCGCGGCGTGGGGGATGGTCAGAAGTTTCACGAAATTGAGCAGCATCGCGTCTTGCCCGCGCGCGGCGAGGAAGGAGATGCCGACGGGCGCGTCGTCGGCAAAGCCGGCAGGCAGCGAAATCTGCGGCAAGCCGGCGAGCCCGGCGATGCACGTGAGCAACAAGGTGCGCTGGCGCACGCGGTCGAATGCCGCTTCGTCGGCGTCGCGCAGAGGGGCGGGCGTTGCGGCCGTGGGCATGCATAGGATCGTGCCCTGCGCGAGCAACGCATCCATGTGCGCGCAGATCGCCGTGCGTTGCTTCTGGTGGGCGGCAACGGTCGCAGCGTCGATCGACTTTGCGAATTTGAAGCGCGCGGCAACGTCGGGGGCAAGGCGCGGCTCGACCTGTTCGATCCACGCGCCATGGCACGCCCATGCTTCCGCACCCGACAGCATGCGGAACGTGTCCGACCACGCGGTCAGGTTAGGCCCAGCGACATCGATATCGGACGTCTCTTCGAAAAACGATTTTGCCCGCCCAACCCAGGGCAACAGAGCCACGTGCACGGCGGGGTCGATCAGGCGCATCGTGTCGGTCGCCACGAGCAGGCGCGTGGGCTCGGGCGGCGGCGTTTTGGCGTCGAGCAGGGCCCGCCCGACCCGTTCCAGCAGGTCGGCGTCGCGCGCAAACCAGCCGACCGTGTCGAAGCTGGGGGCGAGCGGTACCACGCCTTCGATGGGGATCGCCCCGTGCGTGGGCCGCACGCCGAAAAGGCCGCAATAGCTCGCAGGCACCCGGATCGATCCGCCGGTGTCCGTGCCCAGTGCAAAGTCGCAGGCGCGCCCTGCAACCGCCGAGGCCGATCCGGACGACGAGCCGCCGGGCACGCGCTCGGGGGCAGCCGGATTGAGCGGCGTGCCGTAATGCGCATTGCGCCCGGTGAGTCCGTAGGCGATTTCGTCCATCGTTGTTTTGCCGAGCAGCGTTGCGCCTGCATCGATCAGCAGCTGCAGGGCCGGCGCGCTGCGCGTGGCTTTGTTGTGGGTCTGCAGCCAGGTCGGATTGCCGGCACCCGTGCGCTTGCCGGCGACGTCGAAATTGTCTTTGGCCGAAAACACGGTGCCGCGCAGCGGCCCGTCCTCGATGCCGACGATGTGAACGCGCTCGTGGCGGGTGTAGGCGTCGAGATTCATTGCTGGGCCGTGCCTTGCGCGTCGCGATGCTGGCGATAGGCGCGCCAGCCGCGATGCGCCGTAATGTCGTCGGCGCCGGCCAACGCCCCCGGCTCGCACACGAAACCCTTGCACCAGGTGCCGTCGTCGAGCTCGAGCGTACCGATCGCCATCGGCGGCGGCACTTCGGCGACGAAACTGCCGAACGCCGTTAGCGACATCTCCCAGATTTCGAGCGCGATGGCTTCGCCCGTACTGTCGACGCGCACCAAGGCCGGCTTGGGCGGAGTCGTGTTGGCAAGGGCGTAGAGCCGGTAGTGTTTGGCGGTCGTGGCACTGCGCACGAGCTTGGCATTCAGTTGGGTGAGCTGGAAATTGAGCGGCATGCCGGTGAGATGTGCGCCGACGACAGCAAGCCGAACGGTTTCGCTAGAGCCCTTCGCAGGTGCTGCGGCCTCTTGTGCCGGTTGCGGCACACCGGTAGCACCCATCGGCAGGCCGGTGTCGCGGTGGAAGGCAGCACCGAGGGCTGCAAGTTTGCCGTCGGCAAAAGCGGGGCCGATCAGCGTGATGCCGCTCGGCAAGCCATCGGCGCGCATGGCGGCGGGAACGGCAAGGGCCGACATGTCGAGCAGATTGACAAAATTTGTGTAGTAGCCGAGCTCGGTATTGTGGCGCACCGGCTCGGCAGCCAGCTGTTCGAGCGTGAAGATTGTCCCGCTCGTCGGCACGGCGATAACGTCGAGATCCCGCCAGAGGGCTGCGGCGCGTCGCTTCAGCGCTTCGAGCCGATAGAGCGCTTTGAAAGTCGCGACCGCATCGAAACGCGTGGCGTTGGCGATCACGGCGCGCGTGGTCGGATGCAGCGCCTCCGGCTTGTCGCGCATGTAGGTCTCGATCGCGGCATAACGTTCGGCGACCCATGGGCCGTCGTACAGAAGGGCGGCCGTTTCGTTGAGTGCGGAAAAATCGAACGGAACTTCAATGCCGCCGAGCTTCTGAAGCCGCGCGCACGCGTCGGCAAAGACCGCTTTCGCACTCGCGTCGCCGAAAAACGCCAGGGCTTCGCCCTGCGGCACGCCGAAGCGGAACGTGTGCGGTGCCTCTTGCCGGTCGAAAAGCGTGGGCGCCGCGGCTTCGCGCGAATAGGGGTCAGCAGCATCGAAAGCGGCGGCGACTTGGCCTGCTATGCGCGCATCTTCGACCGTGAGGGCAAAAATCGAAATCACGTCGAGCGTGCGGCAGGCGGGGACGAGGCCGCGTGTGGAGAAGAGCCCCTTGGTCGGCTTCAAGCCGACGAGGTTGTTGAAGCCTGCCGGCACGCGGCCCGAGCCCGCCGTGTCGGTGCCGAGGGCGAACGACACGAGGCCAGCTGCGACCGATACGGCCGAACCCGACGACGATCCGCCCGGGATATAGCGCTTGTCGAACGGATTTTCCGGCACGCCATAAGGCGAGCGCACGCCGACGAGACCTGTCGCGAACTGGTCGAGATTGGTCTTGCCGATCGGAAGCGCACCCGCTGCGACCAGTTTTGCGACAATAACGGCGGATTCGGCCGGCACGTAGCTGAAGTCCGGGCAGGCTGCCGTTGTCGGCGCTCCTGCGAGGTCGATATTGTCTTTGATCGCAAAAGGAATGCCCCAGAGCGGCGCATCGCGGGGGATCGATTTCAGCGCCGCAGCTGCAGCCAGTGTCTGCTCGCGCGGTACGAGATGGAGCCATGTCCTGTCGCCTGGACGCGATGCGATACGGTCGTAGATTTCGCCGATCACCTCTTCGGGTGTGCGGCCGGAAGCGTAGGCCGCGCGCAGACTGGCAAAATCGAGACTGAGAGTCATGAAACAACCTGCGTGAGTCGAGGTGTCCGCGAGCCAAAGCGGAGTTGGCTTAGGCCCGGACATTGCAAAGACGGCCGAG
>JAIXXA010000214.1 GCA_027490975.1 Rhodospirillaceae bacterium
CTCGTCGAAGGTCGAGCTCACGACCTCGCCTTTGACCGAACGGATCATGTCGGTCACTTCTTCGGGCCGTTCGTCGATCAGCAGGACGATCAGATACACTTCCGGATGGTTCTGGGCGATCGAGTGCGCGATGTTCTGCAGCATCACTGTCTTGCCCACGCGCGGCGGGGCGATCACGAGGGCGCGCTGGCCTTTGCCGAGCGGGCACACGAGATCGATGATGCGGCCGGTAATGTCGCGGCGCTGGCTCGGCGCGTTGTCGCGCTTGACCACTTCGGTGCGGCGCGCCGACAACGTGCCCTTGAGCGCCACGGCCTCCTCGTCGCCCTGCGGCCGGCGCGCAGGCTTGGGCTTCGGCGGCGGGGGTGCCTCGACCGGCTCGTCGCCGAACTCGAGATTGAGACGCGACGTCGGATAGAACGGCGTCAAATTGTCGAAATTGATGCGGTGGCGCGCAATCTCGGGCTCGTCGAAATTGATCGTGCGCACCATCGTCAGCGCGAAATAGCGCTCGCCGTCTTTGGGCGCGCGGATCTGGCCTTCGACTGTGTCGCCGGTGCGCAGGCCATAGCGACGGATGAGCTGCGGCGTCATGTAGATGTCGTCGGGCCCGGGCAGATAGTTGCTTTCGGGGCTGCGCAGAAAGCCGAATCCGTCGGACAGGGTTTCGAGCACGCCGTCGCCGTAGATCGCGACGTCGTTGTCGGCCATGCGCTTCAGAATCGCGAACATCATGTCCTGCTTGCGCAGGGCCGAAGCGGATTCGATCTGCAATTCTTCGGCAAATGCCAGCAATTCGGCCGGCGTTTTCCGCTTCAATTCTTGGAGATTCATAAGTTCTCTGGGGTTGGGGCTGGAAGGTTCGGCGTGTGCGGGCGGAAATACGAAGAAAGAGGCGAGTCGGGTTCTGGGGGAGGCGCGCCGAACCGATCTGGAGCCGAATTCGGGGCCGCGGGCACGAAGCCACAACGGTCGTTATTCAGCGCGAGGAAACGGCGGCGAAGGGAATGGCCGTCAAATGAAGCGGCCAAAACGACGGGCGAGCGCCCGATTGACTCTCAATCTAGCCGATCCGCCGCGATTGTCAATCGCGCAAAAACCGCCGTTTCAAAAGGGCTTGACGATCACCAGCAGCACGATCGCCAGCATCAGCAGCGTCGGCACTTCGTTTTGGATGCGGAAAAAGCGCGTCGGATGCAGGTTGCGGTCGGCAGCAAAAGCACGTCGCCACCGCTCCTGCAAAAAATGGTGACCCGTCATGGCAAGAACGGCTGCAAGCTTCGCATGCAACCAGGCGCCGCTCCAATCCTGTGCGATCAACATGAGCCCGCCGAACAGCCAGGCCGCGACCATGGCCGGCGTCATGATCGCCTGCATGAGCCGCCGTTCCATCGTCTTGAACAGCTCCGACGTCGGCGACCCTGCCGCCACCTGCGTGTGGTAGACGAAGAGACGCGGCAAATAGAGCAAGCCCGCCATCCAAGCGATGATCGCGACGACATGCAGCCACTTGATCCACAGGTAGAAATCGTTGACGAAATCGATCATGCGACCTCGAGCGCGCATTTGCGGCAATGGGCCGGGCACAGGCGCGGCAGCCCTGCATCGGCAAAATCGCCGGCCGGGCGCCCGGCAGCCGCCCGCACGATAGCGGCAAGCCCCGCAATGAACGCCGGATGCGTCGAGACCGTGGGAACGCGCGCGTAAAACGGCACGCCCACCTCGTGCGCAAGTTCGCGATACTCGATGTCGAGTTCGACCAGCGTTTCCGAATGTTCGGAGACGAACGCGATGGGGGCGAGCACGATCGGCACCTTGTCGGCGCCCGCACGATCGATTTCGTCTTCGGTATAGGGGCCGATCCATTCGAGCGGGCCCACGCGGCTTTGGTAGCACACAACCCAGTCGAGCTCGGCAATGCCGAGCTTTTCGGCCACGCGTGCCGCCGTCATTTCGACCTGTGCTTGATAGGGGTCGCCGCCCGCCACGACCTTTTTCGGCAGTCCGTGCGCGGAAAAAAGCACGCGCGGTCTGCCGTGCGAAGATGCCTCGCGATACTTACCAGCAACGAGATCGGCCAACGCGTCGATCAAACCCGATTGCTGCGGATAGCAGCAAGCATAGCGCGTCGGCACGTCAAGACCGATACGCGCGGCTGCGGCGTCCCAGGCTTTTTTGGAACTGCCGGTCGTTGTCGTCGAGAATTGCGGATAGAGGGGCAGCAGCACGATGCTGTCTGGCTTAAAGGCCGCGACATCCTTGGCTGTTTCGTCGGTAAGCGGGTGCCAGTAACGCATCGCCGGAAAGCAGCGGACGGTGCCCCCAAGATCGCCGAGCGCTGCTTCAAGTGCGCGCGCTTGCGCGTTCGTATTCGGCAAAATCGGCGAGCCGCCGCCCATCTGCGCGTAGATGCCTTGCGCTTTGACGGCGCGCCGTTTGGACACGAGTTTCGCGACGAGCCAGCGCAGCGGATTTGGCAGCGAGATGATCGCGGGGTCCGAAAAAAGATTGTACAAAAACGGCTGTACGGCCGCCTGGTTGTCCGGACCGCCCAAGTTGAACAAAACGATCGCCGTTCTTTCCATTGCCAAATCGATCCTTGCGCGCGCAGGCTTTTGTCAGGCGCTTAAGCGGCTTTGGCTCGCCACTTGCCGATCAGCGCGGCAAGCTCGGCGACATTGGCAGGCGGTGTGGGCGGAATGACGCCGTGCCCGAGATTGAACACGAACGGACCTTTGCCAAGCGCATCGAGAATGCGCGTTGCTGCGTCCGTCAAAGCCGACCCGCCGGCGCAAAGCGCGATTGGGTCGAGATTTCCTTGCACGGTTTTGAGTTTCTGCAGCTCCTGCGCGAATGCCAGCGGAACCGAAGTGTCGAGGCCAAGTGCATCTACGCCGGCGATTGCCGCGGCTTCGCGATACAGCAGCCCCGAACCTTTTGGGAAGAACACGATCGGCACATGGGGATGTTTCGCGCGCACACCAGCCACGATTTTGACCGCAGGTGCAATCACCCATTTGCGATATTCGCCTTCCGGCAAAACGCCGGCCCATGTATCGAACAATTGCAGCGCTTCGGCACCGGCAGCGACTTGCTGATCGAGATAACCGATCGTGGCCGTTACCAGCAAATCGATGAGGCGCGCAAAAGCTGCTTCGTCGCGATAGGCCAGCAGGCGCACATTCGCAAAATCTTTGCTTGTTCCGCCTTCGACCATGTAGGTCGCAACCGTCCAAGGTGCGCCCGCAAAACCGATCAGCGCAGTTGTGGCAGGCAAACCTGCTTGCACACGCGATACGGTTTCGTAGATCGGAGCGACTTTGGCATTAAAGCCGCCAAGATTCTGCGCAAGGCGGTCGATCGCTGCCGCATTGCGCACCGGCTCGAGAACCGGACCCTCGCCTTCACGGAAACTCAAAGGTTGGCCAAGTCCGTAAGGCACCATCAGAATATCGGAAAAAAGAATTGCGGCATCCATGTGGTAGCGGCGCAATGGCTGCAGCGTGATCTCGGTTGCCAGATCCGGGCGCAAACACAAATCGACGAAGCCATTGGCTTTGGCGCGTGTTTCGCGATATTCGGGCAGGTATCTCCCGGCCTGGCGCATGAGCCAAAAACACGGCCGCTCTTGGATTTCGCCCCGCAACGCACGCAGGAACGGTTTTTGATTGGTCGGGTCTTTTGGCATTGCGGGCTGCTCGTTTATGGATCGTTGAGGCGCAAGTGTAGCGGCGTTGCTCCCCCTCTACCATTTAAGAATCTTAAATAAAACAAGGTAGTTGAGGATAGTGGGTGCCTGTGGATCGCGGGGAGGGGCATCTGTCCCAAGCGTTATGCGCCGCGCGCGTTCGAACGGCGGCATGTGGATCGATTGCGGTACAGATCGTTGAAGATAGTGCGGAAAACGGCACTGGCGAGCCTGTTTCAGCCGGGACAATCGATTTTTGGAAACCGGGGATAAAAGGCTTTGGTCGATTTATCCCCGCTCCTGGTCTAAACCGTGACGCGTTGTCCAGGCGTGCAAAAGGCCGACTTGACCTGTACCGACATTGCGGACGATTTATCGAGCCTGTGGACCAAACCCCCTGTTACCCCGGTTATGCGTGTAATCCCCAGATGAAGCGTTTCCATCTTCACCTCGTTTCCGACGCGACCGGCGAAACTTTGAACGGGGTTGTGCGCGCGTGTTTGGCGCAATTCGAAAACATCGAACCCATCGAACATATGTGGTCGATGATCCGCACCGAACGCCAGCTCGAGAAGGTTCTTGCCGGCATCGAAGCCAATCCCGGCATCGTGTTTTTCACGCTGATCGAAGAACGTACGCGCGGCATGCTCGAAACCGGCTGCCGTCGTTTGGGCACGCCGTGCCTGCCGGTTCTCGATCCGACGATGGGTGCGCTTTCCAACTATCTCAAACTGAAGACGCGCAATTTGCCGGGACGCCAGCACGCGCTCGATGCCGATTATTTCCGCCGCATCGACGCGATCAACTGGGTCATGATGCACGACGACGGCCAGTCGGCGCACGGTCTGGGCGACGCCGAAGTCATCCTGGTCGGCGTCTCGCGCACGTCGAAAACGCCGACTTGCATCTATCTCGCCAACCGCGGCTACAAAGCTGCAAACGTGCCGTTTGTGCCTGGCGTGCGTTTGCCCGACGAAATCGAAAGTCTGCACGCCAAGGACAACGGCCCGCTTTTCGTGGGCCTCACGAACGATCCGAATCTTTTGGTGCAACTGCGCCGAAACCGCCTGAACATGCTCAACGAAAGCCGCGAGACGGACTATACGGATCTCGAAAAAGTGCGCAGCGAAGTCGTCGAAGCGCGGCGCTTTTTCACCGCGCGCGGCTGGCCCGTCATCGACGTGGCGCGCCGGTCGATCGAAGAAACCTCGGCCGCCATCATCGCCATGGTCCAGGAACGGCGCGACAAAGCAGGGCTGACGACGTGACCACACTCGTGCATGAAACCGCTCCGCCTTTGGTGCTTGCGTCGCAAAGCCCGTTTCGTCGCGCGATGATGGAAAAAGCCGGGCTCGTATTTGCGACCGATGCCGCGCGCATCGACGAAGACGAAATCAAGCGCGCAATGCAGGCCGAAGGGGCCAGTGCGGCCGACGTTGCGATCAAACTTGCCGAGAGCAAGGCGCGGCGCGTGGCCGCGCGCCATCCGGGTGCGATCGTCATCGGCTCGGACCAGATGCTCGATTGCAACGGCGTTTGGTTCGACAAACCGAGCGACCGCACGCACGCCGCAGCCCACTTAACGGCTTTGGCGGGCAAGACGCATCGCCTCGAAACCGCGGCCGTCGCCATGCGCAACGGTACCCGCGTCTGGCACCATGTCGAGGCCGCACGCTTGACGATGCGCCCGCTCGATTCCGTGTTCATCGAGCGTTATCTCGACGCGGCCGGGGAAAACGCATACCTGTCGGTCGGCGCCTATCAGCTCGAAGGACTGGGCGCCCAGTTGTTTTCGCGTGTCGACGGCGATTTCTTCACCATCCTCGGTCTGCCGCTGCTGCCGCTGCTGGGCTTCTTGCGCGCCAACGGCGTCGTGCCGGACTAGCGATCGCCATGCGCGTTCTCGGGCTCACGGGTTCGATCGCAATGGGCAAATCGACGGCTGCTCGGTTGCTGCGCCGTCTGCGCATCCCCGTCTACGATGCCGATGCGGCGGTCCACGCGTTGCTGGCAATCGACGGTGTTGGGGTCGCGCCGGTTGCTGCTGCGTTTCCGGGGGTCGAAACCGGCGGTGCGGTTGATAGGCAAAAACTGGGAAAGCGCGTGTTTGCCGATCCTGCGGCGTTGCGGCGGCTCGAGGCGATTTTGCATCCGCTGGCGGCAAAAGCCGGGCGTCGTTTCGTTGCTGCGCACGCGCGCAATCGCCGCCGTGTCGTGTGCCTCGACGTGCCGCTGCTGCTTGAAACCGCGTCCGCGACGCGCTGCGACTTTGTCGTGGTCGTGTCGGCCTCGGCAATGCTGCAGCGCCAACGCGCGCTTGGCCGCCCCGGCATGACGGAAGCAAAGCTTGCGGGCATTCTCGCGCGCCAAATGCCCGACGCCGAAAAACGCCGGCGCGCCGATTTGGTCGCCCCCTCGGGCCTCGGCTTGCTTGCGACCTTGCGCGCGCTCAAAAAAGCGCTACGACTTGCAGAAGCAGCCCCGCAACGACGGCAGGTTTTCTGATGCGCGAAATCGTCCTCGATACCGAGACCACCGGCCTCGATCCCAAAACCCAGCGCATCGTCGAGATCGCCTGCATCGAGCTTGTGAACCATCTGCCGACCGGGCAGAAATTCCACACGCTGCTCGATCCGGAAATGGAAGTGCCGGCCGAGGCGGTTGCCGTGCACGGTCTGTCGAACGCCAAGCTTGCCGGTGCGCCGCTTTTTTCGATGATCGCGGCCGATTTTCTCGGCTTCATCGGCGAGTCGAAACTCGTGATCCACAACGCCGAGTTCGACATCGGGTTCATCAACGCCGAATTGCGGCGCGCGAATTTCGAGCGCATCCCGATCGCGCGCGCGATCGATACGGTGCAGATGGCGCGGCGCAAATTTCCCGGCGCACCCGCCTCGCTCGATGCGCTGTGCAAGCGCTTCGGCATCGACAACACGCACCGCACGCTGCACGGCGCGTTGCTCGATTCCGAACTGCTCGCGCAAGTCTATCTCGAGCTGCTTGGCGGGCGCCAAGTTGGCATGGCGTTGGGCGAAACGCGCGTTTCCGGTGCGGCTCCCGAACTTTCTGCCCCGGTGCCGGCCGCGATCGCGCGCGCGCCGCGCGTTTTTGCCCCGAACGAGGCCGAACTCGCCGCCCATCAGGCGGCGGTCGGCAAGCTCAAAAACGCGCTGTGGAACGCGTAAGCGCGCCTTCCGTTCAGTTCGGCAGAATGATTTTCGAGCTCGGGCCTTGCGCCGACGGGGCCGGCGGCGGCTCTTGGGCTGCGATGCGTTTGCGGTAGAGCTCGACGAAATCCACCGGCTGCAGCAGCAGCGGCGGGAACCCGCCTTCGCGCGTCGAGTCCGCCACGATGTTGCGCGCAAACGGAAACAGCATGCGCGGGCATTCGATCATCAAAAATGGCCCGAGATGTTCTTGGCCGAGGCCCGAAAGCTGGAACACGCCCGCGTACAGGCACTCGATCATAAAAACCGGCTCTTCGCCGGTCATGGCCTTTGCCTCGATCGCAAGCTCGACCTCGTATACGTCCTGGCCGAGCGGACGCGCCTCGACCTTGACGTCGGCGGACACTTGCGGGTTTTTGTCTTGCGCCAGGAAAATGTCGGGCGCACGCGGGCTTTCGAACGACAGATCCTTGAGATACTGGGTCAGGACCGCGAAAACCGGGCCTTCGGCGGGGGCAGCGGGATTGGTCATGGGAAGGCAAGCTCCGGTCGGAGGAAAACGAGACAGGCGCGTAACATGAAGTCCGCCCCTTGCTCAATCCCCCTTGCGCGCGATCAAACGAAGCTCAAGCGCAGAATCTCGGCGTTTTTGGCCTCGATGCCGGTTACGGCGCGGATGAAGCCCCAATGTGTGACAACCGCCACCGTGTCGCGGTCCGGCAGCTGCGCTGCCTCGCGCCGAAACTGCTGCCCGCGCATGTGGATTTGGGCTTCGCTTTCCTCGAAGCCCAGCGCCACGTGGTCGTGCCACCACGGATCGTCGAGATGCGCAAAATCGAGCGCCGGAAAACGGTTCTTGAGCGCTTCGCGCGGCGTGCCGATGTCGCAATGGAAGGCCGCACGTTCGCGCACCAGCGGTTCGATCGCAATGCCGACACCGAGGTTGCGCGCGATAATCTCGGCCGTTTCGATGGCGCGCGTATAGGGGCTGGCCAGCACGCGCGTAACCCCGTGGGCGGCGAGACTGGCCGCAGCCTCGGCAGCCTGGCGGCGGCCTTCGTCGGTCAATTTCGGGTCCGGAATTCCCGGATCGACGCGGGTTCGCGCGTAAACCGCGTTGAATTCGGACTGGCCATGGCGCACGAGCAGCATTTCGAGCGGGAAAATGGCGCTTTGGCCGTCGGATTGCAAGAATCCCGGCTAAGGCGCTTGTTCCTGTGCGTCCGCGCGCTTATTTATTGCACTCGCGCTTGTGAAAGCGCCCGCAAAAACATACGGCAAAAGTGCCGATTTGGATGGACACGATGGCAATAATGGACATTTTGCTCTTTGCGGCGGTTGCGGCCTTTTTGGTGCTGCGCTTGCGCAGCATTTTGGGCAAGCGCACGGGCGCCGAGGATGCCGAGCGCTGGAACCGGCGCCCGCCCGAGCGCCCGGCGGATCTCACGACCGAGCGTGCCGAGCAGATCCCGGACAATGTGACGCCGTTCCCGGGTGCTGCCCGCCCCGCGGAAGCGCCCGCAAAGATCGTGTTGAACGACCCCGCCCTACAGCTGGGCCTCGAAGAAATCCGCCGCGCCGACCCGAGCTTCGTGCCGGCCGAATTCGTCGAGGGCGCGCGCGGTGCTTTCGAAATGATCTTGATGTCCTATGCCCAGGGCGACACGACCACGCTGAAGCCCTTGCTTGCGCCGGACGTCTATTCGGGTTTTGCAGGGGCTATCCAGAGTCGCCAATCCGCCAAACAGACTCTCGAGACGACGTTGGTCGGAATCCAGAGCGCCGACATCGTGGTATTGCGCATGGCCGATCGTTTTGCCGAAGTCACGGTCAAGTTCGTGACCGAGCAGGTCAATGTGCTGCGCGACGCCGACGGCAAGGCGATCGACGGCGAGGCAGCAAGCGTGACGAAGCTCACCGACATTTGGACCTTCTCGCGCGACACGCGCAGCCGCGATCCCAATTGGCTGCTGATCCGCACCGAGGACGCTGCCTAAACCGCTTGCGAACGATGCGGGCGGCCACGCTCCTCTTTGCGCTTATGCTTGCGGGCTGTGCTGCCGCACCGACGCCCCTCGTGCGCGCACCGACACCCATGCCCGCACCGGCTGCACCGGCCCAGGCACCGGCGGCGCGCCTTGTGCTTTCGCCGGAACGCTTTGCCGATCTGCCGGGCTGGAATGCCGACCGCGTGGAAGATGTGTTGCCGGCTTTCGCGCGCACCTGTGCACGCCTTGCGCGCCTTGCCGATACGCAGACCGTCGGACCCGATGCGCTGGGCGGCCAAGTTGCCGATTGGCGTGCGCTTTGCGCCGTCCTGCCGTCGCTTTCGCCGGCGACAGCGCGCGCGTTTTTCGAGCGCGAATTCGTGCCGTTTGCGCTGTCGAACAACGACGCGCGCGACGGGCTGTTCACGGGCTACTACGAGCCCGAGTTGCGCGGCAGTCTTGCGCGCACGCAGCGCCACACCGTGCCGCTGCTGGGCCGGCCCGACGATCTGGTCACGATCGATCTCGGGGCCTTTCGCGACGAGTTGCGCGGCCAGCGCCTAGCGGGTCGTGTCGAGGGCGGCGTTTTGC